>NZ_PDZH01000031.1 GCF_002735695.1 Chitinimonas sp. BJB300
CCACCTACCATCGCCGACAAGCCCGTTGCTGTCGCCGCACCAAACGTGCTCAGCAAATAGTCGGTGTACAAATCGAGTTCTTTGTTCTTCATGGCGACAGGTTATCGTATGCACTGCGTAACATCAGAACGTAAGCAATTGGAAGATCACTTCCGCCAGGCGATTCAAGAAGCCCCCAATGCGATGATCCTAATCAATACAAATGGGGAGATTGTTCTATTCAACCGCCAAGCTGAAAATACCTTCCTCTACCGTGCACATGAGGTATTAGGGAAATCAATGGAAACCCTGGTGCCGGAACGCTATCGACCCGCTCACCAGGCATTGCGTAGTGGCTATATCGCCCATCCAGAAGCACGCCCAATGGGATTGGGCCGCGAACTATATGGGCTACGGCAGGATGGCACGGAATTCCCGGTGGAAATTGGCCTTACGCCCATCGATGCCAATGAAGGCCGAATGGTATTGGCGGCCATTGTTGATATTACGGCCCGTAAAGCCGTCTTATTGCAAATAGAAAATGCGCTGCAAGAAAAAACTGTTCTTTTGAATGAGATACACCACCGGGTAAAAAACAACCTTCAAATCATCATCAGCCTGTTGAATATGCAAGTGAATACCATGGAGGACGGCGGTGCCCGAAATGCGCTGATGGATAGCCAGATCAGGGTGCGGTCCATGGCGCTGATTCATCAACTACTCTATGAGAGACGCGATTTTTCTCGCGTGGAATTAGGCGAATATATACAAAAATTTGGCCAGTTATTATTAAGCACGTTTGGTTCAACACTTAAGAACAGCCAGCTGAAGATTATTACCAGCCCCGAACCCATTCATATCGAACTGCAACGTGCCACGCCTTGCGGGTTATTAATCAATGAACTGGTCACCAATGCCATTAAGCATGCCTACCCTCATGGTGAAGGCACCATCTGGGTTAAGCTGAATAAGATTGACGAGAAACTGGCTTTATTGGTGGTTGAAGACCATGGCGTAGGGCTTAAGGAAAAAACAGCACCCGTCACAAATAAATCATTGGGTTTACAACTGGTGCCCATATTGGCCGAACAGATAGGCGGCTCGATAAACTGTCATGACAACCAACCAGGTGTGCGATTTGAAGTATGTATCCCATTAATTGATGAAAAGAACGAACTATGAATCCCATTCGCGTGCTGGTTGTTGAGGATGAGCGCATCATTGCCTTCGACTTGAAGCAGCAATTACAAACAATGGGTTATGACGTCTGCCAAACCGTAGCAACCGGCTTGTTGGCAATTCAGTACGCCATGGAATTGAAACCCGACATCATCCTGATGGACATCAACCTGGAAGGAGAAATGGATGGCATTGAAGCCGCACGACAAATCCATCAGGAAATCAGAACGCCCATCGTATTTCTGACCGCTTACGCGGAAGACGCCACCTTGCAACGGGCGGTTGCTGCGCTACCTTATGGCTATTTAATCAAACCCGTTTCACCTCGGGAATTGAATGCCACACTGAAGATGGCCACTGCACGCTATACAGAAAATAAAAGGATGGAAAGTAGTTCCACGCAAGTTAATCAGGCTTTATCCGCCGCCTCTCTTATCAATATATGGGAATGGAATACAGCTTCTGAGAATTTCCAGATATACAACCTGACTGGCTCTAATTACTCCGCCACCTGTACACCCATTAATGAGCCACTTTCCCGTTTTTATAAACGAATCGACGAACGTGATGTTGAAAATATCAAATCCACCATTGAACGGGTTCGGCGGGAAGGGGGTAGTGTCAATGCGATTTTTCGGGAAAACAGCGCTGACAACCAGCCTCGGTGGATCGAAGTACATGCAAAGAAGCTGGAAAGTGAATCGCCTAATGCCGCCCGCATTGTCGGCGTTGAACAGGATATAACGGAACGCCGTAAAAATGAGGAATGCCTGCGTCAAGCAGCGGCGGTTTTTGAATCCACCGCCGATGGCATCATCATTATTGATAAAGAATTAAAAGTCATCTCTGTCAATCCGGCCTTTTCTCAACTGACTGGGTACAGTGCAACAGAAGCACAGGACTGGGACAGCGCGGAGACTTTATATTCCCAAGCTCATAGCGAATCCTTTTTCCAACAGCTTATTGATATAAAAGGCCAGCAGTGGCAAGGGCATATCCGCTATCAAAAGAAAGACGGTACGGCATTATCGGTGTGGGAAACGGTGAATGTGATTGAGGGTGATGAGGGCCTCATCAATTATGTCTTGGTATTTTCCGACATTGGCGCCATTTTATCAATTCAGGAGCGACTGGAATATCTGGCAAAGCATGATTCACTCACCAATCTCAGTAACCGGCGGATGTTTATCGACCGATTAGGTGTTGATATCGGTCGGTGCCTGCGCAATGCCAAATCACTGGCGGTAATGTTGATCGATCTGGACCATTTCAAAATGGTCAATGATACGCTTGGCCATGCCGCAGGAGATTTACTCCCAAAGGAGGTAGCGGTAAGATTAACGTCCTGCACACGGGAAACTGATACCGTAGCCCGATTGGGTGGTGATGAATTTACCATTGTCATCAGCGACCTTGAAAATCTAGGCATTGTCGATAAAATTGCGCAAAACATATTGGAAAAACTCGCCCAACCATTTCGGTTGGGTGATGAAATCTGTTATATCAGCGGCAGTATAGGTGTCGCCGTCGCCCCGGCAGATGGTTGTGAAACGTCATTGCTGGTCAAAAATGCCGACCAGGCCATGTATGAAGCCAAAAAGAATGGCCGAAATTGCTATCGGTTTTTCGAACCCTTTATGCAAAAAGCCGCAGAAAGCCGGCTACTTATTTCCAACAACCTACATAACGCTATAAAGAGAAACCAGTTCTGGCTTGCTTATCAACCCATTTTCAGTTTGAAAGACCGACGCCTACATAAAGCAGAAGCCTTGATCCGGTGGGACCACCCGCAATATGGCGTCATCGACCCCATGACCTTTGTAAAGATTGCCGAGGAAACCGGGTTTATTTCTGTTATTGGCGAATGGATTCTTGTTGAAGTATTAAGTAAATTGCAGACATGGCGCAAAACGGTACATGACCTGCAAATCAGTATTAATATTTCCCCACTTCAAATCCGTAATCGGTCCGGCAAGCTGGATTTGGTCAAGGTATTAGACGATATGGCGCTTGACGGGAATGCATTGGTGATTGAAGTAACTGAACACTTGCTGCTTGACGCCAATGCTGCGGTTGCGGATTGCCTCGCCAGTTATCGTAAGAGTGGTATCCAGGTTTCGTTGGATGACTTCGGAACAGGCTATGCATCGCTTGCCGCCCTGAATAAATTTGAGATGGATTACCTAAAAATTGATCAATCCCTAGTAAAGAACCTAGTTGAGAGAAGCCGAAACTTCACGTTATGCGAAACCATGGTCGCCATGGCGCATAAATTGGGGCTGAAGGTAGTCGCAGAAGGTGTAGAAACAAAAGAACAGGCCGCCTTGCTCACCACGGCTGGATGTGACTATGCCCAAGGATTTTATTTCTCACAACCGATGAATGCGACGAGCTTTGAGCGGCTGTTTACCCAGAACAATTCTTCCTACTTATAAAAAACTGTCTAAAGTCTGCGGCACATCAGCAATACGGCGTTGAGAATACCCTCAGAATACGCATTTACCATTTGTAAATGCCGAACCCCCAGAGGCGTTTGCAACACTGAATCGCCGACGCCTGGGCATGATTAAAGAGGTTTTGACAAGCGGCGCAATGCCGGCCACATAGCCAAGCTGACCATCAGCATGACCATGGGCTGAAACCAAAGCCCTGGCTGATACAAAGTACCCACCAAGCCCAAACCACCTGCGATCGCCAGGTAATACAACAGGCTGAACAACGCGCCCGCACTTCCTTGTACCGACCGGTAGGTAAGCAGCGCTGTCGACAGCACATTGGGTATCGCACAGCCATATGCGACCAGCAGCACAGCCTGCGTCAGCAACAAACCCGCTGCCGTTGCCACAGGCATATCTCCCAATAAGTAGACGCACACCCACTGCAGCACCGAACCAGTAATGCTTGCGAACACCGCGTACCGGACCAGCCTGGCAGGCGTATGGCGCTGCAAAGCATGGCGATTAAGCCAGGCACCGCCCCCACTGGCCGCCGCTACCATCAGTCCACTCGCACCGAATAGCCAATGCGGCATACCCAGTTGCGCTAGGGTGAACGGCGCCAAGGTGTAATAACCAAACAGCAGCAGATTAAACCCCGCTACCAGCACAGCCGAAGCAAGGATGTGCCGATCTGCCAGTACACGCCTCGCCACCTGTATAAAAGGCGGTGGCGGTGGTTGGTCAACCGGTTTCGTTTCAACCAAACGGCTGCTGGACGCCAGCAGCAACAGGGCCAATATGCAGAGGGCGGCAAACACCCCGGTATGGCCATAGGCTGCCGCCAACAATGCACCAGCTGGCGGGCCAAGCGCTGGCGATAACGACAGTACAGCCGCTGCGGTTGAGAACACCACACCCAGCGCAGCACCTTGGTAGGTATCACGCAAGATCGTCTGCACCACGATAGACCCGGCACTCGCACCGAAAGCCAGCAGCATTCTTGCCAACAGTAATACCGTGAAATCAGGGGCATACAAGGCAAGCAATGCGCCACCGCCATAACAGCACAATGCTGCCCACAAGGCTGGGCGGCGCCCCCAATGGTCGGCCAACCGGCCCCAGTAGACGACGCCGGCAGCAAATGCGATGAAATAGATGCTCATCGTCCACTGTGCCTGCCCGGCTGTGACATTGAACACCCGGGCAATATCCGGCAATACCGGGGCATAAATCGTTTCGCTCAGCTGTGGGAACCCCAACAGCAACATTAACAACATCAGCGGCGGGCCCGCTGTTTTACGCGTATCCATAACTACTCCCAACAATAAGCTGTGGGAGATTGTAGGGAATTCATATACGGCGCATTATCGATGTTATGTCAAAAAGCATTGCAAATAAGACAATATGCCTCGCTACCTTTCGACTACCGCCCCCAACCCCGACACACTGCCGGTGCCACTGGCCGGTTTCGCCATCGATACGCCCGCCCCGCATGATTCGGGCCTGCATTGCCACCAGCGCGCCCAGTTGCTCTATGCGGTAAGCGGGGTGCTGCAAATCCAGGTGAACAACCTATGTTGTGTGCTCCCGCCACATATGGCGGCGTGGATACCCGCAGGTGCGTCGCACCAAGCACAGGCCACCAAACCCTTTGCCTACCGCAGCCTGTATTTCGACCCAGCTGCTTTCACAAGGCTGCCAGCCAAAGCGCAAATCCTGGCTGTTGACCCTCTCTTACGGGAGTTGATCGTACGCATTGCCGAATGGCCGCTAGCACCGGCAGACCCATGCCAACAGCGGCTAATCGAAGTATTGCTGGACGAAATTCAAAATGCGCCGGTAGCACCGCTAAGCCTACCCTTGCCTGAAGACCGACGGCTACTACGCATTACAGCGCTGCTGATGAATGAACCGGGCAACCCCGCGACACTGGACCAACTCGCCACCCAGGCCGGGGCCAGTAGCCGCACCATCAACCGGTTGTTCCAAAACCAGACCGGTCTGAGTTTTTCCGCGTGGCGACAGCAGCTGAAAATCATGGCTGCAAGGCGATATCTGGCCGAAGGAATGAGCATCACGGCAACCGCCGTGGCCTTGGGTTATGCGCAGGAAAGCGCCTTTATCGCCATGTTTCGCAAGGTGACGGGGAAGACGCCAGGGCAGTTCAAGCAGTCGGGCTTAGAAGCTATTCAAAGTCTCGCGAACTTCGCGGAAACTGCTATCTGAAACGTAATGCCCCGCGCAGTAAGTTGGTCAAGTCTGCCCAGAAAGGTTTGGGGTCGTTCCAGCACCACACGTAATAGCGCACACCAGGGCGGAAGAAATCGATGACAAAACGGGTAATTTCAGCCATAGGTCGTATCGAAAAAGACCGGTCGGCAATTTTGTCCGGTTGCAGGCAAATCCGCACCAACCGTTTCAGCTCGGTTGCCACCATACGACAACGTACATCGCTACGCGGTGCAGGCAGGGCGCTGATGGGCAAACCACTGCCGACCTGATAGCTTAGTAAAGCGAAGTCAGCCTGGGCATACAGCGCCAGCGGGTAGCTGCCCCAGAAGCGGCCGTTTATTTCCATCAACACGGCGCGTTGACTGACAGGGTCGTAACGGTATTCAACCATGGCGACCCCTTCCCACCCGATGGCACGCAGCAAGGCGATGGATTTTTCCTGTAAATCCGCATGCTCATGTAGCGGTAAGGCGTCGCATACGCTGGAAAAGCCACCTTCCGGTGGCCACTCGGCGATACGCCGATGCTGAAAGCGCCGCAACGCCTGCCCTTGGTGCATGAAGAAAAACTGCCCTAACCCATATCCGCCGCAATATGCCTGCACCAAGGGCCACGCATCGATAACGCTATAGCGGTTCAGCGCTGCCAGCAGCGCCTCGGCCGAATACACATATTCCGCCTTGATCAGACTTAACCCATGCTGGGCCAAAAGAGGTGCAATCAGGTTGGGGTCTTTCCACTTCAATACAGCAGGCAAGGTTATCTGTTGGGCCAATGCCGCCAATTCGGCGTGCGAATGCGGCTCTACCGAGGTAGGAATAGCGATACCTACTTGCTGGGCAGCCTGCAAGGTAGCCTGCTTGTCCAGCACCGTGGCCAACGCCACCGGGTCGGGCAGGATGGGCTCGACCTTGCCGAATTGGCCCCGATGCTCGCTCAGCCAGTTCAAGTTGACTTCCGCTACCGCCATCAAACAGCATGGCCCATAGCGTTCCCCCAGGCTGCGGATGGTCTCCATCAACTCAGGGCTGCGGGCCGTCTTGACCACCACGCCCTCGCTGAGGAATCGGGAATGCAAGCCGATAGCATGCGGGTCTTGGGTAATACCGATCACGCGCACGCCTGCCCGACCTAATTCCCGTACCAGACTCAAGCCGATCTGGGTTTCCAGGCCCAGCACAATGCAGGGGGGCTGCACTCTATTTACCGAGTTCATGCTGCTCTGCCGGGAAAAAACGCCCTAGGCCACGCAACTGCGCTTCCAGCCAATGCCGTAGGGCATGGCGCTTGTTTTCAGTGAAGTGGCCCACAACCAATACCGACACAATCAGCAGCCCTGTCGTCGCCAGCCAATAGCCATAACCGGAGGGGTCGCCGCGCAATACCGCCGCCCAGAATAGGAAAAGCGGCTGATGCAGCAAATAGAGGGTGAAGGTATGCGCAGCCAAAAAGCGTACGGGCCGCTCGACCCTCAGCAGCAAGGGGCCCAGCACCGGGGCAAGCTGCCGCATGCCTACAAAGTTTGCAAACACCAAGAGTGCCAGCAAATAGTCGCTAAGGAAGAACTTCGAGAAGGTCAGCTGGGTATGCCATTGCGGGCCAATGATGCCTTTGAAAACCGCCGTCACCTGCGCCTCGACCTCGTAAGCATGAAATGCCACGATGCCGACGCTGGACAGCACCACCAGCACCACCGCTACCGCCATTGGCAGGGTATGTAGACGCTGCCAACGGTATAGCAGCACGCCCGCCGCCCAGATGGGGGCCAACAGTAAAACTTTGGGGCCCAAGAGCAGCAGCAAGCCCGCTACCGCCCAATACGCCAGCCGCCGCGGCAAAAACATCAATAGACCAAAGCCCACGTAATACCAAAGCTCGTAACAAATCGACCAATACGGCACATTGGAAAAACTGGTGATGGAAACAAACCAGATTTCGTTCAACATTAAAAGGCTGCTGACCGAACGCACCAGGAACTGGTCGAATGGATAGGCATAGATTGCAGGGTAAAGCTGCCTTCCAATGCCATCGAGCAGCAAGGTCAATACTAGCGCCGGCACCGCCACCGAGTACACGCGCGACAGTCGGCTGGCGGTGTATGTCGCCCAATGCTTTTCCTTGGTATCGGTAATGTAGGCAATCACAAAGCCCGACAGCACGAAGAACACAATGACCGAGCTATGCCCATAGGTGCTGGCCGGCAGGATATCGGCTACCAACAAGCGCTGGTTGGAGTGGTAGAGGTACACCAGGCAGGCTGCGATAAAACGGACAGCATCGAGATAAATCGAAAAGGCGCGGTTCATGGTATCGACTCAAAGGCGGCGCAACAGTTGTTCGGCATAACGCCGCGTGGTAGCCAAGGTGCTGGCCCTTGGCATTGCCAACCGGGGTGGCTCGGTCAAAACCGGCTTGCAGTCGCGGTAGCTCACCGTCGGCAAACGTTGCTGCTGCGCGCCCAGAAAGGCACATAGCTGCTCGAAACGACGCACCACAATCGCATCGGGCAACGCACTATCGGGCTTCAGCAACTCAAAATTGTGCGAAACAATCACAAACATCTCCTGCCCACCATGCCACCCATTGAGCATGGCACTACGTAGTTCAGTAAAACTGCAACCCGAAACCTGGGCCGGCTTCTCACGCCCAAACCCATCGCGGAACACGGTAACCGGGTAGCTGTGAACACCCGAGATGAACAAAGGGGACAGCAAATTATGCGTATCGCGCATATCCATGCCGCTAATGGGGTAGAAACGGTTCAGACTGCTGTCAAGATGGATACCGTTGCGTTGCAACGCCAGGAAGGTATCGCGGTTGGCGGCAAAGCTACCGGCGCGAAAAGTCGTAATCGGCTCGGCGCCCGCCTCCAGCAGCATTTTTTTCCCATGGGCAATTAGTGCGGTCTGCTCATCCAGGTCGTAGTAACTCAGGTGTTGGCGCTTGACCTGATTATTGGGGATTAGCGCCGTCGTGATTTCATCGGTCCATTCCGGGTGCAGATGCAATTGCACTTCTTGCCCAGCCGCCAGAATCATCTGCACAATGGTGTCGAGGTATTGCTGGCCAAAGCGAGCAGCAAACAACGGCTCGACAAAGAACACACCGTGCAGACCATGCTGGTTCAATATCTCCAGCGTCTTGGGCAGGGCATAGTCTCCCTGGGCAGACCTGCCATACACATAGCGCTCGAAACTGCTGGGGAATACCTGATCCAAGGCATTCCAGCCATTGCACCAAACCTCCACGTCGAATGTCAGCAGCACCTTCATGGCTGCACACACGGGCTGCCTGCTTGGCGCAACTCTGCCAGCAGGTTGATGACGGCGACGTGGATCAGCGTGAAGCAGGTATAGAAATAGCGTTCTGACAAGGTATGGGGGTCATGCAGGTGGATACGCTTGGGCGTGGCCCAGGCACCCAGCAGGGCGATAGCACGCATCGGAATGCCGCGCGCCAGCAGTTGTCTGGCATGGCGAATCTCCATCACCAACAATAAATCCCCTTCACGGTACTGATAGTCACCGATATCGGTAGCAGCATGCCTGCCCAGGTCGATACCAAACCGTGGGGCGGTTTGCAACGCCAACTCAAACGCCGGTGCACCGGTCGTGGTGGCAAGGCCCAAAGAGCAAACCTTGCCCCCCTGCGCCCGCGCCACGCCTTCGGCAAATGCGCTGCGATTGATATTACCCAGGCACACGAAGACCAGTCGGTGCACGGTGGCCGGCTCAAGCGCTACCCAGGGGTCTACCCTCCCCGTCACCAACTCGACCTGCCCCAATAGGTGGCGAACCCAGCCCCGGAAAGTGCCGTAATTGGTGCGCGTTAGTTCCGCCAATGTTTGGCGGGCGGCTTGGAGTCGTTTAAGCATGGAGAAAGGAAGAGGAAGGGGTAAAAGTAGGCAACACCCTGGGCAGGCTGTCTGGGTAGGCAGAAAAAAGCAGCATGCTCACGCCAGTTGCGCCGCTGGAGCACGCAGATTGTTCAACATGCGCACGCCATAACGCAGGGCAGTACGGTCCCAAGGCTTGAAGCGCGGCAGTTGCAGCGGGTCGCTGGCCTGTGTGGCAGCACCTACTGCGGTGGAGACAGCCGCTTTGAAGCCTGCATGGCCCAGCATATCGACATGCTTGGCATGGTAGTCACGCCCCGGACGGCCATTGGGATAGGCGAACAACGTAACCGGCGCATCCAGCAAACCTTCCAGCTGCTGCTTGCTGCGCATGATTTCGTCGTCCGCCTCCGCATCCGTAATACTGCTCAGAATAGGATGGGTACAGGTGTGTGCCCCAATCTGCATGCCCGCCCGGTGGAGTTGCACTACTTGATCAGACCGCATCATCAAATCGGTGGGTAAGGTCACTGCGGCACGCTCACGCACCGCGTCCACGATCTTTGCGCGGATGATGGGCTCCAGGTATTTGATCTTGCCGATCAATGCATTGATCGCCGTGCGGCGGTCTTCCATGCTCGCCAGCGGGTGGCGGCCGAGGTTCAGGTCGGCAAGGTCCAGCTGTGCCTGGGTACAGGCCCGCACGGTTTCGATGATTGCATCGTTCCACATCCGCCCGCCATCCAGAAACGACGTCGCAACAAAAAAAGTCGCGCTCATACCGTGCCGCTGCAAGATAGGCAACGCATTCACCGCGTTGTTGGCATAGCCATCATCAAAGGTGATCACCGCTGCGCGCCCAGGCAAGGTGCCCGCTTTCAAGCGGCTTGCGGCTTCATCCAACGGTAGGACCTGAAACCATCGCGCCAGCCAGCGCAGCTCTTCGTCAAAGCGCTGTATATCCGGCTCGTCGGGCAACAGCACATCCGGCTGGCTTAGCACGCGATGGAAGGTCAGGATGGAGAGCCGGGCTCTCGGGCCGGCTGGCGACAGCAGCCCTGCAATGCTGCGTAAAATCATGTGCCAGCCCACCCTGCTTTACCCTGCGGTTTATTGAGCCGCTGCACCGGCGCAGCAGAACCAAATGCGCCGCTTGTTTCCGTCTCCCAGCGTTTTTCCTTCAACCACCGTTCCGACACCAGCAACACCACCAGGATGTTGTAGGGTAAGTCGAAATACGAAAGTGCAAGGAAAGCGCCGCCCACCGCATAGCCGATGATGGAAACTTGGCACATCCCCGCCAGATGAAACAGCCACATGGTGTCGGGCCGCTGCTTGGCTTGCTTGCGCACACGGGCGGCGGTGCGCAACGCCAATATCCATACCAGGAGGAACAGCGCCAGCCCGCCCCAGCCATGTTCGCCCAACACCGAGAAATAAATGCTGTGTGCACCCAGAATCAGATTGGGATTCGGGGCGTAGATGGCGTATAGGTCGGGCTGGTAGATGGCGAAACCACCACCCAGGAAGCGATCGTTGGCAAGGTTGTAGGTCATATGCCACGCATTGATGCGGCCCATGGCCGACCCGTCGGTTTCGTAAGTCTGGATCGTGCCCATCCGGTTGCTCCAGCTATCGGGCATGAACGCGAGCAGGCCGGCAGCCACCACCGCCACCATCACGCCGGTCAGCACCTTGCTTTCCGACCGCAACCACAGCACCGCACCCATCGCACAAATCGCCAGTAATGCGCCGCGTGACTGGGTACCGAGCGCGGCGATGGTCGTCAGCACCATCAACACCAGCAAGCTTTGCCGGACCCAGATGCGGGTGGCCACCACCCTCAGGTAATACATCAGCGGAATCGTCATGATCAACGCGACGGCCAACTCGTTATTTCCCTCAATAAACCCACCTGGCGGACCCCATACCCGGGCGCCACCCCCACTGGTAATCGTGAAAATACCGCCCTTGAAGCCATAAAAGCCAATCGACAGGATATTGATCCAGACAAACAGTTCAATATGCTTGCGCTCATACAACACCGCCAAGGCCACCAGTGTCATCAGCTGGATCTTCAACACCTTGTTCAGCTGCATCCAGGAGGCTTCGGTATGCATGGCGAACATGGTCGTCAAACACATCCACAACACGAACAGCAGCAAGACCACGACCGGCGGGCTCCACGGCACCTTGATCTTGTCCTTGGTGAACACCATGGCGACAAAGGTGACGGCCGCAGCTATCGCAGCAAACGGGGCATTATTGGCAAACCCGAATGCCAGCTTGTGCGGGTTCATGATGCTGACCCAGGTCCAGATCAGCACGCCGACCCAAGGCCGGCGCAAAGCATAGAATGACGCCACAAGCAGGACAGCAACCAGCGCCAGATCACGCACGGCCCACCTCCCTCTCTGCCGAGAATGCCGGTACGGCGCTTACCACGTAGCGGAACTTGCCCGAGGCTTCAGCCGCAATTTCGGTCACCTTTTCAACCTGGATATCCACGTCCGCACCCAGCCGCGCTTTGAAGTCGCGCACAATGCGCGCCTCGGCAGCCTCATCAAAACCTGCACCGGCCACCACCTTCACCACCGTCTGCGCCAGCGATCGCTGTTCGATACGGAAGCGCTCCACCCCTGGGAGGTCCCGCACGGTGTAGATCAGCGCCAGGCCATGCATCACCGTGCCATCCTGCGCCACGACAAAGTCCGTTGTACGGCCCTGCACTTCCTGTAACACCGGCAAGCCACGCTCACAGCTGCACGGCGTCTGGCTCAGCACCCCCATGTCACCGGTGCGGTAGCGTACAAACGGAAAATCCCGCGTGCCCAGATGCGTGACGACAATTTCGCCCGCTTCACCCGCCGGGGCGGGGCTGCCATCGGGCAGCAGGGTTTCGACAATGATGTCCTCGGCGCTGATATGCAGGCTGCCAGCCGGGCACTGGTGGGCAATGAAGCCCGCATCCCGCGCCCCATAGCCATTGGCCACCGGGCAACCAAACACGCTGCTGATCAGTTCGCGTTGCTCGTCATACAGTTTTTCGGACGTGACAAAGACTACCTTGATGCCCAGCTTGTCCATGGCGGTGCCTTGCTGCCGGGCGTGCCGTGCAATCAGCGACAGGCTGGACGGGTAACCGAACAACATGGCTGGCCGCTGGGTGCAGATGGTATTCACGAAGCGGTCGAGATTGACTGCCGACATTTCAAATGCGGGCAGAAGAAAGCTACGCATCAAGCCATCACGCATGCGCCGCACTCTATCTTGTGCGCCCAACTCAATCGGGCTGCCCCACACAACGAGTTCCCTATCGCCGATATCCACACCCCACCAACGCGTGGCACGCCATTTGGCTGCCACATCGTGGCTCTTGCGGCCTTTGCCCATGTAGAAAATCAACGGTTCACCCGACGACCCACCGGTGTTGTAGCGGGTTAGGGGGCCATGCCCCTCGGCCTTGAGCTGCTCAACATGCGCGCGAATTTCCGGCTTACCCAGACGAGGCAACTGGCGCAAGTCTGCGGTACTACGTACCTGGGTTGGATCAAACCCAAGTTGATGGAAAAGATCGCGGTAGTACGGCACGCGCTGGCCAATTTCAGTCAGAAACGCCCGCAGGCGTTCGGCACGATAAGCCTCCAATTGCTCGGCCGTCCACCATTGGCTCGCTTCCAAGCGGCGGCGCAGGGCGACTGAATCGTGACCCTTCAAGCGCTCGTGCAGCGGGAAAAATACGCCGGAACAAAGCGTGGTATAGACACTCACGACATACTCCTTGTTGCCGCAGCACGGCGATAGGCATCCAGCCACTGTTCACGCACTTGCGGCCAGGCATAGCGCTCGGCTTCATCCCGCCCGGCTTGGCGCAGACGCCCCGCCAACTGGCGGTCTTGCAGCACTCGCAGTACAGCAGCACACATCGCCGCCGGGTCGCCTATCGGCACCAACAAGCCTGATACCCCGTCGCTGAGCATATCGGGGATGCCACCAGCGCAAGTGCTCACCACCGGCACACCACTTGCGAAGGATTCGAGGATGGAAATCGGCATGTTATCGACGGTGCTCGGGTTGAGCATGCAGTCGGCCTCGGCATAGAGCCTGGGGATATCGGCGTTTTCGATGCGCCCGGAAAAATGTACGGCCTTGCCCAAGCCTTGTTCGGCCACCAATACTTGCAGCTTCGGCAAATCTGGCCCACTGCCCGCTACGGTCATTCTGGCAGCTGGGAAATGTGTCCGTAATTGCGCAAAGGCCAGGATGGCGGTAGGAATATCGTAGATCGGCTCCAGATTGCGCGTCACGACAATGTGGGGTGCATTGCCGAAATGACGTAGCGGCCCGGCGGAAAAACGTGACAGGTCGATGATGTTGGGAATAACTTCGGCACCCAAGCCGTAATTAGCAAATACCCGCAGCAGAAAATTGGACGGTGTTACCCGCAACGCCACCTTGCCCAGCATGCGCAATACATAACGAGGGGCCGATTCAAAGAACGGGGCGGCATTACCCCCCCGGTAGTTGATGACCACTGCACATCCACGCAACCGTGCCAGCCACACGGCCGGCGCGGTAAAGAGGTGCCACGCCCAACCGGAATTCGCCAGGATATGCAACACCTCCACCCGCCCCAGCGCCCCCCAAAGCTGCCATAGATAAGGCAGCAGGCGGAAACCCGCGCGGATAACCGGTAAACGACCAACCCAAGCGGGCTGATAAGGCGAATTGGTGCGTACATGCTCAATCGGCAAGCCCTCGGCGCGCAGCAAACGCACCAATTGCTCACATTGATTGGCCATGCCGCCCGATGGCGGCGGCAACGGGCCGACGATCCCGACACGCGGCAAGACCACACCCTGCTGGTTTTGTGTCGCCATGCCCGCCTCCCATCGCTTCATGGCGTTGCCTCGCCACGATTCTTTTTCGCGCGCCTAGCGGCTGCCCAGCAAAAAACCAGGCCAAGCGTCGCCAGTACGCTGACCACAAACAGTACACGTAAGCGGATGTGCAATGCCCACATCGCTTCCAGCTGACGCATATTGGCCGGCTCGGCCAGTACCTGGACATGCGGTTGCACCCCTTGCACGATGCCACCGACTTGCTCCAGGGACCGGTGCATGTCGCCCAGCGCCTGCACCAGCCAAGCCTGGTCGTATTCAAATACATTGTTACCCCACCACAGGTACCACTCGTTCAAGCCACGCCGATAGTAATCCCACGCCTTGGCTTCTTCGACATAGCCGGGCCGGGCCGTGGGCACGACGCGGTGCATCTGGATGCTGTCCGGCTTGGTCAACATGGCTTGGCGAAACGCCAATGCGGACAATATTTGCCCGTCCGGCCCTGTGAAATAGGCATTGTTGAAGATATCAACCAGTTGCCACTTACGTTGCTGCCGGTTCCATATCTCCGGCCAGATATGGCCGTATCCGCCAAACCCATCGAAGGAAAACGCCCATTGCCGCACAGGTATGTCCGCAGCCAACGCCAGGGCCGAGAAGGTACGCACAAAATCACCGCAATAACCATTACCACGCTCAGTAATGTCACGATAGGTCGACAGCAAGTCGTCCTGAACCGCACCACCACGCAACGCCGGCGCGCTGCTCAGCAAGTCCTTGCTGATGACAACCACACGTTGCCAATCGTCCGGCAATGCAGCCAAGCCCAGCGTATTTGCCTTTTCCACAAAGAATGGCATGGGCGGACCCGGCTCCAGCTTAAAGTCTGCCGGTGGTGCGTCAGGCGTCCAATTGAAGTCCACGCTGCGGATGTCCTCCATCACCCAGGCATTGCGTAGGCGGACCAATTCCGTGCCGCCACCCAGCACATAGGGCATTAGGAATGCTGCACACATCAGTAGGATACCGGCGCAAACCCAAGCGCCTCTTCGCCAATTACGCCCCGGTTGCACCGCCTCCGGCATCATTAGTTGCTCTGCCGTGGTTACCAACACAAGCCCTCCACCTCGGCATGGATGGCCCCTACATTAGGCAGGCGGACCAGATCGAGCAGCAATTGTCCGGGCTTGCATATGCTAGCCAAGGTTTCGGCAACAGCCTGGCCCGACAAGCCCACGACGAGCACCTCCGACTCCGCAATCACATCCGCCAGCTCGGGCCGTAGCAATTGGCCGATGTGTGGCAAGGTAGTTTCGATGTAACGCCGGTTGGCCCCCAAGAGGCGTGACAGATGCACTTCCGGGTCATAAATCGACAGTTGCATGCCTTTGCCGATCAACTGCTCGGCCAGCGTCACCAAAGGGCTTTCGCGCAGGTCGTCGGTGCCGGTCTTAAATGAAAGGCCGACAAAGCCAATCTTGCGCTTCCCGCTATCAAGAATCTTTTGCAACGCTACGTCGAGATGGGCGCGATTCGACGGCATGATGCCGGCCAGCATCGGGATTTCCACATCATGCTTCTTGGCCAGATACGTCGTGGCACGCAGGTCCTTGGGCAGGCAGGAACCGCCAAAGGCAAAGCCCGGCTTAAGGTAGGCCCGTGAGATATTGAGTTGCGTATCCTGGCAGACGAGGTCCATCACTTCGAAGGCGTCCACCCCCAGCGCTTCGCACAACCGGGCGGTTTCATTGGCGAAGGTGATTTTCAGCGCATGGAAATTGTTGCAGCAGTACTTCATCATCTCGGCTGAACGCACCGAGGTTTGCAGGAAATTACATGGCAGGTGGCCGAACAAGGCACGTAGGCGTTCTACCGGGTAGGCATGGTTCGCGCCAACAATGGTAAAGGGCGGCTTGTCGTAGTCGCGAATCGACGAGCCCTCGCGCAGGAATTCGGGCTGGAAGCAAAGATAGAAACCTTCACTGTCCTTCTTGCCCGAAGTGCGTTCGATAATGGGGCGCAAGACATCTTCCACCGTGCCCGGCACCAGGGTGGAACGAAACACCACCACATGGGGCTCGGCCTTGCTGCCAATGGCGACGCCGATCTGCTCGGCCAGCCGCAGCACAGCACCTTGGTCCTGGCTGCCATTAGCAGCGGAGGGGGTACCTACGCACACCAGCGAGATGTCGCTGCCCAATACGGCCTCCTGCGCATCGGTGGTGACCGACACCTTGCCGCTTTTGGCTACCCGCTCCATCAATTCAACCATGCCCTCTTCCACCACCGGCGTCTTACCGGCGCGGATCAGGTCCAGCTTGGTTTTTTCAATATCGACGCCGATCACCTCATGCCCATCGCGCGACAAGCAAGCCAGCGACACGGCCCCCACATAACCCAAACCAAAGATGCTTATTTTCATTGTTTCTCCCCTCGTTTTTCGCTGAAATTCTTTACGCCGCGCGCGATGATGGTGTCCAGCCGCGCCATGGAATGGGGCCACGCATGGTGACTAAGCATGCGCTCGCGTCCAGCCTCGGCCAGCCGCTGCCTTTCCGCCGGATCATCCACGACACGCAGAATCGCCTGCGCCAGCTGTTCGGGTGTATCGGCCACCAGTAAATGGGATTCGGCATCGGCATCGACGCCACCGGCAGCGATCGTGCTGGTCACCACGGGCACACCCATGGCCATGGCCTCCAGAATCTTGTTTTGAGTGCCGCGCGCAATATTGAGTGGGGCCACCATCAGCGCGGACTTGCGTATATAGGGCCGCACATCGGGCACCGAGCCCGTTACCGTTACACCGGGCAGCTCGCCCAGCTTGCGCATCGCGGGCGTTGGGTCTGCCCCCACGATCAGCAGTTTCATCGTGGGCTTTTTGGTACGCAGCAAAGGCCAAACCTGCTCGCAGAAGCGGCTCATACACTCCTGATTGGGGTAATAGTCCATGCGGCCGATAAAGCTGATGGTTTCGACATCGTAGGGTTCGTCAACCGGGCAGAAAAAAACCGCGTCGACACCATTGGGAAACCAGTCTGTCGCCGCGCCTGTGCCATAGTCGTTCAGGGTTTCCCACTCTGCCCGCGTTGTAGCAGTACAAAGGTCGAAACGCTTGGCGAGCCGCTTTTCCGCCGCCAGCATCTTGCTGCCTTCCAAGCGGTAACCGAGCGAAATCGGAAACGGCTTGTAATTGGCGTACTCGAACCACTTTTGCGAATCCATATCGCCAAAATCGAGAATCTTGGGGATGTCCTGCACATGCTCGACATACTGCGCAACCGAGGAGCAATGCACGAAAATCAAATCCCACTGTTTCTCGGCCAGCAACTTGCGCACCTTGCCCGCCAGCTCGGGCGAGTAAAAAAACCCCATCGATGAGGGTGTGGTGATAGGCAGGCGGGCCACCATACGCAGTGCCTGGACGGGGTTCCACACCTGGCCGACTTCAAACTGGTCGCAATGCGGAGCAATGCCCTGCCCTTCCACGGCTTCTTCGGGGCTACGTGCCAGCGAACACACGGTGACCTTATGCCCCTGGCTGCTCAGGTGCCGAATCATGTTGAATGGCCGGATCTTGCCGCCACGCTTGGGCGGAAAGGGGAAACGATGGCAGACGTAAAGGATATTCATGCAAGGTAACTTTTCAGTTCATCGGCGACATCCGCGGGTTCACGCCGGTCGAGGTAGATACGGCTCCACACTTCCAGATTAAGCAGCGCAATCAACGCTTCGGTGCCATCCACGCGATTCGAAGCATGATCCGCCATCAGTTGCTGAATGGCATCGCTGCGGAACAACCCACGGGTACGGATCACCTCGGGGGACAGCAAGCGCTGCAACAGTGGGGCCAATTCACGCTTGAGCCATGCCCCCATCGGGGTGCCGAAACCGCGCTTTTTGCGATCCAGAATTTCTGCCGGCAGCATGTCGGATACCGATAGCTTCAGAATGTGCTTGAGACGACCATCGCGAATCTTGATAGCAGAGGGGATCGCCGCCATCAACTCAACCAATTCATGGTCCAGCAAGGGCACCCGGCATTCGAGCGACACGGCCATGCTCATCTTGTCGGTCAGCAGCAGGATGTCGTCTGGCAGTTGGGTTTCAAGGTCCACCGCACACATCCGGTGCAGCTCGTCGCATTTGCCTACGCGGTCAAACGCCGCTTGCAATGGGTCGGGCCCCGCCGTGTCGTGCAACAACATCGCCGCAACGGCTTCGCGGCCCAATACCTGCAGGTAGCTGCGATAGCGCTCGTCTGGCCCGAATTCGGTCGAGGCGAGGAAGCTCTTGGCCAACCGCAGGGTATTGAGTAAACCGGAATGACGATCTGCCGGCAAATGCTTGGCTGCATAGCTGGCCGAGCGGCGCACCCAAACCGGCAATGCCTGAAAGCGCTCGGCATAGTGGCCGCCTAGATAACGCCGGTAACCCGCGGCGATTTCATCCCCACCCGCGCCGGAGAGAATCACCTTCACATCCTGACGGGCAAATTCCGATACCAGGAAGGTCGTGATAAAAGCGGTATCGGCAATCGGCTCATCCATATGCCAGATCAGCTTGGGCAACAAACCCACCACATCGGGCTTGACCATAATTTCACGATGCTGCGTGCCAAACAGCTCGGACACCTGGCGTGCATAGGGCAGTTCGTTGTACAGCGCCTCAGCCTCGCCACCTTCAAAACCAATGGCATAGGTGCGGATAGGCTGGTCGGCATGCTTGGCCATCATGCCTACGACAGCACTCGAATCCACCCCGCCCGACAGGAACGCACCAATCGGCACATCACTGACCATCTGCATGCTGACCGACTTTTCCAGCTGGGTGCGAACGCTGCTCACCCACTCTGCTTCAGTCAATGTGGTGTCGATACGGTCGGGCAATTGCCAGTAGCGCCATTCGCGTATCTGGCCATCTTCAATGGCCAGCAAGGTGGCCGGCGGTAGCTTGCGCATGCCTTTGAAGATGCAGCCAGGTGCGGCCACATAACCAAGCTGCAAGTAGGATGCGAGCACGCTGCGGTCGAGCTCTGCCGTTACACCGGGCAACGCCAACAGCGCCTTGGCTTCGGTGGCGAAGGCCAGGCGTTGGCTATCCTGCATCACATAAAGCGGCTTCACCCCGATGCGGTCGCGGCCTATCAATAGTCGGCGGCGGCGTGCATCCCACAAGGCGAAGTCAAACATGCCGTTGAGGCGTTGCACAAAGGCATCGCCCTCTTCGGCATATAAATGCAGCATCACTTCAGAATCGGAACCCGTCTTGAAGACATGGCCCTTGGCCAACAGTTCGTTGCGCAACTCGCGATAGTTGTAGATCTCGCCGTTGCACACCAACCAAAGCGTTTCGTCTTGATTGGACAAAGGCTGGTGCCCACCGGCAAGGTCGATGATCGACAACCGTCGCATCGCAAAGCCGCATGCCCCGTCGATATGCATGCCTTCGTCGTCCGGGCCGCGGTGCCGGGTGATATTGCCCATGGCCGAGAGCAGGTCGGGGGTAACGCGCTGGCCATCAAACCGGTAAAGTCCGTGTATGCCACACATGGCGTCAACTCAGAGGCTAAGGGGTTGTGCAACACCACGGCCTGCCAATGCACGGCCGTAGACTTCCTGATAACGGGCCACAGAACTGCGCCACGTACGTTCCTGCTCGACAAACTGTCGTGCTTGCGCCTTGATCTGCGGCCAGCGTTCACGCTGGGCCAACACTGACTCCAACGCATCCTCTAACGAAGCCACATCACCGGCCTTGAACAGAAACCCGGTCTCGCCATGGCGAATCAGCTCGCGGTGCCCACCCACGTCCGAGGCCACGAACATACGCCCCTGCGCCATGGCCTCTAGCGGCTTAAGTGGTGTAACCAGCTCGGTCAACCGAATCGGCAGGCGCGGGTAGGCCAATACGTCGATCATTTCGTAATACCGCTGCACATCAGCATGCGGCACGCGACCAGTGAAAATAACTTGCTGCTGCATACCGGCGGCCTCTACCTGACTGCGCAGCGCGGCCTCCTGCGGGCCGCCACCCACCAACAGCACTCGCAGGTCTGGATGGCGCGGCAGCATACGTTGCGCTGCGGCCAGCAATAAACTCAACCCCTCATAGCCATAGAATGAGCCGGCGAACCCAAGCACCGTCGCCCCATCGAGACCTAACTGGCTACGCAATGCCGCGTCCGGCTCCGCACCAAAGCGAAAGACCGCCACATCCACGGCATTGGGAATCACCGTAATGCGCGATTCAGGTATGCCGCGGATAGCGATATCGCCCCGTAACCCCTCGCAAATGGTGGTGACCTCATCGGCCCAGCGCAGCGCAAAGCTTTCCAGCGCGCGCGAGGCCCGATAACGCAAGCTACCTTCCTGAGTAGTGCCATGGTCCACCGCGGCGTCCTCCCACGAGGCGCGCATTTCGTAGACCACCGGCAACTTCAGTTTGCGGCCCACCCACAAGCTGGGCAGCGCATTGAGCACCGGCGAATGCGCGTGGATCAGGTCGGGCTTGGTAGCGCGCACTACTTCAGCCAGGCGCTTGGCGGTCAGCCGCATCTGCGCTAAAAGGCCCGTGCCCTCGGCGCTGGGTGTGCGGTAAAACACCAGTCCATCGACCTCTTCGCTCGCAGCCGAACCGGGCCCTTGCTTGGGGGTGGTCAAGTGCACCGTCTCCCAGCCCAATTCGCGTTGTTCACGCAGAATGGACAAGGTACGGAAGGTATATCCGCTATGCAGGGGTGCCGAATGATCGAGCACGTGCAACACACGCAGACTCATGACAATGCCACCGCCTCGGATTGTTGCTGCGGTGCGGCCACGCTCACATCCAACACATTGCGCAAGAAAGCCTCGAACATCAGCAATGTCCATAACGGGGCACTGTAGTCGCGCACGCCCGACTGATGCGCGTCAACCAGATGGCGCAGGTAGTCGGCATTGAACCAACCAGTGGCGGCCAGGCGCGGGCCTAGTACCGCCTCTCGCACCCGCTGCTTCAACGGCCCGCGGAACCACCGCGCCAGGGGCACGGCAAAACCCATCTTGGGCCGATACAGCACATCGTCAGGTAGATAGGGCTCCATGCCCTTCTTGAGCAGGAATTTGCCTTCTTGCCCGCGGATTTTCAGCGAGGACGGCAAGGTGGCCAGCCATTCCACCAGTTCATGGTCCATCAAGGGTTCACGCACTTCCAGCGAGTGCGCCATGCTGGCACGGTCGACTTTGGTATTGATGTCGCCTACCAGATAGGTTTTCAGGTCAAGGTATTGAATCAGTGCCAATGGGTCGTCAGTCTCCGCTTTGGCGGCATGCTGCTCGAATACGGTGCGCGCGTTGTAGCCCGCAATTTCCTGTTTGAAACGCGGGCTGAATAGTTGGTCACGCATCGGCCCGCGCAAAATGGAAACCGAGTGGAAATACGCCTCGACCGAACTGCGCGCCATGCCTTCAAAGGTCGTCTTGGCGCGGAAGATGCGCGGGGCCCAGTCGGCTTTCGGGTACACCCTCCCCAACAGGCCAAACAAGGGCCGGCGCACCCCCTGCGGCAAGGCGGCGCGCAGACGCTCTTCCATCAAGTGCATGCGATAGCGCCGATAGCCGCCAAAACTTTCATCACCACCATCACCCGACAACGCCACTGTCACATACTTGCGCGCCAACTCGCACACCCGGTAGGTGGGAATCGCCGAGCTGTCAGCGTAGGGTTCGTCGTATAAACGTGCCAGCGTGTCGATCAGATCGAAGTCATCGCTCTTGACGGTTTCGACGTGATGGTTGGTCTGATAACGCTTGGCCACCATGTCCGCAAAGGCTGACTCATTGAAGACCGGGTCGTCAAATGCAATCGAGCAGGTATTGACCGGCTCTTGCGACAGCCCTGCCATCATCGCCACCACGGCACTTGAATCCACCCCGCCGGACAAGAACGCCCCCAGTGGCACCTCGGCAATCATGCGTAGCTTCACCGACTCGCGCAGCTTGTCGGTCATCTGCGCACACGCGTCTTCAGCGGACAATGATTGGTCGGTGCTGAAACGCACGTCCCAATAGGGCTGCTCTTCCGGTATCGGCTGGCCACGGCGCAGGGTGAGGGTGTGGGCGGGCGATAGCTTGCGCGCCTGCTTGAAAATGGTGCGCGGTTCGGCCACGTAACCGAGGGCAAAGTATTCTTCCACAGCCAAGGGGTCGATATCCCGTGCCAAGCCGCCATGCGCCAACAAGGACTTGAGTTCCGAACCAAACAGGAACGTCCCATCGGGCAAGTAAGCGTAATAGAGCGGCTTTACCGCCAACCGGTCGCGCGCAAGGAACAGTGTTTCCTGGTTTCTATCCCATAGCGCAAAGGCAAACATGCCGCGAAAACGTTTGACGCAATCCGTCCCCCAGGCAGCCCAGGCATGCACAATCACTTCCGTGTCGCTGCGGGTACGAAACAGGAAACCCAATGCCTGCAACTCGGCAATCAACGGATGGTAGTTGTAGATCTCGCCATTGAACACCACGCAGATGCTGCCATCGGCGTTGTACAGGGGCTGCTGGCCGGTAGAAAGGTCGATGATGGACAGTCGCCGATGCCCCAAGCCAACACCCGGCTCAATATGCACCCCACCCTCGTCCGGCCCACGGTGATGCTGCGATTCGTTCATGCGGTGCAGCACGGCACGGTCAATATCGCGCTGGCTGCGGGTATCAAAAATACCGGTTATGCCACACATGGTCTTGTCCGCTTCTAATCGTTAATGGGGGGTTGGGGGCTGTGCACCGGCAAGGCGCTGGCTGCGCCGGAGGCCGTGCGCTGAAGGTGGTCGTAGAGCTGCTGGTAATGCGCCACCATGGCGTCCAGACTGAAACGGCGCTCAATCAGCTGGCGGCCATGCAGGCCTGCTGCTTGCCCCTCGGAGGGCGAACGGGCGTAATGCATGATTGCGTTGGCAAGCGCTTGTGGATTGGCGGCAGGCACCAGATAGCCGCTTTCGCCAGGTTCCAAGAGTTCGGCATTGCCGCCCACCTCGGTAGCTATCACCGGTAAGCCACAAGCCATGGCTTCCAATATCGTGTTGGACACCCCTTCGGCGAGCGAAGGCAGCACAAAGCAATCCAAGCCCTGCAGGATATCGGCCACATCGCTGCGCGCACCCGGTAGCCAAGCCAGTTCGGCCAGGCCCGCTGCCGTCAGCATAGCGATTACCTGCTCGCGCAAAGGTCCGTCCCCCACCAGTAGCAATCGTAGCCGAGACTTCAGCGCGGGTGCCTGTTGCACTGCGCGGATAAACGCCTGAGCCAGATTGGTTTGGTCTTTCACGGTCTGCATACGGCCGACCGTGCCGATCAGGTACTGCGTCGGGTCGTTGAACGGGCAGCCTGCAATCGCGTGGCGACTTGCCACCGGCCTGAACTTGCCGGCATCCACGCCGTTATAGATTTGCGTCACCCGCGCCGTCGGCACCCCGACCCGTTGAGTGAGGTAGTCTGCCAAATCGCGCGACAAGGCGATGTAATGGGTGACAAATGGCCGGTACAACCGCCGTAACCATTGGTATTTACGGCTGCTACCATCAAGGTCGTCCACATCGCGCCCGTGCTCGCCATGGATTCTCACCTTCACGCCAGCCAGCCACGCGGGTACCTGCGCTTCCAGCGCTGCGAGGTTACGGCTGTGTACGATAGCAGGCCGCAAGCGGCGAAAAAGGCGATACAACTGCGGGTAGATGCGCAAGGCATGCCCAGGCGGCTTGACCAAGGCAATGCATTCCACATCGTCGCGGGTAAGCCGCTGCCGGAAGTCGGTGACTTCAGTCAGGGCGATGACCACATGGCGATAGCTATCGGCAGGCATCCGGTTGATGAGATTCACCACGCCGTTTTCCAACCCGCCCACATCAAAGCGGTAAACCACATGCGCGACCAGCGGGCGCAGATCGACTGGCGCATTCATGGCATACCCCGCACCTGCTGCAAACGCGACGCCAATGCCGGCATGGATGCCGCTAGGAACGACTGCATGGCTGGCGGAGCGGGATAGTCTTTGTCCTCACGGCCATAAAGCATAACGACCGCGGTGTCATCGCCCTGGCCAGCAAGTTGCGCCAGGGCAGTGTAGGCCCGGGCCCAACGTGGGCTGTCTGTCCAACGGCCATTCACCCAATACCACTGCCACACCAACAGTCGGTCACCATACCGGTTACGCAACTCAGCTTGCTGCACAGACAGAACCTGATCAGGCAAGTCAACGCTATGCGCACGATGGTTAAGCTGCTTCCAGTTCAGCTCGTCCAGCCTTACCAACACATTGCGTGAACTGATGGCCTTGTGGTTGTCATCCTGCTGGCGGTAATAGGCCACATACAGCCCGACCATCTGCTTGCCATGTTCATACACCACGGTGCGCTGCACCGATGGCGTTTCCATGCTCGGCTGCCACCCGGTAAACAGCTGCCCCGACGCCTGCCAGGGGCCGGTGCCATCCAGCACAGCCAAGTCACCTAGTGGGGGTGGTTGCTTATGTTCAATCGACCACTGCCAAACAGGCCATACAGTGATGAGCCCCAACAACACCACCGCTACCGGCCATAACGGCGGCCGCCCACGATGGCTTGAGGCTGCAGGGTTGGGCGGCGTCAACCCGGCTGGCGCAGTGTGCTCCTGCCAACGTGCGCCAATCGAGAACATCGCCAGAATCACCACCCCAAAAAAGACCCAGCCATAAATCAAATGATCCACACCGACTGCCAGCGTGTTACCCGACAGGTGACCGATCATCACGATCGAATACGCGCGTACCCAGTTGGCGGCGATTGGCACCAGGCTGGCGACCAGAATAAAAATCAATCGCCGCTTGAGCGAGTAGTAGTTCAGGTAGGCGAAGAGCGTGCCCACCATCAGCGATGCAATCAGATAACGCACACCGCTACAGGCCTCCACCACCGACCAATTACCCGACGGAATGACAAACTCCAGGCCCTCGCGGTACACCGGCACGCCGCTGAAACGGATGCCCAGCACCGCGACATCCGCAGTCCAGGTCATCAAGGTGGGGATGACGAATTCTCCAAAGGGCACCGCAAACAAAAGGAAAAACAACGGAAAAGTAATTTGCCGCGCAATCTGCCAGCCCAATAGCGCCGGCACGGTCAAAATCAAACTGAAAACCAGCCCGAACTGCGCCAGAACATTTGTCGAGGCGAGCGCCCCCAGCAGCCAGACAAAACCCGCCCCCGCCAGAAGTGGCAACGCCAGCCAGCCCGGCCTGGGCGTCAAGGGGCGAAGCTGATCCCGGCTGCGCCAGATCAACCACAAGCTGATAGGCAACACCAGGAAACCATGGGTAAAGGTTTCAGAACGCGTCCAAATTCCCACCATGCCGACCAAGGTATCGCGATAGCAGAACAGGAGCCAAAGCTGGGCGAGCAACAGCATTGACAAGGCATGCTGCCAGCCAGACGCCGTCAAAGGGCGACGCGCTTGAACCGACAATGCAGCTGGAGGATTCACCTCATTCATCGCAACGCCCCACCACCCCAAATCACTGCACATCCCCTACAGCACTCATCCCAGATTCCGTACCAACAAGGGTCCGATGCGGTTCGCCAAGCCTATCGGCATCCGCCGCCATGCTTCGATGAAAAAGCGGTATTTGGCGTTGGAAGGATTGTTCTGTGGAATCGCATCCCGCTTGTAAAGGCAGTATTCGTAGAACAAAGGTTGTGGCTCGAACCCCCAGTTTTTCTTGAAGGAATAAGAGCCCGTCCCTTGCTTGCTTCGGCCATAGTCAAACACACGCACGCCTCGCTCGCAGGCGCGCCGCATCAATTCCCAATATTTGAAGTCATTGGCCGCCATATCGCGCGCCAATACATCGTCTCCGGCGTAGTACGGCAACACCTCGTCACGGAAATAGAAGCTGAGAACACTGCTGAGCACGCGGCCAGACTCATCCTGCACGCTCATGACTTCGCAGTCGGCCCCGAAGACTTTCTGTAATTCGGCAAAGTAGCGTTTTGGCATCGCCGGCGTGCCATGACGGTGCACATTGTCGGCATAGAGGGCGAAGAAACGATCCACCGTGCTGTCGATATGGCTGCTCAGGCCGTTCTTGATGCCCTTACGCACCATGGCGCGCTGCTTGCGCGGAATCGCCAGCATATTGGCTTCCACCTCGGGAACGATTTCCTTACGGAAGCTGACGTACAGGTCTTGCATGGGCCAATCGGGATGGCGCTGCTGCACATTGCGCAGTTCCAGATGCTCGACCCCCAGTCGGCGGGCCAGAACCTGGGCTTCAATCTCCAAGCGCTCTGCCGCCGCGGCATTACTGGCCGCCACCCCGCCATACACCGCAAACGGCAGCGACACCAGTGAATTGCCAAACAGCCAGCTTTTAACCTGCGCCAGTGGCAGCACCGCTTCAATCCCACCTGCCCGCTCGGCATACAGAAAATGTGTGGTGTGATTGAACACATCGCGAATGATCCTCTGCCAGCCCGCGCGATGGAAAAAGGTCGCTTGCGGGCAAGCCCGCACAAACGCATCCCACCGGGCACACACCGCCGCATCTTCAGGTTGCAGCCACTTCACCTGCAATGGCTGGGCATCGCTATCGGGCACATCGGTAGCGGCGGGGTAGGTGGACTGCTTCATCAAGAGATTCGATTCATGCATGGGCGGCCATATCCTGGCTGGATGGCGAAATAACCTTTGCAGCGGTGGAGTTCAGGAACACCTCATCCATCCGTCCCCAGCGAAAATCGCCCAACAGGCGGCGCAAACGCGCCTCCATATGGTGCAGATTCAAGTAGTGCCGGAAGCGCGTCTTGGCGTTGATGCCTTTGATGCGCGGCTGATCTGGGTCAATTTCCCACGGGTGGAAATAGAAAATCGCGGCTTGGCAGTCTGTCTGGTTGATACGTTGCAACAGCCAGCGTGACAGCGGATAAGGCATCAGACGGAAATACCCGCCACCGCTGGAAGGCCAGTTCTTCCCCTGCCAACGGACCGTACTGACCGGCACCTCCAGCAAGCCTTCGCGCACAGCATGGGCAAAACGCGGCGCATCGGGCATGCCGTAATGGTCGTGCACAATCGGGTAGATGCTGGAGCTGTAGCGATAACCTGCCCGGCGCAGGCAATCGAAAGCCCACAGATTTCCCTGCCCGATTGAGAAGCTCGGGGCTCGGTAACCTTTCACTTCCTGCCCCGATATCGACTCCAGGATTTGCTTGGCGCTCGAAATATCGGCAAAGAACGCGGCTTCGCTCAAATCACTGACCCGTTGATGGCCGTAACCATGGCTCGCCAGTTCATGCCCGCCGGCAACAATCTGACGCACCAGTTGTGGATAGCGCTCGGCAATCCATCCCAGCGTGAAAAAGGTCGCCTTGACACCGGCGTCATCCAACATTCGCAAGATGCACTCAACATTACGCTCGACCCGGCATGGGCGCTGGTCCCATTCTTCACGCGGGATATACGGCGCAAAGGCCGAGACCTGGAAATAGTCCTCGACGTCAATCGTCAAAGCATTGGTGATCGCGTTGCTGCGCATAGGCGGCCTCTATCCTAGGACTGCGCGGGGGCCAACAGCCAGCGCGCCAAATCGTCAGCGATACGTTCCGCCGCCTTGCCATCCCACAACTCCGGCACACGGCCCGACTTGCCACCACTAAGCAGCACCTCTTCCACATGCTGCACTATCACTTTCGTATCCACCCCGACCAAGGTATTGCTGCCTTGCTCGATCGTAATCGGGCGCTCGGTATTTTCACGCAGCGTCAGGCACGGCACACCCAGCGCGGTGGTTTCTTCCTGCAAGCCACCGGAATCGGTCAGTACCAATTTGGCACCCGCCATCAAGCCCAACATTTCCAGGTAACCCTGAGGTGGTAACAGTGCAATACGCGGGCTGCGCACCAATTCCATCAGATGGAAACGCTCGATATTGGCACGGGTGCGCGGATGCATGGCGAAGGCCAGCGGCAAGCGTTCCGACACATCCCGCAAGACTTTCAACAACGGTTGCAAGGTCGCCAGCTGGTCGACATTCGACGGGCGATGCAGGGTCACAACGGCATAGCCGTCTGCGTTGGCCAGCAGGTCAGTCGGCAATCCCGCCTCTGCCAGGGTTTGGGCTACCGGGCGCGCCATACTGCGGTTATGCAGCAGCGAGTCGATCATCACATTGCCGACAAAACTGACCCGATCAGCCGCGATACCCTCGCGCACCAGATTGCCCAGCGCGCTGCGCTCGGTGGTATAGAGCCGGTCCGCCATCTGGTCGGTCAGCACCCGATTGATTTCCTCCGGCATCGCGCGATCGTAGCTCCGCAGGCCGGCCTCGATATGCACCACCCGTATGCCCTTTTTCGCCGCTACCAGGCTACAGGCCAGTGTGGAGTTCACATCGCCCACCACCAGCACACAGGACGGCTTGTATTCATCTACCACAGGCTCGAAATGACGCATGACTTCGGCTGTCTGCAAGGTATGCGAGCCCGAACCCACACCGAGATTGATATCTGGCTTGGGCAGTTGCAGGTCCTCGAACAGCCGGTCATTCATATCCTTGTCGTAATGCTGTCCCGTATGCACCAACAAGGTCGGAATCCTCGGCTGGTGGGCGGCAAACGCACGCAGCAGGGGTGCCATCTTCATGAAGTTGGGACGGGCACCCACGACGCAGATGACAGGCCCAATATCTTGCAGGCAGGGTTGAGAGCTCAAGTTTGCTTCTCCTTGTCGATATGCTTTTCTTTATCCGCCAGGTTGTCCGCGGGCGTACGGATAGCCCCAACCAGATGCTGCAACAAAGATAGCAATGACGCCGTATTACGCTCCAGGCGCAGCATCGAGCGTTCCAGCCGGATCAACCGCTGCTCGCTCTGCCCGCCGCGCAGCTCGGTCAGCATGCGATTGGCTTCTTCAGTCAGGGTGCCATCCAGCACCCCGCGGGAAACATCCAGATCGTGCAGATAACTGTCGATCAGCGATGCATGCATATCCTCGCCGGACATCGGTTTTTTGCCCCGACCTGCCGGTGAAAGCAACTCCTCATTGATTTCCAACGCCACCTCTTCTACCTCCAAGCGAGTGAAATGCGGCTTACCTGATAGAAAACCCGACAGCAATATCCGGTCACACAGGGTGTTGATGCGCCGTGGCACGCCGCCACTGGCTTCAAATACCGCCTCCAACGCGCCCGCATCGAATAGCGCCGTCTGTTGTGCGCCGGCGCATTTAAGCCGGTGTTCGATATAGCCCTGAGTTTCTTCCTGGTCCATCGGCCCGATATGGCATGCAGCAATGACACGCTGGCGCAGCTGCTGCATGTGCGGGCTTTGCATGATGCTGCGGAACTCGGGCTGGCCGATCAGGAAGCTCTGCAACAAGGCATGGGTTTCGAACTGGAAGTTGGACAACATCCGCAGCTCTTCCACTGCCCGTGGCGTCAGGTTCTGCGCTTCGTCGACAATCAGCAGGCAACGCTTGCCCTGACGGGCGATATCCACCAAAAAAGCTTCCAGTGACAGCAGTACTTCGGACTTCCCCAGGCCCTTGGTGCGTACACCAAAGGCTGCCGCCACCATGCGCAGGGTGTCTTCTGCATCCATTTGCGTGCTGACCAGTTGGGCCGCCACGACTTTATTAGGGTCCAACTTGTTCAAGAGGCCCCGCACAATCGTCGTTTTGCCGGCCCCCACCTCGCCGGTGACGACGATAAACCCTTCGTTCTGATGCAGGCCGTACTCCAGAAAAGCAGTAGCGCGCTTGTGCTGGGTGCTTCCAAAGTAAAAGGAAGGATCGGGGTTCAGTTGGAAAGGCTTGCTGGACAAGCCATAGAAGGATTCATACATGGGATTTGACTAGAATTGGTGCGACAGCGTGCCGGTAAGCGCACTCTCGGCATAATTGCTGGCGCCATCGACCAGAGTCCGGCGCATGCTGAGCAAGGCACGCGTCAAAGGGGAAAGCTGAGTGGAGAACAGCAGGCTCAGTCCGTCGGTAGTGGTCTCAATGGGGGTTGCGCCAATGCCTTTGCTCTGTTGATGCATGAGCATGGCGGACAAAGACGATAGTGGCGAAAGCTGATGTGACCACTGCATGGCGTAGCTTTGCTGCTTGATCAGCTCATTGTTGGAAAGGTCATCCGGCAGATTCGCCCCTGCCAACAAACCCCGGGATTCTGTCTGGCTGGCGGAAAACGTGATGCTGTTGCTCGCCCCCAGCAAGCCGACGCTGACATCGCGCCGGTGCTGCACCGTGATACGTGACGTCAGGAATCCACCGTTGACGACTCCGGTGGGCGAAATACCACTTGCCACCAGGAAGCGATTGACCAGCACTGCCCGTTTGATGGGGTCCGGCTCAATCGACGCAAAGAGCTGGAAATACATATCGTAGGTAGAGCTGACCTTACCAATCGTGAACTGATTGGGCACCACGGATATGTCCTTACTATTGCTGATCTGCCAGACGCTCAACGGTGTGCGATGGCTGAAACTCACATTCGTGCTATTGCCGAAAAAGCGCTTCTGCCGGCTCGACGCCAAGCGGGTCCGCTCTGTCGGGTTCCATTCGAACCCGACACCCGGTGTACTGGTGCGCTCCTTTTCTTGGCTGGCGTAGTCATTACGCTCTACGCCACCGAATACGGAAAGCTTCAATTGAGAAATCGGCTGGTAACCCAACAGCGCCCGGATGTATTCCGACTGAGTACTACGGCCATTTTTATACTTGACCTGTTGCCCGCCACCATCGAGCGACCAACTAAAGCTGCCGCCACTGATGCTGGAGAGGCCCGCAGACCACTCACCGGTATTCACATCGGCAACCTGAGGCGAATCCGCCCGCGCCAGCGATTCGCGATAGCGAAGCTGATAGGCTGCCCAGCCACCCAATTGGCCACGCATATACGGCGAAACCCGGTAATTCGCGGTTTCGGTGCGGTTGGCGTTGACATTGGCATCGCTGGTGGGCGAACCACCAAAAGCTGAAATATCCTGCTGCGCAATAATCGCGTCGAAGTCGACAAACAACCAGTTATCGAGCAACTCGACCAAACCATTGGTTCCCAACGATTTGGTCCCTTTATTACGCGATGAATCCTGGGCATACAGGTATTTCTGCAAGCGGAAGTCGAAATTAAGCTTCACCCTATCGCCCTCCCCTCGTAGCCGTATACCCGGACTGAGTTCGGTAATGGATTCCCGCTTCTGGTTGGTCTGCTTCAACTCTGCATTGTTGGTGACCGTCTCGGTGACTGAAACACTCGGTTCCAGCGCCCAATTACCCGCCTGCGTTGAAACAGACCCCACGGCAATGGCTGCAACCAACGACTTGGACACCGTACGCACCACTACCTCGGCAGCATGGGGTAATGCACGTCTACTAACCACCATAGCCATAACCATAGCCGTAGCCGTATTCGCTATGCTTCGAAGATTTAACCTGATTCAAGAGCATCATCTTCACAGGACACGCTTCAATGGTACCCAGCGCATGTCGGACCTCGCTTTGCAAAGTGCCTTCGGCACGCACCACCATAACGATCTGCCCCATATGCGCTGCCAGCACCCGTGATTCCGTCGTCACCAACAAAGGCGGGGAATCAAAAATAATGATCCGGTCTGGATAGCGCGTGGCCATCTCTTCCAACAAGTTATTCATCGCATCACTGGCCAGCAGCTCAGTAGCCCTGACATGCGGTGTGCCGCTAGGCAAAATGGTCAGCGTCTCGATATTGGTCCGTAGTAGAACGCCAGAAAGATCATTCGTCTCGTTGACCAGCACATCCAGCAATCCAGGTGCAGGCGGCAGGCCCAGCATCTTGAGCAAGGATGGCCTTGCAACATCGGCATCCACCAGCATCACCGTCTTGTCCAACTCCATGGCGATGCTGATTGCAAGATTGGCGGCAGTGAAGCTCTTGCCCTCATGCGGCAGGGCGCTGGTGACCATGATCAAATTGCCGTTTTTGACAGGCGCCGCCCCCTTGCCCATTGCATTGGCAATCAAAGGACGTTTGATCACTCGAAATTCGTCCGCCAACTGCGAACGTGGCGCATTCGGGTAAATCAAACCCGCAGCCGCCAATTGCTCCATTTGAAGCGTCACCAGACGCGACTTGACCAACACCGCGTCATTCAGCACCGGCGGAGAAGGCACGACGGCAGGTCGGGGGGCCGGCGCCTTTTCGGCAACAGCCGGCACGGGTACCGGAGCGGGGGTCGGAACAGGTGTGGGTATGGGGGCGAGCTTTGGCTCGATATGCCGCGCAGGCGCAGAGTCCGGCACCTCCACCCCTGCCAGCCGTAACTCTTCCAGCCGTTTAGCTGCTTGTTCAATGAGGTTCATCAGTAGTCCTCAAACCGTTCGGGAGGAAATAACAAACAACAGCGCGATACCTGCGCCATATACCCCGATTAGTGACACAAACCCTGCAATAAACCGATATAAGCCTCTTTTTTCCCGCCGCTTAGCCGCGTCACTGGCGACCAAAGTCACCGTACCCAGCAGGGGAAGCCCACTCAGCTCTCGCAAAGTACGCGAATCCAAAATAACAGGGCGAATCTGGCTGGCGACAAAGCTCGCCACCACGCCCGCCAGCAAGGCGGCCAATAAAGTAAGGGGTAGCAATAAGAGCCGGTTGGGGGCCACAGGTTGAGAAGACACCCGCGGCGGATCAATCAACCGAAAGTCCAATCCGCTCGCACTGGCTTCCATTTCACCGGAAATGGTGGCCGACTCACGTCGTGCAACCAGGCTTTCATAGTTCTTTTTGTTGATATCGTAGTCACGGTTCAACTGGGTGAATTCAGCCTCCACCTGTGGAATCAACCGTGCAGAAGCCTGCAAGGTGTTGAAGCGGGACTGATATTCCGCCGCCTTGGCTTGCAGAGAAGCGACATTGGCTTCGCTTTCCGCCAGGGAAATCTTTAGCTGTTGGTAGACTGGGTTACTGTTTACCGACGTCACTGGATTAGCCTGCGCCGCCTTGCGCCGCGTGGCGACTTCCTGGCGCTTTTGCTCTTCCAGATCCTTTAACAGGCGACGGGCACTCAGTACATCCGGGTGCTGCTCGGTAAAGCGTTGCAGTAAAGCATCGAGGTTACGCTGCATAGCCTCGATACGTCCGTCGATCTCAGGAATGGAAACCCCCGCGGTCGAGGGTGGCGCATCGGGCAATAGCACGGTGTCTTCGCCCAATAATTGGCGCTTCAACGCGTCACGCGAATTTTCAGCTGCGCGTAACTCGAGTCTCGCCAGCTCCAAGGCCGACCCCACTTCACTCACCCGGCCGAAATAGTCCTTGCCATCGGATGACTGCATACCAAAATTACGCAGCTTGAATTCTTTGAGGCGGTTTTCTGCATCTTCAAGCTTCTTTTCATAGACACGAATCTGGTCATCAATAAACTTCTTGGCTGAATCCGAATCCTCGCGCTTGCCACCGAGGCTGGACTCCACAAATATGGACACCAACGATTGCACCACCCGCTTGGCTTGGTCAGGTTTGGTGTCCCGATAAGACAAGGTATAGAGATTGTCACGCGAGGTACTTTTAATCACCAATGACTTCATCAAGTCATCGATCAAATCCTCTTGGGCATTCTTGGTTTTTATTTTCAAATCCAAGTCAGCCATACGTACCAGCTTTTCGACATTTGGCCGGCTGATAAGGGTTCTGCTTAAAATAGATATCTGCTGGTCTACATCCGGCTCAACAGCCAGCCCCGACATCAACGGCTTTAAAATAGACTGGGTATCGACAAATATTCTGGCACTCGCCTCATATTTATCCGGCATTTTAAGCAACACACCCACGCTGATAATTCCCGCAATCCATGCGACGGCCAGACCTAACCAGCGGCGCGTCCACATTTCACGCAATACTCTTGTTACCTGTCGAAGTAAATCATCCATAAGTTTTTATATTCCACCGCAAGTGCCGGAATTATATTCCGGCACCATATAAATAATTAAAGACGCTCAAAACCAGCTACGCGGAATAATCAGCACATCGCCCGGTTTCATTTCGACATCAGCAGAAACATCCCCATTTTTCATTAAATCCTTCAGTCGCACACGATACTGCTTGGAACCTTCTGCGGTACGCATGAGTGTCGCGCCATTACCATCAGCAAAGTCAGTAATGCCATTCACGGCGATCATGACATCGAGCAGGGTCATTTTTTGCTTGTACGGTAAGGTTTGTGGTCTTGCAGCTTCGCCGATAACGCGAATCTGTTCACTGTAAGGGCCAACAAAGCTAGTCACAACCACCGTCACGACTGGATCGCGAATGAATTTACCCAATGCCTTTTCAATGTCACGCGCTAGCAACGAAGAATCCTTACCCAGCGCTGGTAAATCTTCGACCAACGGTGCTGAAATTTTTCCATCCGGACGCACTGGAACCGACATCGACAACTCAGGATTTCGCCACACAACGATATTTACCGTGTCGCCAGGTCCAATTAAATAATTATATTCAGATGAAGCAGCTTTAACGGGTGCCGGCGGATAATGTGAAGCGCACCCCACTAGAAACACAGCGAGAAAACTAGTTACAACCCAACGAAAGCCAATGCCGAAGACTCGATACTGGTCGATATTCATAAGTTTCCTCCAATATACTCAGATGTGTGTTCTTAGTAGAGTAATTCAAACATCGTAGCGCAGGGTGACATTCTAAGACATATGACCGCGCGTGGAAATTTGCTTACTAACTCGCGCAGCAAGTCGCCCTTGCACGACATTTAAGAAAACTTATAACAAAGCATTTTAAATCACACACTTAACGTAAATATTTACAGCGGTGATCTTATTGAATCAGTTTTTCAGTCGCCAATTTACGACAATTAAATGTCGTACTTAATTAAATTATTTATGTCTAATTATTTGCAATTCCAGCAATGACAAAAGAATGTCGCCTTTGGCATGCCCCATGCTTATTGAATTACCGACCATCGAGTCATTTGTTCGGATTGCCTTGTTCCTGCGTAGAGGTGCCACCAAGCACAGCAGTCCGTCCTTAATCGGGGTAGTGCTACAGGGACTTTTCAATCTTGGATTCAACTCTCAATCTTTGCCCAGAACATTACAATGCAGGGCAACAGCACGCAGCACATTTTCAACTAGGGCGGCTGGTTCGGGACACTCCCTCAAAAAGAGCGCCCACTACGCTACCGTGGTTACCGCCCTCGGCTGACCACACTTTTACGGATGAAATTGCACTAGATATCCCACCTGCCGCCTTTGATGAGCGCCCCTATCGATTCTTCTGCGCTCACGAAACTGCCAGTAAAGCCCGTGCAGCAGAACTCGTCTCGCAACGCTATCAATGGCGCGGATATGGTGAAGAATGTGGGCAGGCATTGCTGGAGTCTTCGCAGCCCGCTCAGATGACATTCATCGCAACGCAACGTGGCCAGGTTGTTGGCACTGTGTCGACCCGGCTTGATGGCGGCTCCCCCTTGAACTGTGACGCGCTGTATCCCGATATCACTGCAGCCAAGCGCGCACAGGGGCATCGGCTTGCCGAATTCGGCCAACTGGCGATTAACACTACCAACAAACCGCTTGAAGCCATGGGGCCGCTTTTTCATTTGACGGTCATGTTCGCGCACAAGAAAAATGCCGCCACGCATGCATTAATTGAGGTTAATCCGCGACACGTCGCTTTTTACCGACGCGCCTTTGGCTTTACGGTTATTGGCGAGCAGCGACACTGTCTGCGTGTCGATGCACCCGCCATACTCATGCAGTTGGACCTGAAAATAGTACAAGACCAAATAACCGAACAAGGCGGAAGCCGCTATGGTCGAATTTCGGTCTTTCCTTACTGTTTCTCGTTGGCTGAAAGTAAAGTAATCGAACGTACTTTACTGCGTCCTATTTGACCTTTCCCCTTCCTATACCGTTGTCACGCTGAAAAAAGAAAGCATCACCAATCGTGAGGTATGAATTATTGAATGTCTCCCAGGGATTGCTTGGCGGTGGAATCGACCACCAAGGACGCCTATACTTCTTTACGTCCGAGCGAGACTGGAGTAGGTAAAATGCAACATGAAACGCTGATGCAAATTCTAGACCTTGCTCGTTGGGCACCCAGCGGGGATAACCATCAACCCTATCGTCTTGAAATCATCTCTCCCATACATGTAGCAATACATGGGTTTGATACGCGCAAGCACACCGATATCAGCGGTAAAGACTCGGCTAGCCAAGTACCTGTAATTTATGACTATGATGGCCATTCGAGTCATATCGCACATGGCGCTTTATTGGAAACAATGCGTATTGCGGCTAGCCGCTTTAATGTCGCAATGGCATGGCAGATTCGGGATAATTGTGCAGAAGACGCGCCCATTTATGATGTGTTCTTCGATGATGCCAATATCAAACCGAGTCCCTTGGCTAATTTCATTGAGTCACGCTGCGTCCAACGAAAATTAATGGCCCGTAAGCCCTTAAGCGAAGAGCAGAAAAAATCCTTGATTGAATCAGTGGGGGACCAATATACCCTTCAATTCTTTGAATCCAGCCAGGATAAACGAAATATCGCCAAGCTGCTTTGGGACAACGCCGAAGTTTGTCTGACCTGCGAAACAACTTATAAGATCCATTACGCAGCAGTTGAGTGGGGTACCCAATTCAGTAAGACACGTATTCCACAGGATGCTATAGCCATGGACCCACTCTCGGCAGTGCTGATGACATGGGTAATGAAAAGCTGGAAGCGGGTCAGTTTCTTCAATCGATATATGTTTGGCACACTTGTACCGAAGCTGGAATTATATTTCCTGCCGGCAATATTCTGTTCCAGCCATATTTTGATTAAACCCAAAAATCCTCTGGTCGATTTACAGGACTATGTGGAAGCGGGTATCGCAATGCAACGGTTATGGTTAACTGTCAGTTCGCTTGGCCTGTACCTTCAACCGGAAATGATACCCGTCATTTTCCGTTGGTATACCAATGCCGGTAAATCCATCGTTCAGGATCCTCCTACATTGAATGCCGAGGCAGCCAAGGGTACAACGGAATTTGAGAAACTGGCTGGGGTAAATGCAAGCCAACCCTTCAGTTTCTTTTGCCGGGTTGGATATTCTGCCCCACCGACTTCACGATCAATTCGTAGGGATTTGAAAGACCTGATGTACACGCCTTGAAATGCATTGTGTTAATCCTTAGAACCTGTCTAAAGACTGCTACGCGTCGGCAATATGGCGTTGAAAACGCCCTCGGAATGCTCATTTACCGCCTGAAAACTCTGTTTCCTCGGCTGTTTTCGCCTTATCCTGCGCTAGCTCGCGAGACTTTAGACAGGTTCTCAGTAGTGTCAAATGAAAAAGGAGGGAATTCCCTCCTTTTTCATTTGACACTACTGAGCACTTAAACAGCACGGCTAATCCGACGACGGCTAATTGCACCCATCCCAAGTAAACCAAGGGCGATCAAAGCAACCGAACCGGGTTCAGGAATCTTCAAGAGATCCCCACTACCATCGCTGGTTACTTTACCAGTTGCACAGAACGCAGCCTGGTTGAAAGAACAAACACCGGAAAAGGTAAAGGGATTGGAAATCTTGTTGGTGGTCTGAACCTGCAAGAACAAGTCAGATGCCGAGTCATAACCTAATCCGGCACCATCCAGATCAAGCTGGAAGCCATTCATAAACGAATCAAACTGCAGTAACAGTGTCGATTGGCCGAGAGTTTGATTCCGGCCGTTGAAGTCAGCCAAATCACCGCCAGATGGGCTGCGCATGGATAAATTCGCCATGTCTACCCAAGTAGCCGCACCATCGGTAGTTGCTTGCAACTTGATGCTGCCAATGCCAGGGGTAAAGGCATAATTGATGCCGCCAGTGAGCGCATTGTAAGCAGTCACCACTCCTGATAACCCGGTAAACACAAAACGAAGCCCATCAAGCGGTTGGGCATAGCTTTGAGGAAACCCGAAATCACCAAAACCTGGGACGTTTTCAGTTACATAATTGAGCGAAAAGATATTACCGAATTCTTGGAATTGAGCGCCTACGAAGGGGGTGCCACCAGGTCCAATTTGTTGCGTTACCGTTGCAACACCACCGTTAAGGCCAACGTGGCCTATATTGCTGGTGGTCGTGCCACCGGCAGTCATGGTCCAGGCATCTTCAACTACCATGGCATGCGCGGCCGAACCCATGGCTGCAACACCAGCTAGAGCGAGCGCCGTGATAAGCTTTTTGAGTTGCATCGCTAATCTCCTTTGAACTTGCAATGTGTTCTGTCGGTATGCCGCACTTGGCGTTGCCCCGAGCCCTAAAAATCTGTTGCAGGCTATATAAAGCAACGCGCATGCCACAAATTCAACCCACTGTTTTTAAACACATTTTGTTCGAATTCAACACTAGCAACCCGCTCTGCCGTAAAGTATTCCGACAGCCGCCAAGCGACCTTTCTATTTGGTAGCTGACTGCGACAGCATCGCCATACCCAGCTTGAATCCCAAGCGTTGCAAGGGGTTCCGGTAGCCCATTGGACGCCAGCTCCATGCTGCATGATGGGTGTAAGCATCCACGTGGTAACTCCACGGCGCAGCTCTGATCTCGCCACGGCCCAATATCAATTTCACCGTCTCGGTCGCCGCCACCCCAGCGCATAACATGCAACCCGCAACGGTCGATGGTCCGCGCTTTTCCTGCAGATTGATCCGGTCCGGTTCCACCAGATAACTATTGTGTAGACGCTTGGGGGTAAGGCCCAGCAAGAAGCGCAACGCTTTCTCGGTATCGTTGCAGCCCTCAAAGCCGAAGTACTCTTCAAAGCTCATTTGCCCTGGCAAAAATACCAACACTGATGTCCCCATACCCAGCGGTGCCGCCGTCACTGCGGGAATCCCCAAACGATGGCAAGCTGCAAAGGCCAACTGGCGCGCCTTGAATGCAAAAAAATCCAGCCCATCGACATACACCGTGGCACCCTTCAAAAACTCATCGATGTTGGATTCATCCACCCCTTTGGGATAGACCTGGAGGTCGGCGCTGGGGTTGATATCTTTGACCATGGCCCCGATAACCTCTGCCTTGGGGCGCCCCAAGGTACTGACCATTGCCCCAGCCTGACGATTAAAGTTTGGGACATCAAAATTATCAAAGTCAGCTATAGAGAAAGCACCGATACCAAAGCGGGCAAGTGTCGTGACATGAAAACCGCCTACGCCACCTAAACCCGCGACTGCAACCTTTGCTTTGCGCAATTTCTGCTGTTCTGCTTCGGTTACCCACCCCAAATTGCGGGAAAACGCGTTGTCGTAAGGGAATGCGCCCTCGGTTATTGAACTCATGCCTTTTTCTCCTGGTTATCCGGCAAGGGGCAGCTGCCCCGTCTAACTCGTTACTAACTAGATGCGGTGGTTTCTATGAGTGGCTCTCCCTCTGTAGACAATCTTGGCGCTAGCTTCAATAGCTACTTTGAAATCGTACCCGCCCTGGACGACACAACACGCAAAGAAGTGTTCCGTGTTCGTCATTCTGTGTACTGCAGCGACTTGCATTTTGAAGCGGAGCGCAGCGATGGAGAAGAGTGCGATGAGCATGATGCACACTCCGTCTTATGCTTGCTACGCACCCGGGGCAGCCAGCCAAAACCAGTGGGTTGCTGTCGCATGATCCTGACCGACCCCAAGCACCCTGCAGCGGAATTGCCCTTCGAGCATCACTGTGCCGCCGTGCTGGACCGCAGTTTGATGGACCCTGCCAGCCTGGACCGGCACCGAATCGCTGAGGTTTCGAGGCTGGCCGTCGTCTCAGACTTCCGACGACGGAAAGAAGAACAAGATCGACCCGTTTCCATCAGCGATCAGGACTTCGACCAGGTCGGCGGCGCATCACGCTTCCCATTTATACCTGTCGGCCTCTACCTTGCCTGCGTGGCAATTTCGCTACGCATTGGTATAGACCACTTGTTCGTCCTGACGGAACCCCGGCTGGCAAAGCATTTTTCCAAGATCGGATTTGATATACGCCAAATCGGTGGTGAAATAGAACATCGTGGTACTCGCGTACCCTCACACCTTAGTCCCATTCTCATTCAGCAAAACCTCAAACCCATGCTCCGCCCTCTGTATGAGGTCGTCAAAGTGTCAGTCGACCGCGGATTTGAAGCGCACGCACGCAATACATCCAAGTAACAGAATCGGCATAGGGGCGGCTAGATTACCTGGCCGACCCCTGCCACACCACCCGGCATGCGGGTCCGCACCGGGCGGTTCGAGAAGTTGAGGTTAGGCGAGTCTTGGTACACCAAGGCGGTCGAAGTAGGCAATCGGCAACACCCGGTTCAGAACACCGCAGCCGTTACGCCACCAGCGTCTAGAATTGCCGGCGATCCGCTTCGCGTCTGCTTCGCTCGCACCCAGCTTCTTCAGTTCCCGATACATCGTCGTGCCCCGCCTCCAGTGTTTCAGATGCAGGGTGCGCAATCGGTGACGCAGCCATTTGTCCAGCTCTCGAAACACCGTCGGCGTCTGCGCCACTTGGAAATAACCCTTCCAGCCAGGCATATACGCTTTCAGTTTGTCGATTACCTGCTCCAGGCTGCGGCCACCACTACGTCGCGTCATTTCCCGAACGCGCTGTTTGTATTTCTCCAGCGCTTTCTTG
>NZ_PDZH01000319.1 GCF_002735695.1 Chitinimonas sp. BJB300
CAGTCTGCGCCGAGAAGGTCAGGTTGGCCGGCAAGGTGTCGGTGAAGCCCACGAGGCCGGTAGTGACACTGCCGCCGATATTGCTCAGCGTGACGTTGTAAGTGCCTGTGCTGCCGGCCGTGAAGCTGGCTGGGCCGGTCTTGGCGACCCGCATGATCGGCGGACCGGCCTGCACATTGGTGAAGGTACAGACTGCGGCGGCACCACTAGCCGTGGCGGCGGCATCCAGGGTCACCGTACCGGCTGCCAGATTCGGCGTGGCAACACCGCCTGCACCCAGCCCCGTACAGTTGATCGCGGTCAGGATAAATCCCGGCGGCACGGTTTCGGTAATCGTGGTCACACCACCGATCGTGGTCACCGCCTGGACGGGGCCCGCGACATTGGTGCCGGGGTTGAGCGTGGTCAGGATCTGGTTGGTGACCCCGTTGGTGCCAGTGAAGCTGAACGGCCCGATCCCACCGTTACTGACCACATTCACGGATACCGTCGTCTGGCGGGAGTGGGTAAACGTACAGGCCAGATTCGGCGAACCCGTGGTAGCGGCTGCATCCAGCGTGATCGTACCCGCGGCCAGATTCGGGGTGGCCGTGCCGCCTGGGCTCAGGCCGGTACAGGTCGCCGCGGTCAGGATAAAGCCAGGCGGTACGGTTTCCGTCACCACAGTCGAAGTGCCGGCGGTGGTGAGGGTCTGCACGGGACCGACCACCGGCGTGCCGGGCGTGACGGTGGTGTTGGTGAAGTTCGTCACCCCATTGGTGCCAGAATACGGGAAGTCGCCTGTGCCACCATTACTGATCGTGCTCACCGTCAAGGTAGGGAGCTTGGTATGGGTATAAGTACAGGCGATATTGGAACCGGCTGCCGTGGCCAAGGCATCCAACGTGACCGTGCCGGCTGCAAGATTCGGTGTGGCGGTACCGCCTGCGCCCAGACCAGTACAGGTTGCCGCGGTGAGGGTAAAGCCTGGCGGAATGGTTTCGGTGACGACCGTGGAGGTACCAGCCGTGGTCAGTGTCTGTACGGGACCCACAACAGGTACGCCGG
>NZ_PDZH01000320.1 GCF_002735695.1 Chitinimonas sp. BJB300
TGCCTGAGCATCAAGACGCAGAAGAACCCATTCGCACTTTGCCGCAAGTTACTGATCAACGCCTCCCGCGCGGCTTATGATCAGTTACAGCTGCTTCTCGCAGCTACTGCGTAACATCAGTAACTTAAATGAATATTGTTCTAATCGCCCAGGGGGAATTCGTCTAACCGCTGAGGATCAACGCCGTAATGGGTTATTTATCATCAACTCATTTATGAGATATTTTGTCGGGGCAGAACAACAATTTGCCAGCTATTGGCATGGCACTGCGCAACTTCCCGAAGGTGCTTGTCCCGGCGGAGAGGGAACCTGTGACGAGCGCGTTATCCTGACTATCCAAAAGGGAAGCAACCAAAGCAAGTTGGTGCAGCGGTTCGACCAAGCCGACAGTCTTCAATATAACATTTTGGGCGGTAGACTGGCCTTGACAGGATTTGACGATATTGCCAGTTGCCAGATTCCATATGGAATGAATGATATAGAGGGTTCTTGTATACCGAATCGGTTAGCGGGTTTCGAATACTCGGACGGAAATCAGGCACCGAGTGGATTTCTTTCGATAGCAGATCATCTCCAACTGTCTTGGTCTGCGCCAGGAGCCGCTTTGGTCACCGACCTGCTGGGCTTGAATGCATCCGCCTATGATTCGCTGACGTTCCGAATAGCGGTCATTCGTCCAATGGGACAAGAAGTACAAGTTACGCTAACTGACTTAGCAGGACGTACTGCCACGGTCACAGCCAGCGATTTTAGCGATGCATTGTATCTGGGGCCAAAAGCCAAAAGGGGTGGTCGGCCGATGACGGATGCATCTGACGACCTGCCATTTGCGAATGGCTCCGTTGCACAGTTACTCAATATGGTCGCCATCCCGCTGAAAGCCTTTCCGACTATCGACCGAGGACTAAACCGCTCGCGCGGTAGGGGTCGTGCTCAACCGCAGCGCGCAGCTCTGGCAGGCAAGGGGTTCGTATCGTGCTGGCAATTGCCGATGTTGGAAATGAGGCATTCCCGCCTCGTTCTGACA
>NZ_PDZH01000321.1 GCF_002735695.1 Chitinimonas sp. BJB300
GTGACGGTCGGCTTCCAGCAGCACATCGTGCGTGCCCACCACGCTGCTGCCCATCAGATTAAGGTCTTGCCCCGCCTTGAAGTACACCGTATCACCGCTGAGCACACTGCCGATCGCGGTAGTGGAGGACGATTGGTCGAATGTGGAGGTGGTTTTCTTGCCGCCAAAGGTACGCCTTTCTTTGCGATAACTCGCGCTTTCACGGCTTTCGCTGGCCATCCCGGCCGTAATATCGATATTGCGTTCCGCCTTGCCCCAAAGCGCCCCATTGGCCGAGCTGATCTCGCTCCCTTTGATGCCCATGTCGCGCCCTGCCGTCAGCACAATATCGCCTTCGGCTTTGACGCGGTTACCCACATCACGACTGTTCGCTTCCTTGCTGTAGTTTCTGTCATCAAAGCGGGTTTCGTGACGGAAGTTTTCGGTCACCGTATCGAGCTTGATGTCCCGCCCGGCATGGAGGCCAATCTTGCCGCGGCTTTCCACGTCTGCCGCCTGAAGTTGGATATCACGCCCAGCGTCGACCAGCATGACACCGTTGGGGTTGGTCACATACAGCCCAGCCACGCGATTGATATGGGTGCGGGTGCTCCCAAGGCCCTCGCTGTGGGCCACTGTACTGGCCACCTGGACATCGTTACCCGCCTTGAGCGACAGGGCATCCTCTGCCCGCAATGTTCCGCCATCGATACGGATATCCTGACGCGCTTGCAGCCCTATCTGGGCGCCACGCACGGCACCACCAAGTAGATTCAGGTTCTCGCCTTCCAAGCGCACGACCTTACGACCGGCGATGGTGCCAGAGTTGTCGAGATTGCCACTGAGCTTCAAATCAACCGACTCACCGGAAATCAAGCCACCACTGCCGTCGATATCCCCCTGCTGTACACGCACATATACCTGTGGCACCAGGGCTTTTGCGGTGCTGCCATCGGGCAGGGTAACGGTCTGCTCCACCAGCCAGACCATATCACTGGTGAGCTGGGCGATCTGGGCGTCCGT
>NZ_PDZH01000322.1 GCF_002735695.1 Chitinimonas sp. BJB300
ACAGCCTGGGCAAGATACCTTGCGACGGCAGTGCCTACGCCTTCCGCAACCGTAACGGCAACCGCATCAAGCTATTGATCTGGGATGGCACGGGCGTATGGATGTGCGTGCGCCGTCTACACCGAGGTCGCTTCACTTGGCCGCAGAGTCACGACACCGTCTTCACCTTGAGCCAGACCGACTGGCAGTGGCTCACCACCGGGGTGGATTGGCGTCGCTTAAGCGCCCATCCGTCGTCGCTGTGGCAACCATGAAACACCCCGCAAAATATCGCTGCAGCCCAGTTCTTGTGCGGGTCTTGCTGGGGTAGCCATGGTAAAATCCAACCATGGATTTTACCGCCGAACTCGCTCGCTCCAACCTTGATCCCGCTGTCGCGGCATCGCTGACGGCGCAGCTGGCGAAGGTGGATCACCAAGCTCAAGAACTTCGCCTGAAAGACCTGAAGATCCAGGCACTCACCTTGGAACTGGCCCACCACCGACGCATCACCTTTGGCGTCAAGAGCGAAGCCTTTCCCCCTGAACAACGCGACCTGTTCGACGACGCATGCGACGAAGATGGTGCCGCCATCGTCGCCGAGATCGAACAACAGCAAGCCCCGGCTAGCGTGCCGCGCCAGCACAAGCCCACCGGCCGCAAAGCCTTGCCAGCGGAACTGCCGCGTGTCGAGCACCGCCACGAACCCGAAGCCTGCACCTGCGGCCAATGCGGACGCGATCTGGTGAAGATCGGCGAAGACGTGAGCGAACAGCTCGATGTCGAGCCCGCCCGTTTCTTTGTTCATCGCCACATCCGCCCGCAATATGCTTGCCGTGGCTGCGAAACCATCACTGCCGCGCCGGTGCCGCCGGCGATCATCGATGGTGGCCTGGCCGCGCCAGGGCTACACGCCTGGGTGCTGATCCAGAAGTTTCTGGGTCACCTGCCCTTGTACCGCATCGAGCAGATCAGCACGCGCCACGGTGTGCCGATCGCGCGCTCGACGCTGGCGCAATGG
>NZ_PDZH01000323.1 GCF_002735695.1 Chitinimonas sp. BJB300
TCTGCAAGGGGAGAACACGGCCTGTTGGCGCATGTTTCCCAGCGCTGTTTATTTATTTGATGGATATCTACTAGATATTTTTTATCTGTAATTTAGATATCTATTAGATAAATAAAATAGCCCCCTCAACCCCAGCTGCTGCTTGGGGTTCAGGGGGTTTCTCTTTAGCTGCTGATTGCGTTGGCTGGGTTCGCTATGTCCCAGTTTGCGTCGGTATGAAAAATCGCTTGGTCTGGTGCTTGAGGATCATGGCATCAAGCAAAGACAGTATCGAACGTCGTTCTTCTTCATCCATCTGCACTATGGCTTCGAATTTGAGGCGCAGCTCATCAGTTGGATCACGCTCGTGCTCATCAAAAACAAGCTCATCCAAACTGATACGCAGTGCCTTGGCCAACCGAACCAAAGTCTCCAGGGTGGGCTGGGCGCTACCGTTCTCGTAGCGCTTGATTTGGTTGACGTGCAAGTTCACAGCATCCGCTAGGGATTGCTGTGTATAGGCCAACTCCTTGCGAATACGGACAAGGCGAGATGAGAAGTTCATCGATATCAACCATGTGATGACGTTACTCATACTGTACCTCCTGGGCTCCTAATACTGTTGACCAAAGCACACTATACTGTACCATAATAAAAACGTTTAATGGTCTTGACAGGTTTTAGAGGAAATCCCGCTTATGGCCCGCATCCCGGATACAGAAATCGAACGCTTGAAAGCCGAGGTGTCGCTGGTTCGCCTGATCGAGGCGGATGGCATCGCGTTGCGCAAGCAGGGGAAGGATTACGCGGCCTGCTGCCCATTCCATGAAGACGACAAACCCAGTCTGGTAGTAACACCCAGCAAGAACCTGTTTCATTGCTTTGGCTGTGGTGAAGCGGGTGGGCCCATCGATTGGGTGATGAAACGACGCGGTATCAGCTTCCGGCATGCGGCGGAATGGCTGCGGACCGGCTTAGGGGACAACC
>NZ_PDZH01000324.1 GCF_002735695.1 Chitinimonas sp. BJB300
AATGCCTGAGCATCAAGACGCAGAAGAACCCATTCGCACTTTGCCGCAAGTTACTGATCAACGCCTCCCGCGCGGCTTATGATCAGTTACAGCTGCTTCTCGCAGCTACTGCGTAACATCAGTTACCTACTTGGAGAAAATGATGAATGCACCGCTGAATCCCATTATTACCGCCATGCTTGAAGGCAAAGACCCGATCACTGCGCTTATCGGCGAACGTCGTAACGTGCCGGTCAGTGCGCTGGAAATCTCTCGCTACAATGTCCGCACGAAAGAAACCGATCTCAGCGAATTAGTGGCGCTGATCTACTCGGTTGGCGCAGTGCTGAATACATTGGTTGTCGTTGGGCATCGGGATAAGAAAGGCAAGGCAACGGGCAAGTATGGCGTCGTTGCCGGTGGCCGCCGTATGCGTGCCTGTCAATGGCTGGTCAGCATGGGAAAAATGCCCGCTGATTTTGAGGTACCGGTGCTGATCGTGGACGAAGCGCAGGCCGAGCAACTGTCGCTTGCAGAAAACCATGGTCGCATGGCAATGCACCCCGTAGAGCAGTTCAGGGCGTTTGCCAGCCAAGTCAATGCCGGCAAAAGCATTGAAACCGTGGCCGCAAATTATGGTGTGACACCAAAAGTGGTTGAACGTCGGCTCGAATTAGCCAAAGTCTCGCCCCGTCTGGTCGCAATGTGTGAACGCGATGAAATCGACCTTGAAATTCTGATGGCGTTTACCTTGACCGACGACCATGTCGTCCAGGAAGGCATCTGGGACAGCACCCAAAATTGGAACCGTAGTGCAGCCAACATCAGGCAGCGGATCACGGCCGGAGAGGTAACGAATCAATGTAAAACAGCGTGCAAAACTTTCCAGATTCCAGGGGTAAACAGCGTTCAATAGTTTCCACCCCTGGGTGTGCAACCATCCGGTGTTTCTGCCGGAGAATCTGGGGTGATAAACATGAATCTCAT
>NZ_PDZH01000325.1 GCF_002735695.1 Chitinimonas sp. BJB300
CTCAGGGCACCGCTGTCGATGCCCCCTCTTCTTCCCAGCCCGTCGACTCGGGCTTGATGGGTTTGGTCATGCTGGCGCGCTTTCATGCTGTCGCCGCAGAGCCTGCGCAATTGGCACATGAGTTTGGCGGCGGTGTGGCGTTTGATGAAATGCGCATCCTGCGGGCAGCCAAGCAGCTTGGCCTCAAGGCCCGTGCGGTAGATGCGAAGGTCGATCGGCTGGATACCTTACCGCTGCCGGCTTTGGCGGAAGATGTGGCCGGTGGTTACTTTATTGTTGCGCGCGTTACCGATGACCAAGTACTGATTCAAGACCCACGGGTGGGCCGACCCGAGACGATAAGCCGCGATATCCTGGTTAACCGGTGGAGCGGCCGGCTGCTGCTGTTTGCGTCGCGTGCCTCGCTGGCTGGCGAGCTGGCCAAGTTCGACTTCACTTGGTTTATTCCGGCGGTGGTCAAATACCGCAAGCTGCTCGGCGAAGTGCTGTTCGTCTCATTTATTTTGCAATTGATTGGCTTACTCACGCCGCTGTTTTTCCAGGTGGTGATGGACAAGGTGCTGGTACACCGTGGCTTCTCTACGCTGGATGTAATCGCCGTGGGTTTGCTGGCGGTGTCGATTTTTGAAGTGGTGCTCACCGGGCTGCGCACTTGGTTGTTCTCGCACACCACCAACCGGATTGACGTCGAGCTGGGCGCACGGTTGTTCCGCCATTTGCTCAACCTGCCGCTGGCCTACTTCCAGGCCCGCCGGGTGGGTGATTCGGTGGCGCGGGTACGCGAGTTGGAAAACATCCGCCAATTCCTAACCGGCAACGCCATCACCCTGCTGATGGACCTGCTGTTCTCGGTCGTCTTCATCGCCGTGATGTTCTACTACAGCGGCTGGTTGACCTTGATTGTGCTGCTCAGCCTGCCTTGCTACGCCTTGTTGTCGTTCATGATCACCCC
>NZ_PDZH01000326.1 GCF_002735695.1 Chitinimonas sp. BJB300
ACACTGCGGGTTGATGGGCATCAGTGGCGCGTGGCCTACGAACTGCTCCATCGTTTCATCGAAGCACGGCGCACGCCATAAACCAGAAGCGCCTTCCGTGGGTAGATGCTGCCCGCCGGGTATTTACCTTTGACCCGGTAATCCTTCCAGCGGAAGCTCACGCCCGTTTCGTCCATGGACACCAGCCGTCGGTTCGAGATCGCCACGCGGTGCGTATAGCGCGACAGGTAGGCCAGCACGGCCTCGGGACCGGCAAATGGACGCTTGGCATACACCACCCACTCGCACTTCCGCTGCGCTGCCAACCAACGCTTGAATGTACCGACATCGCTCAGGTTCTCGTGCTCGCCAAAGAACTGGAGCTGCCCTGAGTGATGAAGCTTCTCCAGTTCCTCGATAAAGCGCCGTCGGAACAATCGGGAGAGAACGCGCACGGGCAGGAAGAACCCACGGCGGCAAGCGATCCAGCGCTCTCCATCCCGGGAAATGCCGCCGCCAGGGACGACACCATGGACGTGCGGATGGTGCGTCAGCGCCGACCCCCAAGTATGCAGCACCAGCGTCGCACCGACTTGCGCACCCAGATGTTTGGGATCGGCCGCGATGGTCAGCAGTGTTTCCGCCGCCACCTCGAACAGGAGACGGTAGATCGTGGCCTTGTTGGTGTAGGCGATGGCACTGATCGGTTCGGGCAGGGTAAAAACGACGTGGTAATACTCGACGGGCAGCAGGTCGGCCTGTCGGGCATCCAGCCATTTCTGCGCGGCACGTGCCTGACACTTCGGGCAATGTCGGTTACGGCAGGAGTTGTAGCTGATCTCCTCGTGGTTGCAGGCATCGCAGTGAAGCGCATGCCCTCCCAGCGCCGCAGTACGGCACTGTTCGATGGCCGACATGACCTTGAGCTGAGCGAGGCTCAGGTGTCCTGCCTGCTGTTTGCGCCAG
>NZ_PDZH01000327.1 GCF_002735695.1 Chitinimonas sp. BJB300
CTCCTCGTGGTTGCAGGCATCGCAGTGAAGCGCATGCCCTCCCAGCGCCGCAGTACGGCACTGTTCGATGGCCGACATGACCTTGAGCTGAGCGAGGCTCAGGTGTCCTGCCTGCTGTTTGCGCCAGGCGGGACCGTGGGTACGGAAGATGTCGGCAACCTCCAGGGCAGGCCGCCCCATGGCGGTGCTACGCCGTGTTCAGCCTCTCCAATGGACTGACGACCTCGCGCAGGATATCGGTGGCGACCTGGGCATACAGGGCGGTCGTTTCCAGTTTCTTGTGGCCGAGCAGTACCTGGATCAAGCGGATGTCGACCTTCTGCTCCAGCAGGTGGGTGGCGAAGGCATGGCGCAGGGAGTGCATCGAAATGCGTTTGTCGATGCCGGCCTCGTCGGCGGCTGCATGGATAGCCCGGTTGAGTTGGCGAGTGCTAAGGTGGTCCACCGGATCCAGGCCCGGAAATAGCCAGCCACCGTCCAGCATCTTGCCTTGGGCACGGGCGACGCGCCACCAGACGCGCAGGCGTTCGAGGAGCACCGGCGACAGCAAGGCGTAGCGATCCTTCTGTCCTTTGCCTTGCTCGACCCGCAGGGTCATACGCTGGCTGTCAATGTCGCTGACCTTCAAGTGGACCACTTCATTGACGCGCAGTCCGGTGGCGTAGGCCAATGCCAATGCAGTCTGGTGCTTCAGATTGCCGGCAGCGGCAATCAACCGTTTCACCTCGTCGGGACTCAAGATATCCGGCAGCTTGCGCGGCAGATGGACCGGCTTCATCTTGGCCATCGCCTCGGGACGGTCCAGGGTGACGCCGAAGAAGAACTTCAAACCACAGATCGCAGCGTTCAGCGACGCCGGCGACGTTCCGTGGTCGACCAGATGCAGTTGGTAATTTCGTAGTTCCTCAACGCTGGCTGTCTCGGGAGATCGACCAAGGTAC
>NZ_PDZH01000328.1 GCF_002735695.1 Chitinimonas sp. BJB300
ACCCAGGGTATTGGGCGAGAGTTCAATGCCATGACGCTTGAGCATACCGGCTTGGCGGTTGAGCGGCAGATGGTCTGCCCATTTGCTGACGATGATGTGAGCTAGCAGCCCGGGTGCGGCCATGCCCTGTTCAATGGGCTGCAGCGGCAAGGGTGCGACGGTGATCTGGCCTTCACAGGCAGAACAGGCGTATTTGGGCCGGCGGTATTGCAGTACGCTCAATTGTGCCGGCACATAGTCGAGCTTTTCGCTGACGGCATCGCCGATGTGGTGCCGCTCACCCCCACAGCAGGGACAGGCTTTCTCGGCCTGGGTTAAATCAAGTGTGACGATCTCGCGCGGCAGATGGTCGGGGATGGGCTTGCGCGTGGGCTTCTGCCGGACATGATGCGGGATAGTCGTCACATCCGGCGCAGCGGCAGGCGTTGACGCCAACTGATCGAACAACGGCAATGTCATCGCACCGGCCAGGGTGTCGATGCGCTCGGCACGATGGCCGTAAATGAGACGCTTGAGCTGCTCCAACTGGAATTGGAGGTGTTCATTATTGGCCTTGAGCACGTCGATCTCGACGCGCGCGTGAGCCAGCTCTTCGGTCAGCGTCATGCCGCCTATTATACCGGTAACCCATGCATCGCCCTGGTTCCGGCAACCTTGACGTGTACAGGTTCGCCGTTATGCCACACGTCCTGCAGCGACAGCTTTAAAGCGTCGCGTCTTAGGGTCGATGCCTTCCAGGATCAACAGCAAATCGGTCCAATCCATCGCGTCGGCAGGTACGGGCAGCTTGAACCGACCGCGCTCCAGTCGCTTGTATGCCATCCAGAAACCATGGCGGTCAAACCACAGTAGCTTGACCTTGTCGCGCGATTTATTGAAAAACACAAACATCTCGCCCGACAGCGGTGAGCGGTCGA
>NZ_PDZH01000032.1 GCF_002735695.1 Chitinimonas sp. BJB300
GAATGCCTGAGCATCAAGACGCAGAAGAACCCATTCGCACTTTGCCGCAAGTTACTGATCAACGCCTCCCGCGCGGCTTATGATCAGTTACAGCTGCTTCTCGCAGCTACTGCGTAACATCAGTTACAAAACGGAAAAATCCGGCGCTGTTGCAATAAATATTGTCGTGCCGGCGCTCCGCTTAGGGGGCGGTCTCTGCTATGCATATAGCTAGCATCTTGGGGGGCAAGGCGATGAATACAGACTTCAAATGGCGCCACGTCGAAGGAGAAATCATTCTCTGGACCGTCCGCTGGTATTGCCGCTACGGGATCACTGCAAGGACTGGGCGCGTCCTTCGGTCATCAATACCGATAAGGCTGCCAGCTATGGCGTAGCCATAGCCACATTGAAGCGGGCAGGCCGCTGTCCCGCTGAGCTGGTGCACCGACAGGTGAAATACCTGAACAATGTCATCGAGGCCGATCACGACAAACTCAAGCGCCTGATCAAACCCACGTTGGGCTTCAAGTCACTGAAGACCGCGTATGCCACCCTCAAGGGATTCGAGGTGATGCGGGCGCTGAAGAAACGGCAGGCCCGGGTTTTCCAGATCCAGGACGGCATCCGGGGTGAGGTGCGCCTGGTGGAGCGGGCGTTCGGTCTGGGACTCAATGCCCTGGCTGAAGCCATCGAACACGTCACGAGCCTGCTAGATACCACTGTGATTGCGGTTGCCTGAAAAGGCCAGAACCCCACCCTTCGTGCGCTCCTCCGGACTTTTTGCAACAGAGCCCCTTGGGAATCGCAGCATAAATTAGTCCAAGTTTTCTGCCGCCCCCCATCTGGAAAGTTTTGCACGCTGTTTTACTCAAGCTGGCAAGGGGTGGCTTTACCCGTGTCCGCTGTCTGGTTGAATGCAGGTTTTAGCCCTCATTTCAGGCTTTGTGCAGCAAAGCCACATTTATATAAAAAATGTAATCACACTACGTACATAGCGCTTCAGACAAATTGAGACTTCCTAGCATTTGATTTCATTCGACTTTCAGTAGATTTACATATTAAAAAACTCCTGAGATCCCCATTTGGCAAGGATCTTAGAGGTTTTAGGCATGCATCCCCCCATGTAGAGTGGTGACTCGAAATCGTTTCTCTGGTGGTTACGGCTGTTGCTGCATTAGGTTGTGGTTAGTACAGATCGTGTCGCCGGAAATATAACTACACGGCGGAGATTATGGCGACGAAGAAGCGGTCCTTAGATGCGCTGGCATCCTCTCAAACAGCCTCCATATCGACACCCTCTGATACGACTCCTACAGGTCGTATCGCACTCATTGGCGGTGCATGCCGCTTCCCTGGTGCCGAAAACCTGCAAGCCTTAAGTGACTTATTGTTTGCTGGGCAAGAAGCGATAGGTGCAATCCCATTACTACGTCCCACCATTGCGACAGCGGACATCGAACGGGCAGGGTTGATTCAGGCGCCTGAATTATTCGACCCTCAATTTTTTGGCATTGCACAGCGCGAAGCCAATCATATGGACCCTCAGCAACGCCTGCTGATGGAGTTGGTGGTTGAAGCATTGGAATCAGCCGGTCTCCCGCGCCTATCACTCTCGGGTAGCAAAACGGGCGTCTATATCGGCGTGTCTACCTTTGACTACAGCCGTCTACAAATGACGCGGCGTGAGTCGGCCGACTTGTATTCAGGTACGGGTAATGCCTTCAGTATTTCGGCAAATCGTATTTCGTATTTTCTCAATCTGGCGGGGCCAAGCATGGCGGTTGATACCGCCTGTTCATCGTCGCTTACCGCAGTGCATATCGCAGTACGCGCCCTCCGTAGCGGTGAAATCGACCTCGCCATTGTCGGTGGCGTCAACTTATTGCTGTCGCCCGAACTGATGCAGGTCTTTGCCGGCGCAAAAATGCTGTCACCCGATGGCCGTTGCAAGACATTCGATGCAAAAGCAGATGGCTATGTTCGCGGCGAAGGTTGCGGTGTGGTCATTTTACGGCGCGCGGAAGACGCAACCACAGCGGGAGACCGCCAGCTGGCGCTGATTGCAGGCTCTGCGGTGAATCAGGATGGCCGTACGAACGGGCTCACAGCACCCAGTGGTCCGGCACAAGCATCGGTAATTCGCGCAGCACTGGCCGATGCCGGTTTGCTACCTGGCGATATCGATGCCATCGAACTGCACGGCACAGGCACACCCTTAGGCGACCCAATTGAAGCACAGGCTTTGGGGGAAGTCTTCGCAACACATCGCCAACATCCACTACGTGTTGGCTCAATCAAAACCAATATCGGCCATCTCGAAGCCGCGGCCGGCATTGCGGGGTTGATAAAGGCAGCCATTGCTCTGAACGCAGGACAACTGCCGCCGTCGTTGAATTTCCAGCACGCCAATCCAGAGATTGATCTTGATCAGCTGCGCCTTGAAGTAGCCATCAGCACTCAGCCATTGACTACAGTAGCACGCCCAGCGCGCATCGGCGTCAGCAGCTTCGGCTTTGGTGGCACCAATGCCCACGTTATTCTCGAATCTGCTCCACGAGTATCCCGTCCGCACGCGCCACAAGTTGCAGAACAATTCTGGCTGCTACCTTTGTCTGCCGCGTCTGCAACGGCGCTTACCGCACAAGCGGCGCAAATGCTCACGCATTTGCAGACGGTTGACCCTGCCGCCTTGCCCGATGTCATCTATACCGCGTCCTTACGGCGAGACCATATGGACCACCGGTTGGCAGCATTCGGCACCTTGCCAACGCTGATCGACGCACTGGCCTCCGCCAAAGCCGGTATCGACCACCCTGCCCTGCTGCGTGGAACCCGCCCTGCAACCGGACCTCGCCGCTTGGCGATGGTATGCGAGATGGCCGATGCTGAAATGCAGGTACGCCAATGGGGCATAGATGTAGCGGCTGTATTAGGGTCAGATGACGCTATCTCAGAACAGTTGAATGGACGCTGGGATTTATTGCTTCCGAGCGACGCCGTAATAGCTGCCCTGCCCGAACGGATACGCTGCGTGGTTTCAGCGACGGCAACGCCAGAACAAAGCCTCCAGGCCATGGGGGCGGCACTCTACGTGCTCGGACACACGCTTGACTGGCGTGCGGTGGCATTGTCAGGGTACGTGGTTGAATTACCCCTCTACCCCTGGCAGCGGCGTCGCTGTTGGTTTACCCAAGACGAACCTGCGCCAGCAACACGGCCCCGTCATGTACTCGTACTGTCTGCTGACGACCGTGAAACCCTACATAATCAAGCCAGCCAGCTACGCAAGCAGCTTGAACAACCGACAGCACCACCCGTTGCAGACCTTTGCCGACATGCCCCGTCGCGCGCCTTGAGGGGCAAGATCTGTGTCGCAGTGCCCGCCTCGACACGTGATGAGCTGCGTCTTGGATTATTGCCAACACAACTCGACGCTGCCATTGCCGCCAACCGGCCTGGGCGCGGGGTTGTGTTCTTAATCACAGGGCAAGGCAATACCGCGCCCGGAGCCGGGGCCGAACTATATCGCGACCACCCTGGTTTTCGGCAGGCGATAGACCGCTGCGCTGCCTTGCTTGAGGGCTTGGTTGATATCCCACTGACCACCCTGCTGTTTGATGCCGCCCTGAGTGGCCCATTGATGCAGCAAACGCGTTACGCCCAACCTGCCCAATTCGCCCTGGCGTGGTCCTTGGCTCAATTGTGGGCAGAGTGGGGGGTACAGCCCACGGCACTGATTGGCCACAGCCTGGGGGAATACGTCGCCGCAGTATTGGCTGGCATGGCGTCACTTGAGCAGGTTTTGCCCATGGTGGCGCGTCGTGGCGCATTGATGCAGGAAACCGCCAAACACGCCCGTATGCTGGTAGTCAAAGTGCCGGCTGAGACAGTTACGCCGCTAGTGACCGCAATGTCTACGCAGATAGCGCTGGCAGCCGATAACGGCCCATCACACTGCGTATTGGCCGGCGATGCTGCCGCAATAGACGCCATTGCCGCACAACTGGCAAGTCAAGGCATTCGCAGCCGGCGGCTTGAGGTCACGGCGGCTTTTCACTCGCCGTTGATGGAGCCCATTCTCGACAGGCTCTTCACATTAGCCGATGCCATCGATTGGCAAGCGCCCAAGCTGCCGCTGGTTTCCAACCTGACAGGCCGTCTTTTTGACAATGCGCCCAATGGCCGTTACTGGGTCAATCACGCGCGCCATACCGTGCTTTACCGCCAAGGTATCGCCACGTTGCTGGCGAATGGCCATCGCTTGTTCGTTGAACTGGGTCCACAAGCAGCGTTGGTGAATCTGGGGCCAAACCAGCCTGGCGGTAGCGATGCGACTTGGCTCAGTACGCTCGACGGCCCCGGCCGCGACTGGATCAGCGTACTCGATAGCCTCGCCAGTCTTTACCAGTTAGGAATCGATATCGACTGGACCGCTTTCGACCAGCCTTACTCATCTAGTACATCAATCAGCGGTACCGCCCCCGCCTCTGCCCCACGCCAGGAAGCCGCCATGCCCCATTGCACCACCATGCCGGCCCCGTCTGCCGACATGCTTGAAACCCAGATAAAAACTATTCGCGCCGACGTCGTCAACCAGATCGCCCGAGCGCTGGGGGAATCGGCCAGCAACCTGCCAACAGAGCGCCCCTTTATCGAAATGGGTGCTGATTCGGTGATGATGGCCGAAGCGATGCGCAGCATCCAGGCGAGCTACGGTGTGAAAATCAGCGCGCGGCAACTACTGAATGACCTCAACACCATTGATGCGCTGAGCCTTCATTTGGCACAGCATGCGATAGCGGCTGCCGAACCAGCTAGTACAGCACCACCACAGCAGACCGCGCTATCGGCTGCCAGCACCGCCTTACCCGGCAACACGCCAATGGCACTGGCCGACCTCTTTCAGAAACAGTTGCAACTGGTACAACAGGTTATCAACAGTCAACTGGCTGCGCTCGGTACCACTCAGACAGACAAGCCGGCGGTGCCTGCGCATGCCAGTAGGGTAACGCTCCCCTTAGTAACCACGGTTGCAGCCTCCCCTCCCCGAGCCGCAGCCAGTGCCAAGCAACAGGCCCACCTTGCAGCCTTTACCGAATCGTATGTGGCCCGTACTTCCACCTCCAAGCGGCTGGCTGATGAGCGCCGACTGCGGTTGGCCGATGTGCGCGCTTCTGCCGGATTCCGTCCCTCACTCAAAGAAATCATCTACCCCATCAGCGGCGAGCGTGCCGCCGGTGCAAACCTGTGGGATGTGGATGGCAACCAATACGTTGACTTGTCGATGGATTTCGGCGTCAACCTGTTTGGCCATGGCGCACCGTTTCTGACCGATGCTATTAAACGCCAGGCTGATCTTGGCCTGGCACTGGGCACTCGCTCGCCGCTCGCTGCCGATGTCGCGCAGATGCTATGCGAGATGACCGGCATGGACCGTGTGCTGTTTTGCCAGTCCGGCAGTGAATCGGTTATGACCGCACTACGGCTGGCCCGACTGGTGCGGGAACGCGCCAAAGTAGCGGTATTCCGCAAGTCTTACCACGGCCACTTTGATGGGGTGCTGGGCGACCGTGCTCTGGTAGGTGAATGGGCCGAGCCGGTCACGCCCGGCATCCTGCCGAATTTTGTGTCTGATCTTCTGGTACTCGATTACGACAGCGATGCCGCACTCAATGCAATCGAAGCCCATGCCGACACACTGGCAGCAGTACTGGTTGAACCAGTCCAAAGCCGGGCGCTGGACGTGCAGCCACGTGAATTTCTGCTACGCCTGCGCGAACTGACGGCACGCCACGGCATTTTGCTGATCTTTGATGAAATGATTACCGGCTTCCGATCTGCGCCCGGTGGCGCTCAACAAGTGTTCGGTGTCGAAGCGGACCTGGTCACCTATGGCAAGACGCTGGGCGGCGGCGTCCCCATGGCAGCCCTGGCTGCACGGGGCCGCCTGCTCGACGGAATTGATGGCGGCGTCTGGCGCTTTGGAGACAATTCGGCACCCGACGCCAGCACCACCTTCTTTGCCGGCACCTTCAACAACCACCCACTGGGCTTTGCCTTATCCCACGCGGTGCTGAGCGAGCTAAAACTGCGCGGGCCGGCATTCCAGGACAACCTCAATGCGCGCACTGAAAACCTGACTGACCGACTCAACGCCCGCTTTGCCGCAGAAGCTGTCCCGCTGTCGATGATCCGCTTTGGTTCGGTCTTCCGTTTCAAGCATGCCGGCAACCTGGATCTGTTCTACTACCACCTGCTGCATCGTGGCCTGTTTGTGTGGGAAGGCCGTAACTGCTTTCTGTGCGATGCCCACGGTGACACCGAGATCGACGCCATCGTCGAAGGCGTCATGGATTCGGTCGCCGCATTACGTGATGGCGACTATCTGCCCGCCAAAACCAGCACCATCCCCAAACCCGCCTTCGACACCAGCAGCAATATGCTGCCGCTGTCAGATACCCAACGGCAAATCTGCCTCGCAGCCTTGCTCAACCCGGCTGCGGCGGATGCCTATTGCGAGACAGTAGCGTTTGAATTGAACGGTGTCATCCATGCCGCCACGATCGAACGTGCACTTGTCCAGCTCACATTGCGCCACGAAGCGCTACGCACCACGATTGATGCTGAAACGGGCATGCAAACCGTGTTATCTACCCTCAAGACACCGCTTCGCTACGCCGAAATGGCCGAGGTAGAACCCTGGCTGCAACACTTCGTTGCCGAGCCATTCGAATTGACCGGAACGGGCCCACTACAGGCCGGGCTGTTAAAATTGGCTGAGGACCGCCATGTCCTGGCGCTCCGGGCCCATCACGCCTTGATTGACGGCTGGTCGTTGGCTTTGATCGTCGACGAACTGGGCACCCTGTGCGACAGCACAATCAGTGCCGCCCTACCCGCCGCACAACCATTCCGCCATCAACTTGAAAGGTTGCGGAACGCTCAGGATGCGACGGCTGAAACCTTCTGGCGTGAGCGTACGGCTGATGCGCCTGCTCCGCTGCTGTTCACGCCGCCCCCTGCCAATACAGGCATCACCCGGCAAGTCGGGCGTTGGGAAGGCGAACGGGTAAGGCTGTCGGTGCCCCCCGAACTGGCTATCGCGCTGACGGGCCTAGCTGTCCAGCAGAAAACCACCTTGTTTACCGCTGCACTGGGCCTGACGCTCTCCTTCTTCCACAGCCTGTGTGATCGTGACGATGTTCTGATCGGCATACCTACCCATGGCCGGCTGGATGGCTTGGAGTGCATGGTAGGTCAAGCCGTGCAAATCATGCCGATGCGGTCGCGTTTGCAACGCGGCACCCCGTTTCATCAATTGCTCGACTGGCTAGGCGACGAGTTGGAGGCGATGTCAGCCTACCAGACCTATCCACTGGCCCGCATCCTCGAGCCTGTACTGGCTGGCGGCGACGACCGCCCAGGTTCGCTAACTGTCACCTTCAATCTCGACCGTATTCGTCAGTCGTCCTTCGCTGGCATGCCGACCACGCTGCTCGACGCACCAGTCAAGGCGGTGAAGTTTGACCTCGCCATCAACCTGTTGCAATCCGACGCCGGCTGGCTGCTCGACCTCGACTACCAGCATCAACGCCACCAACGAGACGATATTGTGCAGCTTGGCAAATGGTGGATGGATTGGGCGGCACGTATTGCGGCTACACCTAGCGCCGTGTTGGACGAGCGCAGTGCGTTGCCGCCAGCCGAGCTTGCCAAGCTGCTACATGATTTCGATGGCCCAAAGCTGGATCTTGACGCTGTCCTGACGGTACCGGCGCAAGTCGCACGCATGGCGGCCAATTACCCCGACCGTATTGCGGCAACAGCCGATGGCAAGCGAATCGACTACCGCACGCTTGATCTTGCCGCCCGCGCTATAGCAGGGAATCTGATCAGCCTGGGCGCAGGCCCAGAAAAGATTGTCGCGGTGATGCTGCCGCGCTCGCTGGAACTCGTTGTCACGGTGCTGGGCATTTTCTACGCCGGCGGGGCCTACATGCCACTCGACCCGAGCGAACCCGCGTTGCGACGCGATGAAATCTTCGCCGAAACACAACCCATCGCGCTGGTCACAACCAGCGACATCATGGCCCGCATGGCAGTCGCTTGCCCGGTCCTGATCATCGAAACACCGGAAGTACTGGCTTCCCTACCCGAAGCGCAAACCGAACCCGTTGAGGTCAACTTTACGCAGCTTGCGTATGTGATCTACACCTCCGGTTCGACCAGCAAACCCAAAGGGGTGCAGTGCACCCATGGCAGTCTGGCCAATCTACTGGCCTGGACCCAGCAGCGCTTTCCGCTTGAAAAGGACGACGCGGTACTGCTGAAAGCGCCGTATACCTTCGATATTTCGCTATGGGAACTATGCTGGCCCCTGGCTGCCGGCGCCCGGCTGGTGGTAGTGGCGCCCGATGGACATCGCGATCCGACCTACTTGGTTGGCTTGATCAATGTGGAGCGCGTCACTGTCGCCCAATTTGTACCAGCCATGCTAGAGGCTTTTATTGCCGAGCCGGAAGCTGCACAGTGCCATTCGCTGCGTTATGTGTTTGCCGGTGGCGAAGCGTTGCATACCAGCTTATGCGAGGCTTTCTTCCAGCGAGGCCTGTCAACTGAGCTGCACAACTTATATGGGCCGACCGAAACCTGCATCATGGTGACGCATTGCCAATGCCTGCCTGGCGATAACGGGCCGGTGCCCATTGGTTATCCCATCGCTAACACCGTCCTCCGTATTGTCGATAGCCAATGCCGGCCTGTGGCGGTTGGTATGGAAGGCGAACTCCTTATCGGCGGCAGTGCGCTGGCGCGTGGTTACCTTAACCGACCGGAGCAGAACGCCCAGTCCTTTGTGGACGACCCATTTGCCAGTGGAGAACGCCTCTATCGTTCAGGCGATAGGGCACGCTGGCGGGCAGACGGTGCGGTGGAATATCTGGGCCGCATCGATGGCCAGGTGAAGCTGCGCGGTTTGCGGATTGAAGTAGGCGCAATCGAGCACGTACTTCGGCTACACCCGGCAGTGCAGGAAGCCGTGGTGGACCTGCGCGGCGACAGCGTGGTCAGCCAGCAACTGATTGCATGGCTGGTGCCTCGGCCGGGTCACGCCGCATCCGACGCCATCCTGCGCGACTGGCTATTGGCACATTTGCCGGCCTATATGGTGCCTACCCAGTTTATGACGATCGCGACGCTGCCCATCAGCCGGCATGGCAAGGTTGATCGCAGCGCACTCATCGAGTCGGACTTCATCGCCGACACCATCGCAACACAACCACCCCGTACACCCATCGAAGCCGAACTGCTGGCCTACGTCCACGAGACCTTGAAAATCGCCATCAGCGGTGTCGACGAAAACTTCTTCTCCGCTGGGGGGCAATCGCTTGCCGCTGCGCAGTTGATTACCTGGGTGCAACAGCACTGGTCGGTACGACTGGCGCTCAAAGCCTTCTTTGAGAACGCAACGCTGGCACAGCTCGGCGCGCTCATTGAGGCAGCAGAACACGATGACACCAACTCGGCCGCCAATAGCGGCTTGAGATCGCGAAACCGTCAACGAGTGAAACGTGAGCAGCTGACGAACGACATGATGGTTGAAGGAGCTGCAAAATGAGCACGCAAGAACTGGGTATCGTTGCAAGCGCCGTCGACGCTGCAAACAGTGAGGTCTTTCTATGCAACACGTCTGCGGCGCAGCAAAGGCTCTGGCTGGTTTGTGAACTGGAACCAGATAACACCAATTACACCATCGCCGGCACCCTGCACCTCACCGGGCAGCTACAGCCCGACCTATTGCAGTTGGCACTCAATGACTGCTTGGCCCGACACGAAAGCCTGCGCACCGGTTTTGTTGAGATGGACGGCAACCCGATGCAGGCAATTGAACCGAGCGTAACGCTGGTGCTGGATGTCATCGACTTGGGCGACATGCCAACCGTAGATAAGCTGGCACATGCCCATCAAGCCGCCGAAGCGTTGGCGCATCAACCGTTCAACCTGTCCCAACCGCCACTCCTGCGAGTAGCGTTGTTCAAACTGGGTCAGGACAACTGGCTGCTGGCGCTGGCGATTCATCACATCATCTGCGACGGCCCCTCATTGGGCCTGCTGATGACCGACCTGGCGCAGGCCTACAGCCATCGCATCGACCCTCGCCAACCTAGGCTGGATGACCTGGAGTTACAGTTTGCCGACTTTGCCGAGTGGCAGTTGGAACAACTTGCTAAACCCGAAACAGAAACCTTGCTGGCCGCTTGGGAAACTCAACTGGTCGGCGTGCCCGACCTCGACTTGCCAACCGACTACCAACGCCCTTCCCTACGCGCAGCCAAGGGAGCCCGTCACTACTTTGACTTGCCGCCAACTACGCATCGCGCGGCAGGGGAAGTAGGACGTGAATTGGGTGCGACACCGTTTACAGTGTTATTGGCAGCCTGGGGCATGACACTGGCCAGTTGGTCGGCGCAGGATGACTTTGCTATTGGCACCCCGGTCAGCGCCCGCAACGACCCCGCCCTGGCAGGCATCGTCGGTTTGTTCGCCGAAACGGCGGCACTGCGTTTCCGCGTAGTGGGCAACCCCACCGTGGGTGACACACTGCAAGCGGTGCGCGATGTCTGGCGTGATTCATTGGCCTATGCCGGCGCACCGTTCGACCGCTTGGTCCAACGCTTAAAACGGCCGCACGACCGTAGCCGTACGCCGCTGATTCAGACCCTGTTCTCGCTAAACACTGCTGAGACCGCCATCGATATGGCCGGCCTGACTGTTCTGCCCTCACCGCTGCGCAGTGGTGAAGCCAAGGCCGACCTGGTGTTGGAAGTGACTGACAGCGCGCAGGGTTATACCGCCACCCTCGACTATGACAGCGCGTTGTTCCACCCCGACACCATCGCCTGGGTTGCCGAGCGCTTTGGTGAGATGTTGACTGCCGCGACAGGCGAACAAACGCAATCGCTACGGGCCTTGTTTGCTGGCAGGTCACCCCTACACGCCCAGGCGCAGGCGCGTCTAGCAAACGACATCGAAAAGTCACGTTTGTTATCTGACCTTAACAATACCCGACAAGACCTGCCGGTAGAACAATTGCTGCATCGCCTGCTGGAAATACAGGTAGCAAGCACTCCCCATGCACCGGCGTTCCAATACAAAAGTGAAACACTCACTTTCGACGCGCTCAACAGTCGCGCCAACCAACTCGCGCATTATCTCCGCAGCCTTGGCGTACAGCCTGATCAACGGGTGGCGTTATGTTGTGAGCGTGGTATTTCACAGGTAGTTGGTCTATGGGCCATCCTCAAGGCGGGTGGCGCTTATGTGCCGCTGGACCCAACTTACCCGGCCGAGCGGCTGACTTACATGCTTAGCGACAGCGCCGCCGTCGCACTATTAACCGAAGCCACTATCCTGCCCCGATTCAATCTGGGCACGCTACCATCGCTGTGTTTGGATGCACCGGCGTCAACTGCTTTATTGGCGACGCAGTCGGACCACAACCTCGACCCGGCTGATGTGGGCTTACATGCGAGCCATCTAGCCTATGTTATCTACACCTCCGGCTCAACCGGCCAGCCCAAGGGAGTGATGGTCGAGCATCGTTCGGTCACGAACTTGTGGGTAGGGCTAAAGCCGCTTCTGGCTGGCTTGCCGCCGCAGGCGAAAGTCGGGCTGAACGCATCGATTTCATTCGACGCATCCCTGCAATCCTTGCTGCAACTGCTGTCAGGCCACTGCCTGGTGCAGATACCACAAGCGCTACGTGCAGATGGTGCCGCGCTGTTGGATTTTCTTACCACGCATCAAATCCATGCATTCGACTGTACCCCAGGGGTCATGGATTTGCTTCTAGCCGCCGGCTTTGCATCCACATCGCCTTATCGGCCTGAGTGTGTGCTAGTGGGGGGCGAGTCCATCTCGCCGTATAGCTGGCGTACGCTACGTAATGTGGTAGGCACCCGTATCCATAATGTTTACGGCCCCACTGAATGCACAGTAGATGCCACCAGTTGTACGTTGCACGAAGCAGGGGATACGCCGGTAATTGGCCGCCCACTTGCCAATACACAGATTTATATCCTCGACGCCCAGTCACAGTTGTTGTCGCCGGGTGAGGTTGGTGAAATCCATATTGGCGGCGCAGGTGTCGCTCGCGGGTATTTGAACCGCCCAGAACTGACAGCAGCGAAATTTATTGTTGACCCGTTCGCAACCAACGCTACAGCGCGGCTGTACCGTAGTGGTGACTTGGGTCGTTGGTTGCCCGATGGCTCGCTCGAATATCTCGGCCGCAGTGATAAGCAGGTCAAGTTACGTGGACAGCGAATCGAATTGGGCGAGATCGAACGCAATCTATGCCGTTGCACAGGTGTCCGCGATGCGGTCGTCCTAGCACGTGAGGACATCGCTGGCGACAAACGTCTGGTGGCCTATTTGCTGGCTAAGTCCGGCACAACGTTGTCAGCAACGGTATTGCGTAACGAGTTGACGACAATGCTGACTGACACCATGGTGCCCAGTGCTTTTGTCTGTCTTGATGCCTTTCCGATGACGTCAAATGGCAAGCTGGATTGGCGCGCATTGCCGCCGCCCAACCTAGACGCATTCGCGATGCACACCTTTGAAGCGCCGCAGAATGAAGTCGAGCAACGCATTGCTGAACTCTGGCAAACCTTGCTAGGCGTACCGCAGGTAGGCCGTCAGGATGACTTCTTTGCCTTAGGCGGCCACTCGCTGCTGGCAACCCGGGTTGCCTCGCGGCTGGGCAAGCATTTTGGTATTCGCCTGCCAATGTCCACCTTGTTTGACCACCCGGTACTGGCGGCATTGGGAGCGCACATCGATACCGTTGTGGCTGCAGCGAATATACCTCCCCGCGTTGCCAAAGCTACCGCACCCATTGCAGCGCAGACATTGCCTGCTTTCACTGCCACCTCACCCATACCCCTATCAGCCTCACAGCTCGGGTTGTGGTTTATCCAGCAACTCGACCCAAGCAGCACGGCATATGTGTTGTCGGGGGCGCTCCGTATCCGGGGGCCGCTCAAGCGCAGCGTGCTATCGAACACGTTGGACTTATTGCAACGACGGCACCAAGTGTTGCGAACAGCATTTTATGAGATCGAAGGCATCGCACAGCAACGTGTCATTGAACCGATAGGCATCCCTCTGCCTGTTGTGGACCTTCGGCAGGTTGATACCGCACGGCAGGAGGCCGAGCTGCGCAGCTGTATCGATAGCGAAGCATGCCAGCCATTCGACCTCACGCAAGCACCGCTATTACGTGCCAAGCTGCTTGTGTTGGGGTCCGATCACCATGTACTCAGTCTTACGCTGCACCACATCATCGCGGATGGCTGGTCGTTCGGCATTCTTTGGCGCGAGCTGGTGCATATCTACACGGCATTGCGCACAAACAGCGCACCGGAATTTGAGCCTGCCTTGCAGTATGCGGCATTTGCTCACGCCGAAACCGTACAGCGCGACGAAGGTGCCAACACAGCCGACCAAACCTATTGGGTAGGTGCACTGGCCGACTTGCCTGTGCTGGCATTGCCTACCGATTACCCACGTCCATCGCAGTCAGCTAACCCTGCCGGCCATCTTCGCTTTGATATCCCAGCCTCTCTATGTGCACAGATAGACCAACTGGCGCGCAGCGTGGGCGCCAGCCGCTTCATGGTCATGATGGCAGCCTTCCAAGTGCTGCTAGCGCGTTGGAGCAATCAGCGTGATTTTGCGGTGGGTGTACCGGTATCAGGCCGTGATGTACTTGAAACACATGATGTCGTTGGCTGTTTTGTCAATACGGTGGTTATCCGGGCCGAACTCGACGGTGAACCGGATTTCCGTACCCTGCTTGAGCGGGTCAAAGCGCGTTGCCTGAATGCCTTTGCCCATCAGACGATGCCTTTCAAGCGGCTGGTGGACACGCTTCGGCCAGCCCATGACTTGAGTCGGCATCCGCTGTTCCAAGTGCTGTTCAACTACCAGCACACCGATTTCCACCAGCACAACTGGGATGGCCTCCAAGTCGAAACGCTGGTAGTGGAAAGCAACACGGCGCAGTTCGATCTCGGCCTTTACGCCGAAGAAAATCCAGACGGTCTTAGCGCCCAGCTGGTCTACCGTAGCGACCTTTTCAAGGCCGGGACAGCGGAGCGCATGGCGGCAGCTTTCCTGCGGCTACTTGGAGACGCCGGAACACCGGAATGCTCACTCTTTCGTACCTCCTTGCTGCGTGACTTGGACAGGGAAATGCTGGCAGCCTGGAACAACACCACCGTTGATTTTGGGCCAGCAACGACCATTGATGCACTGATTGCCGCCCAAGTAGCGCGTACACCACTCCATTGCGCCGTGGAAGCCGAAGATGGTCGGCTTACCTTTACCGAACTTCTGGCGCGCGCCGATGCGCTGGCAGCCCAGTTGATGCAACACGGCGCGGGCCCTGGCCGTATTGTGGCGGTGCACCTGCAACGCGGTGTGGACTTGCCGGTGGCCTTGGTGGCCGTACTGCGTTCAGGCGCAGCCTATCTGCCGCTTGATCCAGACCTGCCTAACGAACGGCTCGCTTTTATGGTCGAGGATGCTGCACCGGTCGCCATCATCGCGCATGCCGACACCACCAGCTGGCTGACGACAACCTTGCCGGTACTCACACCTGTTGTTGCCATCAGCCCATTGACAGCGCCAATGCCAGTGCGCAATCCCCAGAATGTCGCCTACGTCATCTACACCTCCGGTTCTACCGGTAGGCCCAAGGGTGTAATGGTGCCGCATGCAGGGGCTGTCAACCGTCTGCTTTGGATGCAATCCGCCTTTCCGCAAGATAGCCACAGCAAAATATTGCAAAAAACCAGCGCAAGTTTCGACGTTTCAGTCTGGGAATTCTTCTGGCCGCTGATCAGTGGCGCAACCCTGGTCATGGCCCGTCCTGGCGGCCAACGTGACCCCGACTATCTTTGCGAACTGATAGAGCGTGCCGGCATCACCACCCTGCACTTCGTACCATCGATGCTGGACATGTTCCTTGCAGATGCCAAGCCCTCCCGCTGCGCCTCGCTGCGGCATGTCTTCACCAGTGGCGAAGCGCTGTCGCCTGAACTACGCGATCGCTTCTTCGATCGTGGCTTCAATGCCCAGTTGGTCAACCTCTATGGCCCAACCGAAGCCTCGGTGGAAGTCACCTGTTCGTATTGCAACCTGATAGAACGTGGTCAGCCACAACCGATCGGCCATCCCATCGCCAACTGCCGCATCCATGTCGTTGACGAGTTGGGTCAGGAAGTCCCCATCGGCGTACCAGGCGAAATTTGCATTGCCGGCGTGCAGGTTGCACAAGGCTATCTGAACCGCCCTGAACTCAGCGCCGAGCGCTTTGTGGCCGACACCTTCAACCCACAAGCGGGCGCACTGCTTTATCGCACCGGTGATACCGGTCGATGGCGAGACGATGGCGAGATCGAATACATCGGCCGCCGTGATAATCAGATCAAACTACGCGGCCACCGGATTGAGCTCGGTGAAATCGAATCTGCCCTGCGCCAACACCCTCAAATACGAGAAGCCGTTGTTCTGGTTCAAGGGGCGCAGGCGGAAACACGACGCTTGGTGGCGTTTTTACTGATCGAAACCGATGCGACGGTGGATATCGCCGAGCTACGCCGGCAACTGGCAACATGCCTGCCGGAAGCCATGGTGCCCTCGGTGTTCCAACCTTGCGCTCATTTCCCACTTACCAGCAGTGGTAAGACCGATCGACGTGCGCTACTGGGCCATTTACCACAGAACGCCGGCCAGGCAAGCAGTGCATCTTCAAATGATGTCGAGCGGCAAATCGCCGCCATATGGTGTGAAGTACTCGAAATACCCTCAATCGATACACACAGCAACTTCTTCGAAGTCGGTGGCAACTCGCTATTGTTGATGCGTGTGCAAGCACGCATCAAGCAGCTGTTCGACCCAGCACCACGGCTGATCGATCTGTTCCGATTCCCCACCGTGGCGACATTGGCAACACACATCGAACAAGCCAATACATCGCAATCCAACCAGGCCAGTGCTGCTGCACACCAGGAAGACAGCGAGAAAGACACGGCCATCGCCATCATCGGCATGTCTGGCCGCTTCCCAGGCGCGGCCGATGTGGAAACACTCTGGCGTAACCTGCTCGCCAGCCAAACCGGCATCAGTGAAATCAGCCGCGAGACATCGCTGGAAGATGGCGCGGACCCTGCCCTGCTAGACCACACAGGCTATGTGCCTTATGCCGGCACGCTTGAGGGGATCGACCAGTTTGACGAACGCCTCTTCAATTACAGCCCCGCCGATGCCGCCCTCATCGACCCGCAAGGCCGGCTGTTCCTGGAATGCGCGTGGGAAGCGTTGGAAACGGCAGGTATCGACCCTGCCCGTACTTCAGGTCCAATCGGCGTCTACGCAGGCGGCTCCATCAGCTCCTATGTATTGTCGGCCCTGCGTGGCCCAGCGGTGGCGGATACCGAGCTATTCCGTGTCCTATTTGCCAACGATAAGGACTACCTCGCCAGCCGCGTCGCCTACAAACTTGGCCTACATGGCCCCGCAGTCGGCGTCCAAACCGCTTGTTCTACCTCCATGGTGGCGGTCGCCCTAGCGGTACGCGCCTTGCAAAGCAATGAATGCGACGTGGTACTGGCAGGCGGGTCATCCATATCGATACCGCACAACGTGGGATATTTGTATGAGGAAGGCTCGATCATGTCGCCTGACGGCCATTGCCGCGCTTTTAGTCACGATGCAGCGGGGACAGTGCCCGGTAACGGCGTCGGCGTGGTGGTGCTCAAGCGCTTGTCGCAGGCCCTCGCCGATGGCGACCCGATTCGCGCCGTCATCCGCGGCATGGCCATCAACAACGATGGGGCCGACAAGGTAGGGTTCTCTGCGCCCTCAATTGGCGGCCAGGAAGCCGTATTACAAACCGCGCTGCGCAAAGCGGGCATAACTGCGACCGATATCGGCTACGTCGAAACCCATGGCACCGGCACGCGGCTTGGTGACGAGGTGGAACTGACCGCGCTGACAGGTGCTTTCAGTACAGCAGACGAGGGTCAACGCTGCCTGATCGGCTCGCTCAAATCCAGTATTGGCCACCTTGATGCAGCGGCAGGCATTGCAGGGTTGATCAAGACAGCGCTGATCGTCGAACGCGGTCTGATTCCCGCCAGCCTGAACGTGGCACAACCCAATGCCTTGTTATGCCAGGAACCCAAACGCTTTCAGGTTGTCACCGAAACCACCGCCTGGCCTGACAATGGCCAACCACGCCGGGCAGGGGTCAGTGCCTTTGGCATTGGCGGCACCAATGCGCACTGTATTGTCGAGCAACCACCCACCCTGAACGAAGCAACCGCAGAGAAACGCCCGCAGCTATTGCTACTATCGGCCAACGATGCCGCAGCGCTGGAACGCTACCGACACAAGCTTGCCGATGCACTATCCAGCGACGATGTGGACTTGGCCGCCATCGCCTGGACCTTGCAAAGTGGACGCCGCGAGTTGTCCTGGCGGCTTGCTATCGTGGCGAAAGAACCCGCCGAGGCCAAGCACGTATTACTGGCAGCCCCCCTGCCCTCGTTGGCAACCTCAAGCCGCCGCCCCCGGCTGTATTTTGCTTTCCCCGGTCAGGGCAGCCAGCGTGCCGGTATGGGCAGTGCGCTCTATGCCAATGAACCCATTTTCCGCCAGGTGGTGGATACATGCCTCGCTGCACTGCCAGCCGAGTTGGCGAACTATGTGCGGACGAGCACCTTCGCCAAGCCAGGCGATGCCGACCAAGAAGCACTACTGGCGCGCACCGATATCGCCCAGCCCGCGCTATTCATCCTTGAATATGCACTGGCCCAGTTATTGACCAGTTGGGATATCCACCCCACCGGCCTGGTTGGCCACAGCCTGGGCGAAATCACGGCGGCAGCGGTCGCCGGCATGTTATCGCCAGCCGAGGCGTTACGCCTTGTAGTGCTGCGTGGCAGGCTGATGCACGAGAGCGCCAAGGGTGCGATGCTACAGGTCGAAACAGCTGCCGCTACGCTGGCTGCACTGCTGCCAGAGACCCTCGCCATTGCGGCGCTCAACGCCCCGGAGCTGACCGTGGTAACAGGCACTGTGGCGGAAGTGGAGCAATTCACCATCACGCTGGACCAGCACGGCATCGTCTGGCAACGCCTGCGTAGCAACTATGCGTTCCACTCACCATTGATGGAACCGGCCGCTGCGCAACTGCGTCCCCTGTTGGCCACCTTATCGCTGCAAACGCCCAAGCTGCCGATCTTATCCAACCTGAGTGGCGACTGGATGAGCGAGTCCGAAGCGCTCGACGCCGGGCGTTGGGCCCGTCAACTCTGTGCACCCGTGCAGTTTGCGCCAGCCATTGCACAACTCGACCAAGCCGATACCTTAGTGCTGGAAGTCGGGCCGGGCACCACCCTGGCGGGGTTTGCCCGCTTTGCCGGTATACCAGCCTTGTCCATGCTGGGCCGTATCGGCCATGAAGCCAGCGACACAGCTTGGCTGGCTACACTGGGCAAGCTATGGCAGGCGGGATTGACCCCCAAGTGGCAAGCACTGCACCACGTCCATCCGCCGCGGCGCATCGTACTGCCCACTTATCCGTTTGCGCGTAACCGCCATTGGTTGGCAGCGCCAGCCGGCCAGCCGAAGCACACAGCCAGTCTACCCACACTAGCCATGCTCGACTGGCGTTATGCCGAGCCGGCTTTACCACATACCGGTCTGCACGTAGCCCTGTATGGCGAAACGGGTAGCACACTAGATGGCCTGACTACACAACTGGCCGCAGCCGGTGCCACTGTGCTGGATTGGGATGGCCTGCTGACGCCCCCCGCCGCCGATCGATTAATTGTCTTAAACCCGGCTTTCGACCCGTTGCTGATTCTGGCCAAGCGGCTGGCAGGCCAGCATCGGGGTAAGTTGCTGGTAGTTACCACCAACGCCCAGGAAGCCGACGCAGACACGGATGCTGAAGCCGCACGGGTAGCGGCGGCAGTGCCATCGATTGGGCAAGAACTGCCCGAACTACAACTGCGCCAGATCGATCTTTCCGGGCCTATCAACCGCCGCCAATTGATTGCGTTGGCCGCCGAGTGTCTTACTGATGGCCCTGCCAGCGTTGTACTGCGTGATGGGCGCCGTCGTCTGCCTACTATCGAGTCACTGACCCTGACCGATGCCGCCTCACCCTGGCAGGAGGGTGACGTCACGCTGATAACTGGCGCTTTTGGCAATGTGGGCATGGCCTTCGCCCACCATTTGGCAGCTCAGCCTCGGTCGCGCTTGGTTTTACTGGGCCGTCATGCACCGACGCAGGACGACCCACGCCTGCAGTCACTGCGCGCGCTCGGAGCCAAAGTGTTAGTGCTCGCGGGCGATATTTGTATCGATGGCGTAGCAAGCAGTACTGTCCGCGCGGCCTTACAGCACTTTGGCCGCCTCGACTGCGTGGTCCATGCCGCAGGTATTGCTGGCGAGATGGCGCACCAGCCTGTGCTCGAATACGACCCCGAAACTTGCGCACGAATACAGGTTGCCAAACTGAGCGGCACGGTACAGCTCGCCGCGGCACTCAATGGCGTCGCGGTACGCCATGTGCTGCTGTGTTCATCCATTTCAACGGTGTTGGGCGGGTTGGGTTTTGCCGCCTATGCGGCTGGCAACCGCTGGATGGAGGTATTCGCCGAACAACAGGCACGTGACAGCGGCGTGCAATGGCTGGCATTGGCTTACGATGGCTGGCATTTCGACGGCCAGCCATCGACGCAACATGCTTTATCGGCAACAACCGCCATTGCGCTCTCAATGCAAGCCATGGCTGCGGGCTTAAGCGGCCGGGTGCTGGTCTCAGCCGGCGAATTGCCAACACGCCTTGCCCGTTGGTGCGCCTACGCCAACGACGCTACCGATGCCCTCCCAGAGCAACATCCTATTATCTCGGGTTATGACGACCCATTGGAAGCCATGGTCGCCCAGGCAATCGCAGACACACTGGCGCTGGCCGCCATCGGGCCGAACGACGACTTCTTCTCCTTGGGCGGCGACAGCCTGGTGGCGACCCGTGTCATTGCCCGCCTGCGTGGTGCTACCAGCCTGCCCTTGTCGGTGGGGCTGGTGCTGCAGGCACCAACAGTACGATTGCTGGCTGCTGCGATTCGCGCCATGCAAGGCTCGCCCACCCCGGACGCTGACGAAAATACTGATGAATACGAGGAGGGAACGCTATGAGCGACAACGCCATCCGCTTGCTGGCGGAACTCAACAGCATCGGTATTGCCATCTGGGCCGAAGAAGGTCAGCTGCGTTTCCGTTCTCCCAAGGGCCGGCTTACCGACGCGCTCAAGGCGGAACTGGCACAGCACCGTAGCGAACTATTAGCGCTATTAGGCCGTGCCAGCACCATTGACTCAGAGATCGAACGTCGGCAAGGGCCACCCGATGCCCCAGCTCCATTATCGATTCAGCAACGCGCTGTCTGGATGGCCGAGCAGCAAGGCGGCGGGGCAGCCTTTCTGATCCCTGGCGCGTTGCGTATCCGTGGCCTACTCCAACCCGATGCATTGCGCCAGGCCTTGCAGACACTGGTGGACCGGCATGAAGCCTTTCGCACCGCCATACGGCTGGTCGATGACACGCCCATGCAGTTCGTACTGCCTGCGGTGCAATTTCAGTTGCCGCGACTTGACTTGTCCCGGCTGGACCCAACAGCGCAGGAGGCCGAGCTAGCGCGACTACTGGCGGAAGAATCACGCCAGCCGTTCGACCTCACCCAAGCCCCATTGTTGAGGGCCACCCTGATCGAATGCGCTGCTGATTCGCATGTGTTGTTGCTGACACCACATCATATTGTGGCCGATGGCTGGAGCATCGACATCATGGTGCGTGAACTCAGCCAGTTCTACCGACCCGATGGGAAGGCCATTGCCAGCACACACACGAACCTGCCACTAGGCTATGCAGACTTTGCCGTCTGGCAAAGAGACCGCAGCAAACGAGGAGAAGACCGCGCCGACCTCGATTATTGGCGCAGCACACTGGCCCAACTGCCTCCACCGCTGGATTTACCCACCAAGCAAACTGCCGCGGCCAGTGATGATGACTTTGCCGGCGCTTCATTACAGGCAACCCTGCCCGCCGCCACGGCACAGGGCTTACGCCACATCGCCGCCCAAGCTGGCACTACCTTGTTCAGTGCCCTGGCTGCGTTGTTTGGCACCCTGTTGTATCGCTATACCGGTCAATCCGATCTGCTGCTGGGCACCGCCAATGCCGGCCGAAGCCGGGTTGAACTGGAAGAAGTAATCGGCCTGTTCGCCGGGCGTTTGCCGCTACGGCTTGACCTGGAGGGCGAGCCGAGCTTCCAGGCACTGGTTGGCCGGGTAGCCCATTCAACCGCCAGTGCGCTATCACACGCCGAGGTGCCGGCAGAGCGCATCCTTGCCGAAGCGGTGGCGCTCGAAGCCCGTGAGTCGTTGTTCCAAGTGATGATTGCTTTGCAAAATACTGTTCGGAGCAACTTGCGCTTCGCCGACCTGGAGGTAGAGGCGCTGCCTATCGCCAGCGATACCGCCAAGTTCGCGCTTTTCCTGGCGATCGACGAAGTCGGTGATGCGCTCACGCTGGGTCTGGAATACGCAACCGCCCGTTTTGATGCACCACGCATGCAGGCACTGCTCGACCATTTGCTGTACTTGGCCGATGCAGCCGTAGCCTCACCCGACACGCCCATATCCCGCCTCGCATTGCTGACCCCGACCGAGCGTGCAGCCTTGCTGGCGGCGCAACCTGCGTCCTGTATTGAATTCGCCGAAACGCTGCCACAGCGTCTGCACCGTATTGCTCTGGCAGAACCTGACCGGCCTGCTCTGCTTGCGCCACTGCACTGGGGTGATGCCGAAACCGTATCGTGCAGTTATGGCCAGCTATGGTCAAGGGCCGAGACCATAGCCACCGCCTTGCACAACATCGGCATGCAGCAAGGTGACGTGATTGCCCTCGCGGGTGAACGTTCAATGGGTTTTATCGAAGGTATGTTGGGCATTCTGGCAGCGGGCGGCAGCTATCTGCCCATTACGCCAGATCTCCCCGCAGCCCGTATCGCTGAGATGTGCGAAGACAGTGGCGCCAGCATCATGCTGGCAAGTGACAAAGCCGGCATGGCCTTGGCGACTCATTTCCGCATGGCCATCGACCTGACCGGCCTCACGGCTGACCAGACAAGCCAGCCGCCGCGCCTGGTACAGACCGTACCGACACAAACAGCGTACGTCATGTTTACCTCGGGGTCGACAGGCCAGCCTAAGGGCGTGCAAGTCAGCCATGCCAATGTGTTGCACTTCGTTGCTGGCCTGCCGCCTTGCAGTGGTGAAAACCAGCCGGTCTACCTGCACTTTGCCCCCAGTGAATTCGATGCCTCGGTGATGGAAATCTGGGGTGCGCTATTAACCGGCGCACAACTGGTGATTGCCCCTCCCGGTCTGCCTGGGCTCGATGCATTGGCCGATCTAATCGAAAGGCATACTGTCAGCGTCAGCTTTCTGTCTGCCGGCCTCTTTTCCGCATTAAGCAAAGTCCGTCCAAAAACCTTGGCCAGTCTCGATATCCTCATATCGGGGGGGGACCGAGTTTCGGTATCCGCTGCCTACGACGTATTGGCAGTAGGAAACCGTGTACGGCTCTACAACGGATACGGCCCCACTGAAACCACGGTATTCGCCACATTGCACCCAATCGGGAAGCAGGATGTGGCCGAACATGCCGGCGCTTTGCCCATTGGTAAAGCCTACGGCAGCAGCCGGCTTTACGTACTCGACACCCAGGGTGAATTGACGCCGACCGGCGTGATTGGCGAGCTGTATATCGGTGGCGGCAATGTCGGGATTGGCTATATCAATCGCCCCGACCTGACCGAGACACGTTTTCTGCCCGATCCCTTTGTGAACACCCCCACTGCGCGTATGTACCGCACAGGCGACCTCGTACGTTGGCGTGACGACGGCGTGCTGGAATTCCTGGGCCGCGCCGACCGCCAGGTGAAGATTCGCGGCTTCCGCATCGAGCTGGGCGAGATTGAAGCATATCTCGGTACGCATCCGGCCATAGCCGAGGTAGCAGTGGACGCCCGCGAGACGCCCAGCGGGTTGCGCCTCGTAGCCTATATCGTGCCTGAGGCAAGCGTAGAAGCGCTCGATACGGCCGGCATGCAAAACTTCCTGCTGGCGTGGTTGCCTAAGCACATGGTTCCAACCGCCCTGGTTTGCCTCGACGCATTACCGCAAACCCGCAACGGCAAACTGGACCGCAACGCGCTCCCTGCACCCCACTACGACGCAGAAACAACCAGCCATACGCCACCGACAGGCATGCAGTCTCAGGCGTTGGCTGCCATCTGGCAGACTGTGTTGCAGCACGATCAGGTCGCCATGGAGGATAACTTCTATGAGCTGGGTGGCGATTCGATCATGGCCATGCAGGTGTCAATGCGACTGGCGCGCCAAGGGTGGGCGCTACGGCCGCAGGACATGCTCAAGTATCCAACCTTGCAAGCACAGAGCCAGCTGATGCAACGCCAGACAGCCAACATTGTCAGGCGGACAGACAATGCACCACTACCCGTCACGCCAATCCAGGCGTGGTTTTTCTCGCTGGCGCTGGCCAATCCCCATCACTGGAACCAAGCGGTACGGCTGGCGGTAAAGCCCGACGCCCTGCCGCAACTCGATCGGGCCATTGCGGCATTGGAAGCTGCCCACGACGCACTGCGTCTGCGCTTTTTCCAGACCAACCACGGCTGGCAGTTGATGGTGGCCACCGTTACGGCATCACCACTACGCCGCCTTCACGCGGTGGATGAACCCGCTGCACTGGCGTTGATCGACACCGCGCAGCGCAGCCTCAATCTCACAACCGGGCCCGTATGGTGCGCGTTGCTGATTGAAGGGCCGCACGACGATTGCCCCCATCTGGTGTTGATTGCCCATCATCTGGTGGTCGATGGTGTTTCGTGGCGCGTGCTGATGGAAGACCTGGCGCTAGCGATCACCGGCGAACCGATTCCACCCGCCGCACTGGGTTTTGCCGACTGGGCCAGCTATTTGGCGGCGCAGCCTGCCGCTTCACCACCAGCAGCCTCCGTTACGGTGCTGCCTCCCATCGCCCGGCCCAACGGCAGCAATCTCGAATCAGAAACCTGCGTTGTGTCGAGGGTGCTATCGGCCAACGCCACTGCCGCCTTGCTAGGCCCCGCCAACCATGCATATCGCACCGAGCCAACCGAACTCTTGCTGACCGGGCTCATGCTTGGCCTGCAACGCGCCATAGGCCAGCCCAGCCTGACTGTGGCTTTGGAGCGGCATGGCCGCGATACAGAGGATGCCGATCTTTCCGGCACCGTTGGCTGGTTCACCGCCATTGTTCCTGTACAGCTTGAACTGGCAACCGCCCCGTCACTAGAAACCGCCGTACTGACGCTCAAGCAGTTGATCCGCAGTGCACCGCGTGTGATGTCGCAAACCACCGGTGAAAGCCCAGCCGTGGCGTTCAATTACCTTGGGCGCTTTGACAACATTGTCGCTGCCGGCGGGCCTTTCCGGCCGGTAACGGCGGGCTGCGGCGATTCAACCGACCCAGCCGGCAAACGGCCCTACCCGCTCGAAATCGTCGCGGTGGTGGACGACAACACACTGCGCATCGACTTTCGCTATAGCGAGGGCCAACTCAAATCCGTCACCGTCAACGCCTGGGCCGAGGCAAGCTGGCATGCCCTGCACGAGCTGCTGAACCATCTGGCCGAACCAGGACTGGCCGGGCGTGCACCTTGCGACTTCCCACTGGCGGGTATTACCGAGCAATCAACGCTCGACCAGCTCTTGAACGAACATGACCTGCGTGCAGATGAGATCGCCGACCTGCTACCTGTAACGCCACAGCAGCGCGGTATGTGGCTAGAGAGCATGGCGCATGCCGGCTCTGGCATGCATGTGGAGCAATTCGTTGTTACCTTCGATGGCAGTTTTGACCGCGAAGCGCTGATGCAAGCGTGGTCTCGGCTGCTTGCGCGCCACGAAACACTGCGCAGTGGTTTTATCTGGCGACAGGATGACGACCCCTTATGCGTGGTGTTCGAGGCAGTCGACCCCACTTGGCAGCATCTGGATTGGCGCGGGCAAGCCGAACAGAACGTCTCGGCTTGGCTAGCGCAAGACCAGCTGACGGGGTTCGACGGTATAAAGCCACCGCTGCGGTTCGCGACCCTAAGGTTATCGGACGAGCGCTGGCTGTTCGTCTGGACCTACCACCACGCGCTTTTAGATGGCTGGAGCGTCGCTCATCTGCTTAACGAAGCGATATCCCCCCAATCGCCGACCACACCACCGACCCACGCCCGCGACCATGTCCGTTGGCTGGCCCAGCGTGATCGCATCAAGGCTGCCGCGTTCTGGCAAACTGAACTGGCCGGAGCGACGGTACCGACCCCCTGTGGCAAGCGTGATGACAGCCTGCCGCCCGGCGATGGCTATACCGACCATTGCCGGCGTGTTCCAGCAGAAGTGATACAACAACTCACCCTGTTAGCACGTCACCGGCAGATGACGCCGGCCGCTTTGGCCCAGGGCTTGTGGGGACTGGTGTTGGCCTGGGCTTCTGCCCAGCGTGACGTGGTGTTCGCTCGTACCGTATCGGGCCGACCAGGCGAACTGGTGGGTAGCGAACAATGGGTTGGTCTGTTTATTAACAGCCTGCCCTTGCGCTTGCGGCTACCCAACACGGGCCCTGCTTGGTCGTGGCTGGCGGAAGCCAACGTCCGCGCCGCCGCCCAGTCCGCGTTTGAATGGTGTACGGGTGGCGACATCCATGGTTGGTCCGGACTGCCACCGAGCCATTCACTCAGCGACACCCTGCTGATCTTCGAAAACTACCCAAATACACCACAGCCAAACCAGGAGGAAGCCGCCAGCATCGTTGCTGTCGCTGGCCACGGCGCACGTACGCACTTCCCCATCACATTGTTGATCGTGCCGGATGAAGGCTGGCGTTGTGAACTCATCTGCAATACGGCCTATATGCCAGCTAGCGAAGGCCAGCAACTGCTCGATGCTTTCACCCAACTGGCAACCGCCCTGATGGACGAATACATCGACCTTGCCAACGTGTTAGCCGGTTTACCCGTGCAGACCCCACGCCTATGCCGCCTACCCGAGCGGCAACATGTTTTGCCCCGCAGTCCGCTTGAGCGTGAACTGGTAAAGCTTTGGCAGTCCTTGCTAGCCAGCACTGAAATCAGCATCCATGACGATTTTTTCACACTGGGCGGCCATTCACTGCTAGTGCTGGATCTGATGAATCGCCTGCGCGCCCGCTTCAAGCGTAGCGTGCCCTTCACCGCCTTCTTACGCACACCGACCATCGCCGGCTTGGCCAGCTTGCTGGAAGGAAAGACGAACAGCGCCGGTGTTTCCTTGCTGCAGTTGGCTGACCAGGGCATACCGCTCTACCTGTTGCCCGGGGCCAGCGGCAACCCTATGGCCTACCAGGCGTTAGCCCGTTCACTATCAGGGCGCTATGCCCTTATTGGCGCGCAAACAGAACACGATCCGGCGCAGCCCGCCAGCATCGAAACCATGGCGGCCGAACTGGTCCGCGCCATTGGATTGCAACAACCAGAAGGGCCGCTGCATCTGGCCGGCCATTCATTCGGGGCCATCGTGGCATTTGAAGCAGCACGCCAATTCAGCGCGGCCGGTCGACATGTCGCGGGGCTGGTGTTGATTGATACCGCAGTGCCCGATGGCGGCAAGGCATTTGCTCATTACGACGAATGCGATTGGATCGTCTCGATTGCCGAGGCCGCGGGTGACTATTTTGGCCACCCGGTGCATATCGAGCGCGCCGAGCTGACACCGCTCGCCAGCCCGGCAAGGCGACAATTGATGCTGACACGGTTGCAAACGGCCGGTGCATTGGCCGCCAGTGCATCGGTCGAGGTAATCGACAGCTTGTTGTTGAGCTACCGGCAAAGTATCGCCGCACTGGCCGACTACAAACCCGGATATTGGTTGGGGTCAATAGGTGTGGTCTACGCGCAAGCCACGCCACAGTCTAGCGACCCAAGCCTGGGTTGGTCGGCGCACTGTGCACGGGTGGCAACGACGCTGGCGACCTCGGGCGACCATATCACCATGGTCACTCAGCCCCACGCTGCAATGCTTGCCGACCGCCTCGTCCAGGCTATCGACGCCTGCCTGCACACTGGAACTACCGGAACATGATTACCCCTCCCTCTTCTACCCAGCCGGGTGAGGGCATAACAACGCCTCATCACCCTACTGGCGACGATCAACGTTTCCCACACGATTCGCAGAGAAAAGCGGCAATGTCTATCCCGACCCCACAAGCAGACCGTAATCCAGCCCTCTCCAACCCTGCTGCGCCCATCGCCGTAATCGGCATGGCAGCGATGATGCCGCGTGCGCAAGACCTTGCCGCATATTGGCGCAATATTCTCGATGAAACGGATTGCCTCGAGCCAGTGCCGACCAATCGCTGGCGGGCAGAAGCGTATTACAACGCCGACCCCAAGGTAGCCGATCATACCTATGCCGACCGGGGCGGCTTTATCCCCGACCTCGGCTTCGACCCACTTCGCTATGGCATACCACCGAATAGCTTGGCTTTCACCGACACGGCCCAGCTCTATGCACTGGCCGTTGGCCGCCAAGCACTGCTAGATGCGGGTTACCAGCCTGACCAAACCACGGAAGGTCGCCGCCTGCCCATGGCGCGTACCGGCATCGTGCTCGGTGTATCGGGCAATACGATGAAGCTTTCTTCCGAGATGGCCAAGCGTGCGGATATTGCAAAGTGGGTCGATGTTCTGCACCAGGCAGGCATCGAAGATGCAGTCGTTGCCGAAGTGGCCGACACCATGCGCCGCCACTACCCCGACTGGAATGAAGACACCTTCCCCGGCTTTCTTGCCAATGTGGTGGCGGGACGCATCGCCAACCGCTTTGGCCTCGGTGCGGCCAGCCATACTGTGGATGCTGCCTGCGCCAGTTCACTGGCCGCAGTCCGGCTCGCCTGCTTGGAATTGCGCAGCGGCGCAGCCGATGTCATGTTGACGGGCGGGGTAGATACCGACAATTCCAACATCGCCTACCTGAGCTTCAGCAAAACGCCTGCCTTGTCCAAGTCAGGCAAGGTACGCGCCTTTGATGCGGCTGCTGATGGCACCATGATCAGCGAAGGCATCGGCATGCTGGTGCTCAAGCGGCTCGACGACGCCGTTGCCGATGGCGACCGCATCTATGGTGTTATCCGCGGGTTTGGTGCCTCTACCGATGGCGCAGGCGGGGCGATTTTCGCACCTAACCGCGCTGGGCAGGAGCGGGCTTTGCTCACGGCCTATGCCGATGCAGGCATCGACCCGACCAGTATTGGTTTAGTGGAAGCGCACGCCACAGGGACCGTCGTCGGCGATGCCATCGAGATTGAAGCACTGGAAGCCGTGTTAGGTAGCGCCCAAACTCCCATCGCACTGGGCAGCGTGAAAGCACAGATTGGCCACACCAAGGCGGCAGCCGGCGCTGCAAGCTTGATCAAGACCTTGCTGGCGCTCTACCACAAAGTGATTCCACCAACACTTAATGTCACTCAGCCCAACGTACGGCTCCACCCAGGCGAAAAACCCTTCTACCTGCCGCGTCACGCAAAGCCCTGGCTGGGTTCGGAAAATGCACCACGGCGGGCCGGCGTAAGTGTGTTCGGCTTTGGCGGCACCAATGTTCATGTCGTGCTGGAAGAACATGACCGTCACCATCCACAGCCCATCCACCACCGTGGCATTCCAATTTTACTGGGTGCAGAAAGCCCCTCCGCACTAGCCCAGCGCTGCCTGGCGCTGGCCGAGCAGATTGCGCGTGGAGATGCCGCCACCCTGGTTTGGCCGACTCAACCATTGCAACCCGATGCACCACGGATCGGCCTACTGGCGCGCAACTATCAAGACGCCCCGGCACTGCTGCGTAGCGCTGCCGAACAACTCAACCGCCGCACAGCAGAAACAGCCTGGTCGCTACCCAATGGCATCCATTACCGTAGCCGAGCCATTGAAGTCGGTGGAAAAACTGTTGCCGTGTTCAGCGGGCAAGGCTCGCAGACAGTGGGAATGGGGGCGAGGCTGAGTATCGACCACCCGGCGGTCCGCCAATGCTTTGAGGCGTTTGATGCCGCTGGCCAAGCCCGTGGCCTTGCACCGGTTTCAAGCCTGCTGTTCCCACCAGATACCTTCGATAGTGGTCGACTTGATGCACAACGCGCAGCGCTGACCCATACCCAGAATGCCCAAACAGCCATTGGGGCCTACAACATGGCGCTATATGGTTTGATGCAACGTGCAGGATTTTGCCCCGACATGGCGCTGGGCCACAGCTTTGGCGAACTCTCTGCCTTGTGGGCTGCCGGTGTATTCAGCGACGACGCCTACCGCAGCGCAGTATTGGCCCGTGGCGAGGCACTCACCCCGCCACCAGGCTGTGATGAGGGCGGGTTGATCGCCATCAGCGCACCGGCCGAACAACTACAAACCCTGCTAAGCCAATTGCCCGATCTGACACTGGCGAATCTCAATAGCCCCAAGCAAACTGTAGCCGGGGGTAGCGCCGATGTGCTCGAACAGGCATTGAATACATTGCAACAAGCCGGCATCCAAGCCGTGCGTATTCCCGTAGCAGCAGCCTTCCACACCAGCCTTGTCAGCTATGCTGAAGCGCCCTGGCTTGCGGCACTGGCTGACATGCCACTGGCAACACCCCGCTTCCCGGTGTGGGCCAACCTCACTGCACAGACCTACCCGGCAGATGAAGCCGGCATCCGCAACCTGCTGGCCCACCAGCCCTTCAATACCGTGCAGTTCCGGCAGCAGATTGAAGCTATCTATGCCGCAGGTGGCCGGGTCTTCGTCGAGATTGGCCCACGCGCCGTCCTTAGCCGTTTGATAGGTGACATCCTGGGTGATAGGCCTCACTCGGTGTTACCTGTGGCGCAAGACCCCGCCGGTAACGACAGCCGCCAGCTCGACGAAGCCATGTTGCGGCTAGCCGTGCTTGGGCTGCCTTTGCAGCTGAACAGTACCGAGGTATTACCGCCACCGGCCGGGCCATTGGAAATCCGGGTCAGCACCGCGGTGATACGACAACGGGGTGAGGGCGATTGGCCGGCCTTGACCCACAAACATGGCGTACCTCCTACCAGTATTGTCGCCACGGTACCTGTTGCCGCGCCGTCCCTCCCCACTGCACCCGCCGTTCAGGCTGATGTGCAAACCACGTCGGTAGCGGCCACCGTGCTTACACGGCTTATCGCCGTAGTGGCGGACAAAACCGGCTTTCCAGCGTCGTTGATCGAACCCTCTATGTCGATCGAGGGCGATTTAGGTATCGACTCGATCAAGCGTGTGGAAATCCTTTCCATCATGCGCGATATATTCGGCACGCTGCCTACCAATGAAGCCATGGCCGCCACGCGCAACCTGGCCGAACTGGCGCAGTGCATCGCCCAGGTTCAACCCAGCACCATGCATCAGCCTGCGCTACCCACGCCCCCTGCACCTGTGCCCACCCCAATCTCTGCCATACCAGCCGTAAGCAACCTGCACACCACATTGGGCGAGCTGTTGCTGCGCACCGTGGCGGACAAGACAGGCTACCCGGTTGAGATGCTGACGTTGGCAATGCGACTGGAAGGCGACCTGGGTGTGGACTCTATCAAGCGCGTCGAAATTCTGGCGGCGGTACGAGATGCACTGGGTTTGACTGAAACATCCGCCAACGATGCCCTTCGCAGCGCCAGCACACTGGGGGATATGGTGACGCTACTGGCAGCGCTTGCCCCGACTGAAGCCGAACCAGCAACCGTGACAGACAAAGCATCAGTACCCGCCTCACCCCTGGCGGCGGAGGCAAGCGCCCATACCGGCAGCGACGTAGCACAACTGTTGCTCCGCACCGTGGCTGATAAAACCGGCTTTCCTGTGGAGCTGTTGGCCCTGGAAATGCGTCTTGAAGGTGACCTGGGCGTGGACTCGATCAAGCGGGTCGAAATTCTGGCAGCCGTACGGGACTATCTGGGCCTTACCGACACCACCACCAGCGATGCCCTTCGCAGCGCGGGTACGCTGGCCGAAATCGCCGCGCTATTGGGGGCCGTAGGCCAGCACCTGCAAACGGCACAGGCCTTTGAAGCGTCAACCCAGCCAGTTACGGTCGCACCGCCGCCACAATACACGCCGGTGGCGACACCGGTCACGGACCGGATGGTCGACGCCGGGGCACTGCTCTTGCGAACAGTGGCAGACAAAACTGGCTTTCCCGTCGAACTGCTGACCTTGGAAATGCGCCTGGAAGGCGATCTGGGCGTGGACTCGATCAAACGGGTCGAAATCCTCGCCAGCCTGCGCGATACGCTTGGACTCACCGGGGCTACCGCCAGCGACGAGTTACGCAGCGCAACGACCCTGGCCCAGATAGCAGCCTTGCTACAAGGCGCGGTGGAAATTACCCATATTGCCTCGGCTGCCAGGGCGAACATAGCGAATGCGCCAGTACCGGCACCCGTACCTGAAACTGCCCTGCCGCCAACGAATAACCTTCCGACCATCGACATGGCCGCGATGGCCCGTTTGCTATTGCAAACCGTTGCCGACAAAACGGGTTACCCCGTTGAGATGCTGACGCTCGATATGCGGCTGGAAGGGGACCTGGGTGTCGATTCGATCAAGCGCGTCGAAATCCTGGCAGCTGTGCGTGATGCGCTGGGCGTCCAGGCCGATACCGGAAACGATGGCTTGCGTAGCGCCGCAACCTTGGCCGAACTGGCTGCCCAACTGGTCGCTTTGGCTGGCAACTCACAATCGTCCGCCCCCACTCCATTCGCAACCACTACCTTAACCAGCACATCCCGCTGGCAACCGTTGCCGGTACAGTCCGTTGCCCTGGCAGCGCCACCCGCCCACGGGCCGCTTCGGCCACCAGGCCAAGTCGCAGCGATATTCGCCGATGGCACAGCCCTGACAGCCACACTCGCTGTACAGATGGCGCAATGGGGTTATCGGCCCGTGTTGATCCGTTTGGCGGGTTGGACACCGACGATTGATGGATTGGGAACGCAGGCTTGGCCATCGCGGCAGGCCACGCTCGACAGTCTGAGTGAATGCTTGTCCACCCTTACCCATGAATCGGGTCAACCCGCGGTTGTCGTGTTGCTGCAAACACCCGATAACGCACGCGCCAGCCGCCAACGGCTGGGCGTTGCCTTGCGTGTGGTGAAGGAATTGCTGCCTGCGCTCATGGCTGGTACTCGGTTGTTTGCCGTAGCCCGGCTTGATGGGCGGCTCGGTCTGAACGGCACAGGCGACGCGGTGGCGGGTGGATTGGCAGGTTTGATCAAGACGTTGCGTCATGAGTTGCCCACCGCTCAGGCCCGTTTCGTCGATCTGGCTGCCGAGCTACCCGCCGAACTGGCGGCAACGTATTTGCTGAATGAAATAGGCGATACAGTGGCGCAAGCGGCTGAAATCGGTTGGCACCACGGCGGCCGTTGCAGCTTGGTCTGCGGTTCTCCCCCTGCCGTTGGGCTATCCACCCTGAACATACCGCCATTGCAAGCGCATGAACTGGTGTTGGTTACCGGTGGCGCGCGCGGCGTTACGGCCCAATGTGTACAGGCGCTGGCGGCACGCCTACCGGCACACTTTATATTGATCGGCCGCACGCACCTGGCGCAGACCGATCCGGCCTGGGCCGCCGGGATAACCGACATGACGCTGTTGAAAGCACAAGCATTGCAGCAATTGCGCCTCGAGGGCGGTATGCCCACGCCACGCACTGTCGAATCGCTATGCCAGTCGGTATTGGCAGGCCGTGAGGTACGCCAGAACATGCAGGCGCTGGCGGCAACCGGCGCGAAGGTCAGCTATCTGGCGCTGGATCTGGGTGATGCAGCCACCACCCGCACGACGATCGCCACTTTGACCGCGCAACATGGCCGGGTCGCGGCATTAATACATGGCGCAGGCGCGTTAGCCGACCGACGCATTGCCGACAAGACGCCACAAGACATCGAGACCGTGTTCCGCCCCAAGCTCGATGGCTTATTGACGCTCGTTGAAGCGCTGAACGACCTGCCGCCACAACGGGTATTGCTGTTCTCTTCGACTGCCGGCTACTCGGGCAATGCCGGCCAATCGGACTACGCCATGGCGAATGAAGCGCTTAGCAAGCTGGCCTTCCAGTTGGCGCGCCGCTGGCCCGGCACACGTGCCGTTTCACTGGCCTGGGGACCATGGGAAGGCGGCATGGTGACACCCGCGCTGAAAAAGTTGTTCGCAGAACGCGGTGTTGGCCTGTTGCCGGTTGCCGATGGCACAGCCCTGTTTGCCGATGCGGCGATGGGGCAGGCTGCCGGTGGCTTCCAGTTTGTGATCGGCGATACCTTGCCGGCACAAGCCCCCACTCCCGCCTTTGCCGCGCCAGCGTCACCTGCCCTGGCTTATCCACAATAACGTCTGTACTGAGGAATGCTTCATGTTTCCGCTTGATATCATCGGCCTTGCCTGTCTGGTACCAGATGCTGAAGACACCACCACTTTCTGGCGCAATCTGCTGGAGGGCAAGCGTTCGATCCGCAATGCCGATGCGGCTGACTGGGGTGTCGAACCTACCCGCTTCCTGGCCCCCGGCCGCGGTATTGCTGACCATGTGTCCAGCCTGGAACTGGCCAAGCCGCGCGACTTTGTTTTCGATCCTCACGGCTACCATTTACCGGCTGATTTCCTGCTGGCACAGGACCGCTGCATCCAATGGCCCTTGCATGTCGCCCGCCAGGCGCTGATCGATGCCGACATGTGGCCGGGCCAGAACCTCGGACGGGTCGGTTTGGTGCTTGGCAGCTATGCCTGGGCGGCAGGTTCGGCCAGTGATGCACTTACCCGTCCCCTTTATGACGATGCTCTGGCACAGGTATTTGCCGATGTCGCACCCGGGGCCGATCCGCTCCAGCTCACGGTTGGACGTCCCACACCCAGCACCCATCCTGAATCCGCACGCGTCTCTGGCGGCATCACCACCACATTGGCGCAGGCGCTTGGCCTGGGCGGACCACGCTATGCGATCGATGCCGCCTGTGCGACCTCGCTGTACGCCATCCACCTCGCTGCTTTGCACCTGGCTGCGGGTGAAGCCGACACCATGGTCGTCGTAGCCGCCAATGCCTTTGACACGCTTTACGCCACCTTCGGCTTTGCTGCAACCCAGGCCCTACCCGATGGCAATTCCAACCGCCCTTTCGACGCCCGATCTGACGGTGTCGCACCGGCAGAGGGCGCAGTGGCGCTGATCCTACGCCGCCAGGACAACCATCTCCGCCGTGTCTACGGGGTGGTGCGCGCCATCGGCTTATCCAGCGACGGCCGTGGCCAAACCCTGACCGCCCCGAACCCCAAAGGGCAGCAGCTGGCATGCGAACGCGCCTACACCAAATCCGGCATCGACCCCGCCAGCGTGGCTTATGTCGAATGCCACGCCACGGGTACCAAGCTGGGCGACCGGGTAGAGCTGGAAACCGTGGGCCGGGTATTTGGTGAGGGTCAAGCCATCGGCTCGGTCAAGTCCAACGTCGGCCACCTGCTGACGGCAGCGGGCGTGGCTGGCCTCGTTAAGACACTGCTCGCCATGCGCGAGGGCATCATTCCGGCTACGGTGGGCATTGAGCAATCCCTCGCGGCCGAAATTACCAGTAAACCGCGCATTCTGACAGAAGCCACGCCCTGGCCCAGCGCCAACCGGCGTGCCGCGATCAATGCCTTTGGCTTTGGTGGCGTCAACGCACACTTGGTACTTGATGCAGCCGACCAGCCGGCTCCGGTTCCTGCACCACCCCGCCGGCCAGCCGGCCCAGTGCTGCTAAGCGGCCTCGGCGCGGCCATCGGCGACTGCCCCGACCTCGCCAGCGTGGCGCGCGCACTGGCTAAAGCCGAGCCTCGTCTGCGCCCAATACAACCCGACCGCCATGCCGGTCTGGATTTCGCCGCGCCCCAAGGGGCTTACCTCGACCGTGTCGCCATTGATGCGCTGCGCCTGCGCGTACCACCCAATGATATCGACCGCATGTACCCGCAACAGTTGCTGATGCTGGCGGTAGGTGACGCTGCCCTGCGTGATGCGGGCATCGTGCCCGGCAGTCGCACGGCGGTAATCATCGCCGGTGCCATGGACCATGTCGGCCATCGGTTGATGGCACGCTGGGAAACGGTCTGGCGGCTGGAGGACAGCCTGGATGCAGCTGGCTTTGCGCTGAGCGAAGAAGAGCGCAGCACGCTTTGTGGCTTGGTGCGGGAAGCCTTGCACAACCCGATCGATGCGGTGGTGATGCTCAGCTACGTGGGCAGCCTGCTGGCCAGTCGTATCGCCGCCACCTGGGACTTGACCGGCCCGGCCTTTATGCTGACAGGCGACGAAACCGGCGCAGTACGCGCGCTGGATATTGGGGCCAAGCTGCTGGCCAATGACGAAGCCGATGCCGTATTGGTCGGCGCAGTCGACTTGGCCGGGGCCATAGAAAACCTGCTGGTGCACCAGGCCAACGGCATTGACCCTACCGAGCCTGTAGGCGAAGGGGCGGTTGCCATCGTATTAGAGCCAGCTGAAACGCTGCGGCAACGTGGTGGTGCAGCCTATGCAGAATGGCGCGGCGCCGGGTTCGCCGATGATCCCATTACGGCAGCGACACAAGCGCAGGCCAATGCCCATATCCATGCTGCCGCAATCTCACTGGTGGAAACCAGTGCCGGCTTGCCTGCCGCCGCCAACTTGGGAGGCCGGCCAGCACTGGCCAGCGCGGCTGCGGTATTTGGCCACTGCCGTATGGCCGCGCCGTTGCTGGGTACACTGCATGCCGCGTTGTCGCTCAACGCACGGCAATTACCAGCTTGGGCAGGTTGGCGTGAATCATCGCTTGTATTGGGTCTGGCTGAACACGATGCCTATGTTCCGACCGAACCCCGGCCCTGGCTTCGGCCACGCACCGGCTGCCGCTTCGCCGCCATTCTCGCAAGCGACCATGACGGCAGCGCCGCCCAGGCCTTGCTGGGCGAAGCGCCGGCCGATATCGCCGCCAAGCCGTTCACACCCGCATTGCCACTGTTGCTACCCATTGCCGGTAACAGCCGCGACAACATCCTGGTGGAACTGACCAATCGTTTACAGGCATTGGAAACCGGAGCCGATGCCACCGTCTTATGCCTTGAAGCCGTTCGCGCCTATCAGCCCGAAGCGTCACTGGCGCTGGTGCTGATGGCTGAAAACGCCATTGGCTTGCACGAAGAGGTACAGGCTGCTTTGGTGCAGTTGCCCACCATCACAGGCGACTGGCAGTCACCACGTGGTAGCCGTTTCAGCCTGCAGCCACTGGGCCGTGAAGGTGGCGTAGCTTTCGTCTACCCGCCATTAAGCACCGCCTTTACCGGCATTGCCGCAACAGTTGGCCAATTGGTGCCGGGCAGTATCGACAAACTGACCCGCCATCACCGTGATATCAGCGCCGATATCGCTCAGCTCTATCCCCGGCAACTGGCGCCCATCAGCGCTGAGCAGCGCATGCAGTTGGAAGAAGCCCTGCTGGCCGACAACGATGCCTTGATCAATGCCGGGGTGATTACCAGCTGGCAATACACCCAGCTACTGACCGAACGCATCGGTCTGCAATCCACTGCCCGTTTTGGTCATAGCCTGGGTCAACCCAGCATGTTGTTCGCCAGCGGCGCCTGGCAGGCCGACGATGGTTGGATTCAACGAATGACCACGCTGGGCGAAAGTCTTGGTCGCCTGTCGGGTGAATTGGCAGCAGTGCGCGCAGCGTGGAATCTGGCTGACAGTACGCGTGTCGATTGGACAAATTTATTGGTACTGGCACCCGCCGCCCGTGTCCTGGCCGCCACACAACAGGAACCACGTGCCTATGTCAGCCTCGTCAATGCTCCAGATGAAGTCACGCTGGTGGGTGAGCGGGCAGCCTGTGCGCGCATCCTCACTGCATTGGGGGCGGATGCCGTACCCGCGCCAGATAGCCTGGTAATGCATTGCACACCCGCAGCGCAGGAGCAACAAGCCATCACCGCACAGTTCATCGCGCCCCTGGGCGACAGGCCGCCCGGCCTTCAGTTTGCCGGTGGCGCACCACGTGACTGGACCCCGGAAGCGGTAGCCGAGCGTATAGCGGCCGACCTTGTCTCGCCACTCGATTTCCCCGCGCTGGTGGAACGCGTCTACAGCCAAGGGGTACGGCTTTTCCTCGAAATCGGGCCGGGGGCCAATTGTAGCCGCTGGATAGGCAAGACCCTACAAGGTCGGCCTCATGCCACGTTTGCGCTTTGCCGCCGTGACCAGAACGATACCGTGATGTTTGGCAAACTGCTGTCGCTGCTGCTGTCCCAGCGCGTGCCGTTTGATCTGCCAGCTGCGCTGCAACTCCCTCCACCTGCACCAAAGAAGCCGGCGCTGCTCAAGGATTTGGTGTTTGGTAAACCGCCATTACGTGCGCAACTCACCGCCAACCTGCGCCAACACGGCTTCGACCAGATATTGGCGCGTCCACGCCGCCCCGTCGCACGGGTATCGGCACCCTTGCAGGCGCTGGCGACCCCCGTCGCACCGCTGGACCTTGCCATGGCACTTTTCACGTCGACACCGAGCGGCCAGCCGCAGCGCGAGATATTGTTCAACGAAGCCGATGTGATGGAATTTGCCGAAGGCCGCGTTGCCAATGTGCTCGGATCCAGATATGCGCCTATCGACGCGCTGCCACGCCGGGTACGTATTCCCGGTCCACCCTTCATGGCAGTCAGCCGTATCACGCATCTATCGGGCAGCTACGGCAAGCTCGAAGGCAGCCGCATTCGCACCGAATACGATATCCCCAACCCGGCTTTCAATGCCATTGACGGACAGGCATCGTACTTGTCGCTCGATGCTCAGGGTGTGTTGTTCCTGGCCGGTTGGCTAGGTATCGACTTCGAGAACCAGGGAAATCGCGCCTATCGCTGGCTTGATGCACAACTGACCTACCTGGGCAATATGCCGCGCGCCGGCCAGCGGGTGGAATACGACATCCATATCGTGCAGTCCTTTCGCAATGGTGATACCACATTGTTCCGCACCGACTTCATGGCGCATGTCGATGGCAAACCAGTGTTGAAGATCGACCATTGCACGGCGGGCTTTTTCACTTACGACGAATTAGCCAAAGGGGCTGGCATCACCGACCAGCACCGTACCAAGCGCCAGCCCGCCATGACAGCCTTTACCGCGCCCTTGGCTCCACCCGCCAGGATCTTGGAAAATAAAGACCTGCTCGCACTCGCCCGCGGCGAGATTGGCGAGGTGATGTCGCCCGCCCACGCCAGCGGTGGCCGCAATCCATCGTTACGCCTACCGCCACCGGTGATCCAGTTTATCGATCGCGTTGTCCGCATCGAAACAGCCGGCGGCACCTGTGGCCTGGGGTACAGCGAAGCCGAATGGCGCATTGACCCCCAGCATTGGGCAATTCGTGCCCACTTCAAGGATGACCCGGTCTTCCCCGGTCCCTGCATGCTGGAAGGCGCCATGCAGCTGCTACAGACGCACGCGTTGGCGCTAGGCCTGCAAACCACCATCACCGGGGGGCGCTTTCAACCCGTGGTGGGCCGGCCTGTACTGGTGCGCTTTCGGGCCCAGGTATCACCACAGAACCAGATTTTCGGTTACCGCGCCGATATTGTCGAAATCGGCCTTACTCCCGAGCCCTATCTGATCGCCGACGTCGATCTGATCGATAACGGCCGCGTTGCAGGCCGCGTAGAAGGCCTGGGTATCCGCCTGGTCGGCCAGCTTGTCACTACCCCCGCCATCGCCACTCAATTTGCCGGAGTCCACGCATGAACCAAGCCCTTCCGTTCACCCCAGCACCAGCAGCGGAACAACTCGGCAGTGCGGCATTTCGCCAGCGCTACAAGCTGCGCCTGGCGTATATGGCCGGCGCAATGGCCAGTGGCATTGCCGGTGAAACCCTGGTTGAGACGCTAAGCCGGGCAGGCTGTCTGGCAAGCTTTGGCGCTGCCGGCTTGTCGCTGGCGCGGGTAAGCGCCGCCATTACCCAACTACGCCAATCGTTGCCGGGGCAGCCGTTGTGCTTCAACCTGATCCATACCCCTGATGACCCGGCAATGGAACACTCACTGGTCGAACTCTATCTGGCAGCCGGCATCGAGGTCATCGAAGCCTCTGCTTTCATGGCGCTTACCTCAGCGATTGTGCTCTACCGGGCACGCGGCGCGCATTTCGATGCCACCGGGCACGCCGTGGCGCGCCAACGTATTATTGCCAAGGTCTCACGCCGTGAAGTAGCGGAGCCCTTTCTGCGGCCGGCCCCCGAAGCAATGCTGACGGCGCTGTTGAACCAAGGCGCGCTGACCGCGACCGAAGCCGCGGCAGCACGCCTGCTGCCGTTGGCGGACGACATCACGATTGAAGCCGACTCAGGTGGGCATACCGACCGTCAGTCACTCGTTTGCGCCCTACCGGCGATGATGTTACTGCGCGCACGCGTGGCGCGCGACTTCCCTCCGGCTGCGAGCGTTGGCCTGGGGGCTGCCGGTGGCATCAGCACGCCATCCGCCATCCGCGCTGCATTCGCCATGGGAGCCGACTATGTGGTGACGGGCTCAATCAACCAGGCTTGCATCGAATCAGGCAGTTCGTCAGCCGTGCGGCGTCTGTTGGCTGGCGCTGACTTGGCTGATGTGGCAATGGCACCTGCGGCGGATATGTTCGAACTGGGCGTGCAGGTGCAGGTACTCAAGCGCGGCACCCTGTTCGCCAGCCGCGCTACATCCTTGTGGGCGCTGTATCGTACTTATCCCAGCCTGGATGCCTTGCCGCAAACCGAGCGCGACCGGCTGGAGCGCGATCTTTACAAACAACCGCTTGCAGCAGTCCAGGCGCAGACCCTTGCCTTTTGGCAGGAACGGAATCCGACGATGGCCGAACGCGCCCAACGGGAACCAAAGGTGATGATGGGCCTGGTGTTCCGTTGGTATCTGGGCCAATCGTCGCGCTGGGCCATAGAAGGGGTGCCCGAGCGGGCGATGGACTATCAAATCTGGTGTGGCCCGGCGATGGGCGCATTCAATCAGTGGGCTGCCGACACGGTATTTGCCTCATTCGAAGCACGTCGTGTCGCTGAAGTGGCCGATGCCCTGATGACGGCTGCCGCATATCCAGCCGCCGCATCAAACGCCGTCGCTATGATACGCAGCGCACCGCCCGCCATCGTTGTACGTCAACCAGTCAGTAGCACCAGCACGATTGTGAAGGGCATGCATACCGACACCACCGACGCGGAGTCGATACGCGATTGGTTGATGGAACAGGTTGCGGCTCAACTGGATGTCAGCGCTGATGACATCGACCCACGGCGTACCTTCGAAAGCTATGCGCTGGACTCTGCGCGGGCCATGTTGATCCTGACCCGGTTGGAAGCGCGGCTGTCGCTCAAGCTATCACCTACCTTGATCTGGAACTACCCCACCATCGAGAAACTGGCCGAACGCCTGGTCCAGATGTCGCAAGCCCGCGCCCTAGCATTAGAGCCTGCATGATTCAAACAACACTTTGGACTCCCCCATGAACACCACCGTTCTACCAGCAACGGATCACACCTTGACGGCCAAGCCCGATAAATGGCTGATGTTCCGTAAGCCACGCCCGCAGGCAGCGGTTCGCCTGCTGTGTTTCCATCATGCAGGGGGGGCTGCGTTGGCCTATCGCAACTGGGTAGACCGCATGCCGGCATTCATCGATGTCTGCCCAGTTCAACTGCCTGGGCGCGGTAATCGATTCGGCGAAGCGCCTTTTCGTGCAGTCGGGGCACTGGTCGATACATTGCTGGAATCCATCGCGCCTTTGCTCGACCGACCGGTTGCCCTGTTTGGCCATAGCATGGGGGCAGCACTGGCTTTTGCCACGGCAACCGAACTG
>NZ_PDZH01000329.1 GCF_002735695.1 Chitinimonas sp. BJB300
TTAGGATAGGTCTACCTGCACCGCACTGTTATCGGTTTGGCTCAGCTGTATGTCTACGGGCAGAAACTGCTTGATAACCTTGATGTTTGTTTGCAAATGCGACGATGCCACCGTGGCGGTAAATGATCCACTGCCTGCCAAGGCCATAGGTAGTAGTAGTTGGTCGGCTAGGTATTCACCCACTGCAGCAGTGCTTTCCAAATAAAGGCGAGCCTCTTTTGCCGCATGGTTTGCCACCGATTCGGCAGAGATGCCTCTTTCGCCAAAGGCGGTGAACAGTTCTGTTACCTGGGCGAACCGCGCTTCAATCATCAGGACATTACCCGGTCCTTCCGCTTGCGGTAGTTCCCGCACGCGGCCGTCAGGGCAATCCAGTCGAGCTGCCACCTGATCCAACTCCCGCTTTGCGATGCTGCCCGGCACATCGGCGACTACTGCCTCTGCACGTAGAGCATGGCACGGGCCTCGTTCAATCAATGTAATAGGGCGCAGGGTGGCGCCCGGTTCGACGTGGGCAGTGACTTCACCACCCCCCGCTGGGTAAAAGCCATGCCGATTCAGTTGAATGGTTTGGGTAATGCCCATGCGTGCTAGCAGCGGTGCCCAGCAAAGGATAAGGAAGTCAGCCGGTGGTGCGGACTTATTGTGGGTTCCGCCTGTAACGGAAACCGTGCTGGGCGCGTCGGCAAACCATAGTGCGGGCAGTATGGTTTGTAAGACGAGGGTACAACTGCCTGCGCTGCCAATCGAAAAGCGGAAGTCGCCACCACGAATCGGGCCGGGCTGAAAGTATAAGGTTGTGGAATGCAATTCGTCTCCCTGCACCTGCGCACCAGAAATAGCGGCTGCCGCTTGTACTGCGGTGAGATGTTGTCGCAGCAAGCCGGGTTTGCTGCGCTTGGCGCGA
>NZ_PDZH01000330.1 GCF_002735695.1 Chitinimonas sp. BJB300
TGGACAAAAAACGCGTGACCTGGTCGTGGCTCACTGCACCATCTACCATCGCCGACAAGCCCGTACAAATCGAGTTTTTTGTTCTTCATGGCGACAGGTTATCGTATGCACTGCGTAACATCAGTTATTAAGCTAACACCCCGCCGCTGATGCGCCTATGATCAAGCCACGCAGGTCTGCCGCTACTTCCTTACCCTGTGGCAACCACTGCGAAGAAAGATTCCGCCACCTGTACGACAACAACAGCCGGCACCAAGCCCATGCTGGAAGGAGAACACCATGGCCAAAGGTCAAATGCGAGGCAACAAGGAAGTAAAGAAACCCAAAAAGGAAAAACCAGCCAATACGCCGGCTAGTACATTCCTCTCTCAAACCAAGCCTGCCGAAACCGGCAAGCAAAAATAACCGCCATACAAATGAAAGCGCCGGCAAAAGCCGGCGCTTTCATTTGTATGGAGAAAACACCGTACACCCCAACACATAGCTCACTTCCTTCTATTGGGACAGGCTACTTATTTTCCTTTCACACTGGCCGGGTCGAACCACAGTGCTTTGTCTTTCAAGGGGGGTTCAGGAGACAGGGTAGGGTTATCAAGCTGGATAATACGGCGGTCATTGAACTTGGCTTTCAGGATGCTCACACCGTTGTACCACCAGAAAATCTCGTCAAAACTGCCGTCCTTCAACATCATGCGCCCCCCTTCCTCCAGCCTGCGCGTGAGGACGATATTCTGTTTGGCCACAAAGAAGTAATTAGGGCTGGGAGTAAACTATTCACCCGGCAACTAAGGGTTGATTTATTGGTGTCCGCCCCCAACTGATAGAAATGGACAAAGAAGACGGACGCAAGCTGTCGCGGCAAGAACAGCACGAAAGGCGCAAGCAAGCTGTGAG
>NZ_PDZH01000331.1 GCF_002735695.1 Chitinimonas sp. BJB300
AATGCCTGAGCATCAAGACGCAGAAGAACCCATTCGCACTTTGCCGCAAGTTACTGATCAACGCCTCTCGCGCGGCTTATGATCAGTTACAGCTGCTTCTCGCAGCTACTGCGTAACATCAGTTAATAATTATTACTCTTGCTCACTAACCTCTACCGCTGGCGCACCAAGGTCTAAAGATACTGACAAGCAATGCAGTCAAAATTATTATAGGAGCGGCCAAGCCTTCCTGATTTTCCTTACTCACCAATATGGCACCGGCATTTACCGCGAATTGCTGAAAGCGAAAGGTACCGGTATCGATGCATTGGATGAAGCCATTCGCGCCAGCGGTGGTATCGGCTTCGAGGACGCGTTTCGGCGTTGGGGCAGCATGCTGGCATTTCCCGATGCAAAAGCATTGCCTGCTGGTTATGGCTACCCTGGCGTAAAGGTTGGCGACTACACCTCGCCGGCATGGAATGGGAGTGATATAGCAAAGTATTACGCTTTCCCGGCAACATTACCCGACACCATCAAGCCCTATAGCCATTTACCACTGGTTGAACCTAACCAGTCGGGCCAATACACAAGGGAAGTGAAAGTTCCTCCCGGCGTGACACTGTCGGTTTATATTCAGTAAGTAGTTTTTAAATAAAAAGGCGAACCAAGGTTCGCCTTTTTATTACTCGCTTTAATACCCTCCTATAATATTGGGCGCCTCGAATAACCCGACTTTTTGACATTACAGCGGCGTAAGTCGACCTTACGGCGCCTTCCGACTGCCAGTTCCGGAACTTATCACTCGTCTTGTATCGCTTTCCCTCCCGAATTGGCCATTTCCAGCCAATCCAGACGGATTCCTGGCATCAGAAGGCC
>NZ_PDZH01000332.1 GCF_002735695.1 Chitinimonas sp. BJB300
TACCATATTTAACATTTGTTTCATGGATTGATCCTACTCCCTGGCTGGCCAAATGAGGTACCTGTGCGGGATTAAGCACTTCCTGGATAACGTGCTTATAGGCAGCAATGGTCTGCCGGGTGAAGCCCGCCAGGCGGCCTATGGCCAGTTGGGTCAGCTTTTCTCCAAGCTGTAAGAGCCGGTGACAAGCAAACCGGATTTTGGATTCCGTGTCCTTATGGCGAACAGCGTGGGTTCGTTCAGCAGATTGCTTCTGACGGATATGCAGCGGCAAGGCAGGATTGAGCTGCATCACCCCACGATGGCACCTGCCACACCCCGTGTAGCGGTCCCAGGTCCAACGTGCCACCGACTTGACGGTGGCTTTCAGGGAAGAATATGGAAGATTGGCGCTAAATCCCTGGTTTCGGAAACTGTTCTTATTGTGCGCATACGCTTCCAACAATCGGGTGAATGTATTGAAGGAGCCTGCCTCCCGCTCACGATTCACGATGGAATACGCGTAAAAGCGCAGTTGTTCGAACAGGATGCAATGCCGAGAATGGCTTACCGCATCGAGATTTGGTCCTTTTCCCCACGGATTACTGGATGCCAAGTCTACATAATCAGCTAGTTCACCCAGTTCATAGACATGGTTATGGATCTCATGCGTCAACCACCATGGGTGACCAGGTGTTTTAGCCACCGGGCCACTATGAAAGCTAGTATCGGCCTCTAGCCTTGCTGCGAAGGCTTCATAGACTGCCTTCATATACTGAATAGGCTTAGGCTGCGCAGCCTCCGTCGTACAGACGGGTGGAATCGCGTAATAGAGATGACTATGCCCGGAAGACCGATTACGGACAATCAGATT
>NZ_PDZH01000333.1 GCF_002735695.1 Chitinimonas sp. BJB300
CTCCACTACCGCGATCGGCAGTGTGCTCAGCGGTGATACGGTGTACTTCAAGGCGGGGCAAGACCTTAATCTGATGGGCAGCAGCGTGGTGGGCACGCACGATGTGCTGCTGGAAGCCGACCGTCACTTGACACTGGGCACCGTCACGCAGACGCACGACGAAACCCATAAGCAAGAAATCACCAAGACCGGCCTGATGTCGACCGGTTCCGGTTCACGCCCGCAGCTCACCGCAGGCAAACACAAGCAGGGCAAGGAAGACACCCAGCATTCGGTTACTCACGCCACCAGCATGGTAGGCAGTCTCAACGGCAACGTGGCGCTCATGGCCAAGAAAGGGACGTTGAGCACCTATGGTGCGCAGTTGCAGGCCAAGGGTGATGTGATTGGCAAAGGGCGGGATGTAAAAGTCTATTCGGTGGTCGATACCGTTGATGCGAAAACCCGTAGTTACACCGAGTCAAAAGGCCTGCGGGTGGGCGCGCAAAGCAAACAGGCCGATGCCGTTGCCTCCCTTGGCAAAGGCCTGACGCGCGCGGTTGAAACCGACAACCCCCGCCTAAAAGCCCTACTGGCCGCCAAGTCAGCCTATGCGACCAAAGACTTGGCACAGATGATTGAAAGCGCCAAGAAGAGTGACGACAAAGACGGCAAAGGCGGGATAGCGGGCAAGGTCACCCTCAGTTTGGGCACCACCCGGCAGGAAAGCACCGACAGCGCGCATGGCGAAACCGTGCGCAAATCCTCGGTATCACATGGCGGCACATTGCAGTTCAAAGCTACAGGGGGCGAGGCCGACGCCAAGGGCGACACCGGCGGCGATATCCTGCTCAAGGGCTTGCAAACCC
>NZ_PDZH01000334.1 GCF_002735695.1 Chitinimonas sp. BJB300
TACCATCGCCGACAAGCCCGTTGCTGTCGCCGCGCCAAACGTGCTCAGCAAATAGTCGGTGTACAAATCGAGTTCTTTGTTCTTCATGGCGACAGGTTAGCGTATGCACTGCGTAACATCAGTTTGTAAGCTAACCCCATCGATGACACTCCGTAAGTGACAGTCAACCCATTGATGGCCGTAATTTCCGTGCTTACACTGAAGCTTCGTCAATAGCCTTCTGCTGATGTCGTCTAATGGAGAAAATACAATGCAAGAACTGAGCATTCAGGATGTTGAACCTGTATCAGGCGGAGTAATAATTAATCCCGTAACGATTGCAATCGCGGCACTTATTTTTTCCGTCACCAATACAGGAATAGGCATCTACAACGTCAGTCGAAAGCCCTGAGCTTAAAAGGCGGGAACGGCGATGACTCCCCATCACCCTTACCGCCTTTTGTTTTGCCTGGCTTCAATCCTCCGCCCCGCTTCTCATCCGGGCGCGTTCACGCCAAGCCGCAATGCTGAGACGACACCTAGTTTTCCGCCGCACCCCCATCTGAAAAGTTTTGCACGCTGTTTTACACGTAGGGGGGGGCGGTTCCCCTGCGCCACCCGATTCCTCCAATAAATTAGTTGATGGCAAGTTTAGGCTTGCTTGGCCACGATTTTTAGCATCAAATGGTGCGATTATTGATTCTATTTTACTGATGTTACGCAGTAGCTGCGAGAAGCAGCTGTAACTGATCATAAGCCGCGCGAGAGGCGTTGATCAGTAACTTGCGGCAAAGTGCGAATGGGTTCTTCTGCGTCTTGATGCTCAGGCATTCAAG
>NZ_PDZH01000335.1 GCF_002735695.1 Chitinimonas sp. BJB300
GAATGCCTGAGCATCAAGACGCAGAAGAACCCATTCGCACTTTGCCGCAAGTTACTGATCAACGCCTCCCGCGCGGCTTATGATCAGTTACAGCTGCTTCTCGCAGCTACTGCGTAACATCAGTAAGTAATATGGTTGGGTCGTGCGCGTATTGGCTGATGACCCAGGCCAGCCCAGCACCCACCAGGGTGCCGAATACGGTAAGAAAGAGGCGGCGCAGGCTGTCGGGGCCATCGGGACGGGTAACGAACAGAATGACGGCGGCCACCCAGGCTGGCCGGCTGTAGCCCAACCATACCGCCAGCGCCAAGCCACCCGTGACGGCGACGCAAAAACCGGTGGCATGAAGCCAGCCTGCGTTATGGCCCGCAGCAATCCAGCGCCCGGCTTGGCGGAGCCCTTCGTGAGCACTGGGCAAGGGGTCCCGGGGGAAGATCAGACTATCTATCCACACGGCCAACAGCCCGACGGTGATGCCTATGCCAAAGTAAGGCAGGCCCTGCGGCGGCAATGTCGGGGTAAAGGCGTAGATCAGCAGCATCAGCGCGGAAAAACGCAATATCGTCTCGACAGCAATACCGCTGCCATCAACCCAACCTATGCCAAAGCTCAATACAGCAAGGGTAAGGAACAGAAGCTGGTGGTAGGGCCCCAGCCAGTGGCCAAGGGCCGCACTGGCAATAATCAGTAACTGATGTTACGCAGTGCATACGATAACCTGTCGCCATGAAGAACAAAGAACTCGATTTGTACACCGACTATTTGCTGAGCACGTTTGGTGCGGCGACAGCAACGGGCTTGTCGGCGAT
>NZ_PDZH01000336.1 GCF_002735695.1 Chitinimonas sp. BJB300
GAAGGCGGGCACTTTTTTGTGCGCGATAGCGAAACTGCCGTCGTCCAGCATGTGGCAACCACGCTGGCAGCCGCCGTGGAGCGCCAATGGTGATGCAACTGCCCTTGGTTGATTCTGAATTACACCTTGTTTTTGTCACCCTGGATGGCGAGGGTGACTACAGCACGATGTTGTCTGAAGAGGAACAGCAACGTGCGAGCCGTTTTGTTCGGCCACAACATGGTGCGCGCTTCAGGCTGGCCCATGCCGCCCTGCGCCATGTACTTGGCTTGGCACTGGATACACCCGCGGCCCAATTGGCGTTTCAAAACGAGACCACGGGCAAACCCATGTTGCCGGCCTGGCCTGACATCGGTTTCAACCTATCCCATGCTGAAGATCTGGCCCTGATCGCCCTGGGCAGGGGGACGCGCGTTGGCGTTGATATTGAACACAGTCAGCGCGGGTGCGATTGGCTGGGTATTGCTGAAAGCTTTTTCAGCCTAGCCGAGCGCAAGCTGATTACGGCTGCCGAGGATAGTGGCGCCTGCTTTCTGCGGCTTTGGACAGCGAAAGAGGCCGTCTTGAAGGCCATAGGCAGCGGCCTTTCCGCCTTGGAGTCGGTTGAAATGACCCTCGATAGCGAGGATAGGCCCCGCCTGCACTCAGTCAAGCATCTCGCATGGCGACTACACACACTCACCGTTGCCGGCAATCACCCGGCAGCCCTGGCCTATGACGGCCCACCGCGCACGATCCGCACGTGGCGCTTGCATCACACTACCAACGCATTTCATTTGATTGAGGAAAAGATTGATGTCCA
>NZ_PDZH01000337.1 GCF_002735695.1 Chitinimonas sp. BJB300
TCGCGCCAGGCACCCAGCACGCTGTCGCTGCCCTGGACATACCCATTGCTGTCCGACAACCAGGCTGTCGCCACCGCCAGACCCGCTCCGTTACGCCACAACTGCACCACATCGGTACGGCCATCGCCGTTCAGGTCAGCGGCCAGGTAGCGGCTCTGGGCTTTCTTGCCCACGGCAATGTCTTTGAACGAACTCCAGCCCCATTCCCCATTGCCGTCGTCATCGCTGGAAGGGCGCAGATGATCGACACCCTGAGCATCCTGATAGACCTTTATCCATTCATCTCGGCCATCATCCTGGACATCTGCTTTCAGATATTGCCGGCTTGCTGCGCCAAAACTCTCGTAGTCCGACACCATGGCCATGGTGCCATCTTCAGCAACTATAAAGGTGCTAGTTTTATCGGTTGAACCACTGGGAAACACTACCGTTAATGTCTGACGACCACTGCGGTTAATGTCTGACAGGATGTACTGCTGCCCCACGTCCCAAGCGTGGTTGCTTTTCGCTTTTGGACCTTGTGTAAAGGTTTCGCCATCACGTGACCACAAGGTAACCTGGGTTTTCTGATTGGCCGATTGCGACACCACCCACAGGTCGGCCTTGCCATCCCCGGTAGCATCCCCAAGCAGGTAACGGGTATCCGCTATCCAAGTGCCCAGTTCCAGCTCAGTTGCTTCAACCAATCCATCGGCGGACGCCAGCCGGATGGAAGCAACCGCCTTGCCATCCTCTCGCTTACGTACCGCCACCAAGTCCGATTTACCATCGCCGCTGATATCACCCA
>NZ_PDZH01000033.1 GCF_002735695.1 Chitinimonas sp. BJB300
TGGCCCCGTCGGCATATTGGCGTTATGCGGCACGACAGAAAAATCCAGCTTTATTGCCTGAACGCATTCGCCGCGATCAAGCATTGATTCCTCAGATTGAGCGCGTGTGGCAAGCCAATATGTGCGTTTACGGTGCAGACAAGGTGTGGTGCCAGCTGAAACGCGAAGGCACGGTGGTAGCGCGTTGTACGGTTGAGCGGCTGATGCGATTCCTGGGTTTACAAGGCGCTCGTCGCGGGAAACGGGTGAAAACGACCGTGCCAGATGCGAAGGATCACTGTCCACAAGACCGCGTGCATCGTTGCTTCAAAGCGAATCGCCCCAACGAGCTATGGGTAGCCGATTACACCTATGTATCGACTTGGCAGGGTTGGTTGTATGTGGCGTTTGTGATTGATGTGTTTGCCCGCCGAATCGTGGGTTGGCGGGTCAGCCGCAGCATGCGGACCGATTTCGTGCTGGATGCGCTGGAGCAAGCCCTCTACGCCCGTCAACCGAAACTTGTCGATCCGCTACACGGAGCGACTGTCCGAAGCAGGTATTGAGCCCTCGGTTGGAAGCCGTGGTGACAGTTACGATAATGCGCTCGCTGAAACCATAAACGGTTTGTACAAGGCCGAGGTCATCCACCGGCTAGGCCCGTGGAAAACCGGAGAAGCGGTGGAGCTGGCTACGTTGGAATGGGTGGCATGGTTTAACCACCACCGCCTGCTAGAACCCATTGGTTATATCCCGCCAGCAGAAGCTGAGGCAAACTATTACCAGCAACTCGCTAAAACACTTTAACGAAATACCCTCCTCAAAACCCGGGGCGGTTCATAATGTCTACTGAGAGCGTTCCTGCATGGTAGGACCGGATTTTAAAGTGAAGGAATATTGGTTTACTGCTCCATGAGTCAGGAATTCTTTTTAACTCATCTAGGTTTCTTGGGGGGGCATCTCTATTTATTCCATCATTCAAATAATTGGGATTAATTATACTCATTAGTTTGGTCCTGTGATTATACTCCACGCTTTGTTTGATTACTGAGGCAATGCTGGGCATTTCCTGTAAGACTTTTGTTATATCTGTGCTTATATTAAACGTACCATTACCTGCATTGTTATTCAGCGGCTCACTCAATATTTGACCGCTCAGACGGTTTCTTAGGCCGGCTTCGTTATGTGCAGGATCAATTTGGATATCCAGAATCTGTAAAACAGCATGCATCCCTGTCCAGTCATCTGGATATGCTTGACGTCGTAAATTGATATTTTCTGGTACATCTGCCGCAGTGAGTAGGGGCTGAATACGTGCTTGGACTGCTGCTTCTTGATTATTCAGGGATTCGAAGCTTAAGTTGTGGTAATTACCTGCCTGGTAGTAGGTTTCAGCGGATTGCTCCACCGTTTTAGTCACTATCAAATTGGTTAGTGCGTTAACATTGAAATGTCCATTGCCATCAGCATCCGTGGCGGCTGAGTACAGGACAAAGTGCTCGTCATTGGCATCTCCTTCGGCGCGCAGCATAAAAGGGGATTTCATCTGGCTGACGTCAAAACTAAAGTGTCCGTCAGTTTGCAACGTTGCAGTTTTCATCGTGCCAATATTGTCACGGATAATGATCGTACCTTGCAGTGGGGTATCTGCTGTAGCAACACCACTGATGGTTTGCAATGGCGCCGTATTGCCTGTTGTGCTAGGTGGACTTGTTGAAGAATTGCTACTACCGCCGCCACACGCAGTTAAGGCAATGATATTGGCACATAGGAAGGCATTTGCACTTAATTTGATTTTCATAGGCTTTGTTTTACAAGTCGAGTCTGAGAATGAGTTTTGGTAAAATTGTAGTGTGAGCAAACTTCCTGTGCCCAAGTACAAAATGACCAACAAAAAGCGCTACTATACAGCGCTGAAGTCGCGGGGCAGTTTGATGATCTAGCAAGATAGGGATATGCAATTGTATGTAACCTTGATCGATAAGCGAAGCCCTCAGGTGTTATTTTCTGATGCAACGTATTAGTTCTGCTTCATCGTCAAATGTTTGTACGGTTTGGTGCTGCGATAGGCAGGCGGCTTCTAAAGGTGCTTTGACCAAGAAGTTCTTTGCCTAATAAACCCAAGAATATTCCAGTTTCTGCGCGGTACACCAACCGCCTGCTGTTTGCTCGTGGCAGATTCTGAATAAGTTCTACGCACCATTATTTACCCATAAGAATATAAATTGCAGGTGCATGAACCAGCGCAAAGACGCGTCGTCGCAAGCTGCGAAGAGCCAATATTAAGGCGGCAATTAAATAGTGCATATTAACAAAGACAAAAGATCTTTTAAAACAATGCATTAGGAATTTTGTACTGTAAGCCTATATGCGCTTTCACATTGCCGGATTAATATAAGCGCCATCGCTAGAATGCAATTTGAAAAGTTATTTTTTGGCGCAAAGGATGGAATATGTACGCGTTTTTCCGCAGTGGTTTGACACCGATTAAGGTTTATTGCCTGCCCATGTTTATGGCAGGGGCGCTTATGTCCAACCCGGTGCTGGCTGCCCCCAAGAAAATCTGGGTTACTTTGGACGATGCGACCTATGCCCAGTTGCAGGAGCTGGCATCTGAGGTTGCTGCCTACGAAAGCCGAGCCGTTGCTAATCGTGCCGAAAACAACCTGGTGACCGGAGTGAACCCTGAAGGCATAAGGCTGAAACGTTCGTTCGAGTTTGTGCATGCCGTTGAAGTTGAGGAGGCCTTGCTGCCCAGATTAAGCAAGGCAATACAACAAAGATCAAAGCGCCATGGCGGCTATAGGGTGCACAATAGTCAGGAAGAAGCGTTGGCTGCGTTGCAACCATTGATACCTGCAACGCAAGCAATCCGCCCCAGTTATACGATTGACAACCAGGCAGCCGTGAGCCCCCTCTTGGCGCAGATGCAAGACAGCAATATTGCCAGCACGATTGCGGACTTAAGCGCACATCCCAATCGCTATTACACCAGCATCCACGGCGTGAGAGCTTCTAACTGGTTGTTACGGCGCTGGCAGTGGTTGGCGGCGGGGCGTTCGGATGTCACGGTCGAGCAATTCACACACCGTGCGTTTCCGCAAAAGTCAGTCATCCTCACTATCCAGGGCACTGACAATGCAAACGAAGTCGTGGTACTAGGCGGGCATCTCGACACAGTCACGGATACCAGTAATATCGATGAAGATGCCCGTGCACCAGGAGCGGATGACAATGCATCCGGCATTGCGAGCTTGACCGAGGTGGCGCGTGTGCTTCTGACCACCAACTACAAGCCGCGCCGCACCATCAAGTTCATGGCTTACGCCGCGGAAGAGGCCGGACTACTCGGCTCGAAAGATATCGCCCAGAAGTTCAAGGCCGACAATATCAATGTGGTGGGTGTCATGCAGTTGGACATGGTCAACCGCAAGGGGTCGGAGAAGGACATCTACATCTATACGGATAACACTGACAGGCAGCAGAACACCTTTATCGCCAATCTGATAACCACCTATCTGCCCACGCTTACCATTGGTTATGACCAATGCGGCAATTGCTCAGACCATGTCTCCTGGCATAACGAGGGCTATTGGGCTTCGATGCCTTCCGAAGCGGCAGCTAGGGACATTAATCCCCATATCCATAGCGCCGACGATACCTATGCCAATACGGGGAACCAAGCACTGCATGCGCTCAAATTCAGTCGCGTAGGGCTTGCCTTTGCCGTGGAGTTGGGGAGTGATGGCCCTACGGTAGACGTGCGGTTTACGCTTCCCAGAAAAAGCGGCGCTATGTCTCCCGGCGCGTCAAGTGAGGCTTCGAATATGAGACCATAGGCTGGCAACGCGGGCACGACGCGTTGGTCCATTGCCATGAACCCATTGGCACATGCAAAGCGCGTGGGATACCCGTCATACACGAGCAGCATCACTACCGCCCGATTGCTTTTTCAATCTTCTGATCGGTCTTGTACTGGCTCAGCGAATACACTGCCCAGATCGTGGCGGGCAGCCAGCCAATGACGGTGAGTTGCAGTATCAGGCAGATAATGCCGGCAATCGGCTTACCGATTGTGAAGAATGTCAGCCAGGGCAGGAGAAAGGCAATAAGAAGGCGCATCGGGAAAGTGCTTTCGTTAATGTAATGGGTAACGTTGTCACAACATAAGTTTGATTGCTAAACGCGGATATTCACGTTTCCCTTCTAGTGGCGAGTTGTCGCTAAGAGCCTGTCTAAACTCTGCTGTGCGTCAGCAATACGGCGTTGAAAACACCCTCGGAATGCTCATTTACCAATCGTAAACTTCGCTACCTCGGCTGCTTTCGCCTTTTCTTGTCCTGGCTCGCGAGACTTTAGACAGGTTCTACGAAAATGCGGATGCGAAATTGGCGGCGAACTTCAACGCGGAAGTTACATCGCCTGCAACCTAGCGAAATGGATGATGGCACCGGTGGATGAATTTTGCACGCGGGATGAAGGTGGGCGGCTTACGTTGCTATAGGTTTCGGTGTGTTTCAAATTAAAAAATCGCCGGTTTCATCAACCGGCGGTTTTTATAAGGCAAGCCTATCTTGCTGGCTGACCTGCGGAAAGAAAGTGCTGACGCAGCAGCCAAGATACCCATTCTGAAACAACCATCAATAGCGCTAAAGTCAAAGCGCGCCCATCAGATTTGTCTCAAACGCTGTATCGCTGCGCGCAGCAGCTGTTGAGCAAATCTTTAGCGGATTGAAACGGATTGCATGGCATTGTCAAATGCCATGCAATCCAACAATCTCTAATGTCATAGGGTGTTGCTCGCCGAAAAATTGATTGAGGCGTATTCAATGAGCACTGCGTTTTATGCGCCCATGCCATACCGGGTTCGCGCTGAGTTGTTTTTGAATTTGGCAGAGATGGAGCGGGCTGGTGTCCCAGCCTTGAAGGCATATGGCTTATTGCAAGTACCCCCTGCTTACCAAGTACGCCTGGATAGCACCCGCAAAATGCTGGCACGTGGTGTTGACCCTGCTTTTGCCGGCCAGCGCAACGGGTTGTTTACACCCCTGGAAGCATCGTTGCTGAAGGTTGCGCTAGCGGCAGGTAGCCCGGCGCCCACCTATCGCCGCCTGAGGGATAACTACGCGACCAAGGTGCTGCACATGCAAAAAATCCGCGCCCGCATGGCGATGCCGGTGCTGATGCTGACTGCGGCACTATTGATTCAACCCTTACCTGCGTTGTTCTCCGGGGCAATCAGCGTCACCGGTTATTTTATGCAGTTGTTATCCGTCTTGCTTGGTTTGGCAGCCCTTGCTTTTCTGGCGAAAAAATTGTCATTTTGGCTGCAGCGGGGCGAGCCAAGTCCGGTGCGCAGTGCGATTTGTAAGACGCTGATGGGCTTGCCGTTGTTTGGTGCTATGCATGTCCGGAGTATAGCCAGGGACTTTTTTGAAAGTCTGGCGCTATTGCTCGAAGCGGGTGTGCCGATGTTTGATGCCTTGCCAATTGCGGTGGAAAGCATCGACAACCCCATTATGCAGTCTGCATTTGGCACTATCCTGGCCAAGATGCAATCGGGTGCATCGCTGTCACAAGCGCTTGCGGGAGTGGCGTATCTGAATCACGACATCCTTAGTTCATTTGTACAGACTGGAGAAGTCAGCGGTACCTTGTCGGAGATGTTATGGCGTCACGTTAATATGGAAACGACAGCAATAAACCATTTTCAGTTTCAATGCGTAGAGTGGTTTCCGCGCATATTCTATGCCTTGGTGGTGCTGTGGATTGTGGGCGGGACATTCGCCGGTAGATGAATAAGTGAAGATGATCTTGCCATACGTGATTGCGGCGAGGCGGATAGAAAACAGGCTCGATGATCTGAGCCTGAATTGCAACGCCCATTAACCCACTGTTTAAAATGGTGAGTTAGTGGCAGCCATCTTATTTGGTGCTGGCGATATCCTGTTGTTGCCAACCACCACCCAGTGCCTGGTAGACATCCACCAGGGCAGTGAGCCGGCCTTGCAGGGCGCTAACCCGGTCGCGCTCGGCTGATAATCGGTCACGCTCGGCATTCAGCTGGTCCAAATAGCTGCTGACACCGGCTTTGTAGCGCATATCGGCTAATTCCTTGACCTTGGCCTGTGCGTTAGCGCGGGCCTCAGTGGCAACCAGCGTTTCGCGCGCCGCTGTATGCGCAGCCAAGGCAGAACGTACATCGGCATAGGCGGTGCGTGCAGCCTGTGCATACCCCAATTCCGCTTGATTGCGGCTGGCTTTGGCAGCCTCGACCTGTGCATCGATATTGGCCATGCCGACGATAGGCTGCAAAAGCTGACCGGCAATATTCCAGGTACGCGCGGGAGCATTGAACAAATCACCCAACGACGGGCTTTCGCCGCCGAGGAAACCCGTGAGCGTCAGACTGGGGAAATAGCGGCGGCGGGTTTCTTCAAGGCTGGCGTGGGCGACCGCTAGCTGGGCTTCAGCACGGCGTACATCGGGCCGGCGCGTCAAAAGATCAGCCGGCAGGCCGGCAGGAATCTCCGGCGCAGCAGCCAACAAGGTCAAGCCATTACCGCGGTCGACATGCCCCTCCATCACGTCCTTGGGGCTACGCCCGAGCAGAACGGCCAATGCGGCTTCGGCCTTTTCTCGTGCGGCGACCATTTGTGGCAAAGCCGCTGCGACGCTGGCTTGTTCCGCTTCTGACAGCTTGAGCTCATATTCACCTACGGCACCGGCCTTGAAGCGTTTCTGCTCCAGCGTCAGGGCCTCATTACGCGTATTGAGTGTTTGTGTCAGCAAGGCGATTTCCGCATCAGCTGCCAGCAGCGTGAAATAGCTACGCGCGGTTTGCGCTGCTACTGCGCTACGCGTGGTCTCACGGGCATATTGGCTGGCCAGCAGATTCGCCAACGCGGCGTCCTTTGCTTTCCAGACACGACCCCATAAGTCCAATTCATACGACACGCTAAGGCCGCCGTTGTAGACCGTGCTGGTCCCTGTCTTACCCGGTTGGCCGGTAAGGTCGCTCGGGTTACGTCGAGTAGCATTCAACGTCGCGTTGACATCGGGCAGCAGGGCTACCTGGGCTTGGCGCAGCGTGGCGCGCGACTGCCCAACACTTTCCATCGCAATCAGCACATCGGCGTTGTGAGCCTGCGCTTCTTCGATCAACGCATTCAGGGTGGGTGCGTTCAGGCTTTGCCACCATTGACCAAGCTCGGCCGGGGCGGCCACGCCTTCCGGCGTGGGCAGATCGAGCTTAGGTGGGGGCACGGAGCTGGCGCAACCGGCAAGACCGGCTGCCACAAGCAGTGCCAATAGGGCTGGGCGCATCAGTTTACTTTCCATCGCGATGGTCTCCTTCAACGATGCCGTATTCGGTTTCAGCCTTAGGTGGAATCAATTCCTCCGGCGGCGTTTTGAGTGTACGGTCGGTAATCAGTTTGAAGAACAGCGGTACGAAGAAGATGGCCAGGAAGGTCGCTGCCAACATACCGCCCACCACACCGGTGCCTACCGATGTCCGAGCACCCGCGCCCGCACCGTGGCTGATCGCCAGGGGCAGCACGCCTAGGATGAACGCCATCGAGGTCATGATGATGGGACGGAAGCGCAGGCGGGCGGCTTCGATGGCGGCTGCGGCCACCGGGTAGCCTTCGTGGTGCTTCATCACCGCGAATTCCACGATCAGAATGGCGTTCTTGGCGGCAAGGCCGAGCAAGGTCACAAGACCAATCTGGAAATACACGTCGTTATTGAAGCCACGCAGGTACACCGCCGCCAACGCACCGAAGATACCGAAAGGCATGGCCAGCAGTACTGAGAACGGCAACGACCACTTTTCGTACTGGGCAGCCAAGATCAGGAACACCATCACCGCAGCCAGCACGAGGGCAATCGCGGCGGCGCTGCTGACTTTCTTTTCCTGGAACGCGGAACCGGTCCATTCAAAGTCCACGTCCGAAGGCAGGGTCTTGGCCAGGTTTTCGAAAGCGGTAATCGCTTGGCCCGAAGAATAACCAGGGCCGGCATTACCCAACAGCTTCACAGCCGGCAGGTTGTTGTAGCGATTCACCGTGTCCGGGCCCGAGCTGTATTCCACCTTGGCGAAAGCCGACAACGGCACCATCTTGCCGGTATTGCTCTTCACGAACAGACGGCCGATGTCTTCAGGACGCTTGCGGTACTGGCTGTCGGCGCTCATCAGCACCTGCCATGCACGACCATACTTATTGAAGTCGTTCACATAGTAGGTACCCAGTGTACCGGCAAGGGTATTAAACGCGTCGTTCAGCGGAATCCCCAATGACTTGGCGCGGTCACGGTCCACGTCCACATACAACTGCGGTGCGTTGGGCTTCCACAAGGTTTGCAAGCCACCACCGCCGGCCAGCACGGGGTCGGCATGTGATGCGCCCAGTAACGGGCCCATGACCTGCGCCAGCTTGCGTGTACCGCCCTCACCACGGTTCTGCAGATAGACCTCGAAGCCGCCGGTATTGCCCAGGCCGAAGATGGCTGGCGGGTTGAATGCCAGTACCAGGGCTTCCTTGATCGTCCCCGTCTTCATGAACAACTCACCCACCAGCTGCTGAGTGCTCACGTTACGTTCGTCCCAATGCTTCTGGGTGACGAAGATGGTGGCTGCGTTGTTCTTGAAACCCCCGCCGATGAAGTCCATGCCGCTGAACGCCATGACGTGTTCGTTGGCGGGGTTGGACTGAATCTGCTTGATGACTTCCGCTACGACCTTGTCGGTACGTTCCAGCGATGCGCCATCAGGCAGGAACACCGCGCCGATGTAGTAACCCTGGTCTTCGTCCGGCACCAATGAGCCCGGTGTGATCTTGAACAGACCTGCCGTCACCGCCAGCATGCCGACAAACAGCAAGACACCGAGGATGGAGCGCTTCATGAAGAAGGTTACGCCCTTGATGTAATGGCCGGTAATGCGATGGAACCAGTCGTTGAACCACAGGAAGAACTTGGCGGTCTGCTTGTGCTCGCGCTTGAGCATCAGCACACACAAGGCAGGCGTCATGGTCAGCGCCACAATGCCTGATAGCACGACAGCGATTGAGATGGTGACAGCAAACTGGCGATACAGCTCGCCGGTCAGGCCGCCCAGGAAGGCGATCGGCACGAACACGGCGCAGAGCACCAGCACAATGGCGACCACCGGCCCGGTGACTTCCTGCATGGCCCGGATGGCGGCCTCGCGAGCGGGCAGATGCTCCTCGTGCATGATACGTTCGACGTTTTCGAGCACCACGATGGCGTCATCCACCACGATACCAATGGCCAACACCATGCCGAACAGCGTGAGGGTGTTGATGGAATAGCCCAGCATGTGCAGGCCGGCAAACGTACCAATCAGCGACACGGGTACGGCCAGGGTCGGGATCAAAGTCGCGCGCCAGTTCTGCAAGAACAGGTAGACGACGAGGAACACCAGGATCATCGCCTCGCCTAGCGTCTTCACCACTTCCTTGATGGAGACTTCCACAAATCGAGTGGTGTCATAAGGAATGGCGTAGGTCATACCTTTCGGGAAGCGCTCGGCCAGTTTGGCAACCGTTGCTTTTACCTCCTTACCCACATCCAGTGCATTGGCGCCCGGTTGCAGGAAGACCCCCATCAGCACGGCAGGCCTGCCGTTGTAGGTACCGTTGAAGTCGTTGTCCTTCGCCCCGAGTTCCACCCGCGCAATGTCTTTCAGGCGCAGCTGGCTGCCTTTTGAGTCGGAACGAACGATGATGTTCTCAAACTCGGCTTCGGAATTCAGGCGACCTTTCGCGGTAATGGTGTAGACCATTTCCTGGCCGCCGCCCGTGGGCGACTGCCCGATCTTACCGGCAGCGAACTGGGCGTTCTGCTCGGCCAGTGCTGCAGCGACTTCAGGTACCGTTACCTTCAGCTGACTCATGCGATCCGGCTTGAGCCAGATGCGCATGGCGTAGTCTTTGGCACCGAAGATCTGGACGCTGGTCGTACCGGGAATCTTCTTGATCGAATCCAGTACGTTGAGCGTGATGTAGTTCGAGGTGTAAAGGTCGGTAAACTTGCTTTCAGGTGAATAGAACGCCAGTACCTGCAAGAAGGCCGACGAACCTTTTTCCACCGAAACACCTTGTCGTCGCACCTCTTCCGGCAAGCGTGCATCGGCTTGCTTGACGCGGTTGTTGACGTTCACCGCGGCTTGGTCGGCATCGGTGCCGATTTCGAAGGTGACAGCGATTTCCACTGCGCCGTTCGAGGTCGAGGTGGACGACATATACATCATGCCTTCCACACCGGTAACGGCATTTTCAATCGGGGCAGCCACTGTTTCGGCAATGGTTTCGGCCGATGCACCCGGGTAGAAGGCGCGGATGGTCACCACCGGTGGCGAAATCTCGGGGTACTGCGCAATAGGCAGGGCGCGCATCGCCGCCAGACCCGCGATCACGATGAAGATCGAGATCACGAAGGCGAAGATGGGCCTGTCGATAAAGAAGCGTGAAAACATAGATGCGTTGCTCCGTAATTACTGCTTGGCAGCGGGCGCGGGTGCGCCGGCGGCTTGCTTGGCTGCGGCCTGGGCTGCTTCTTCAGCGGTCATCGGCACGACGGGCGCAAAGGGGTAGAAGATGCGGGCCATGCCATCCACAATCACCTTGTCGCCCGACTTGAGGCCTTGCTTGATCACCCAGCCATTGGGTTCCTTACCATCAAGACGTACCCACTCGCCCGGCACGACCGGTGTAGGTACGGCGGCAGGCTTGCCATCTTTGCCGGCACCCACGGTGTAGACGAACTTGCCGGAAGCGCCATCAAGCACAGCGCGTTGTGGTACGGCGATAGCGTTTGGTCGGCTGGCACCCGTTAATAACACGCGTACGAATTGGCCTGGGGTCAGGCTATTGTCGGCATTGGTGAACTCGGCACGGCTGGCGTATGCCCCGGTGGACTCATCGGCCTTGTAGTCGCTGAAGTCAAGCTTGCCTGTGTTCTTCAACCATTGGCCGTCGCTGGTTTTCAGCTTCACGCTGTAGCCTTTGGCCGGTAGTTTCAGCGTGCCCGCGGTTGCTTCGCTTTGGACATGGGCCCGGTCGGCTTCCGATAAAGCGAAGTTGACGTGGATCGGGTCGGTTTGCGCCATGGTGGCCAACAGGCTGTCGCCGCTGGCATTGGCCAGTGCACCTTCCACTTTGAGCGCGCGGCCGACGACGCCGCTGATGGGGGCACGGATGTCGGTGTAGCCAAGGTCGATATTGACGCTACGGGCTTGGGCTTGGGCGGCTTTCAAGGCTGCACGTGCAATGTCGAGGCCCGACGCAGCATTGTCGAATTCCTGTTGGCTGATGGCCTTGGCTTCTATAAGAGGCTTGAGGCGGGCGTGGTCCCGTTCGGCTTTCTTCAGCGTGGCATCTGCACTCGCCACATTGGCTTCAGCGGCAGCTGCTGCCGCCGCGAATGGGGCAGGGTCGATACGGAACAGGGTCTGACCGGCTTTGACTCGGGCACCTTCTTCATACAGGCGTTTGTCGACGATGCCGTTTACTCGTGCGCGAATCTCGACTTCGCGCGAACCGGCCGCTTGGCCGACATATTCAAAGTCGACAGGTACATCGCGCGCGGTGACAGATTCATACGTCACCATCGGGGGGGGCATTCCACCGCCGCCATGCGGTTGACCTTTGCCACAGGCAGCGAGAAGAGCAACCAGAATGAGAGCGGGGGCCAGGCGCAAGGTGTGGGAACGGGGCTGGGTAGAGCGAGCTGCGGGCATATTGTTTGGTCCTCGCGATTCAAGAAATGGGCAGTCAAGCTGACAAAGCGACCGAAACGGGCTACGTCCAAATGGCCAGCATAGACCAGCAAGGCCTTGTAATTTTTGTTGGCAGGCCATGGAGAAACGTGGTTTTTTGGTCAGGGGAACAGGATTCGGTTTTTGCTCAGAATGGACCTCGGGGCTGATTTTAGATACATACACGTATGTTTGTAAACACTGCTGACGCTGGGGTTATTAAGACGCGCGCCAGGGCAGGAATATAAAATCGCAAAATGGCTAGAAAAACGAAAGAACAGGCGGCGGAAACCCGCGAACAGCTGCTGGATGCGGCAGAACGCGTTTTCCACGACAAAGGGGTGAGCCGCGCCACCCTGGACGATATCGCACGCGACGCAGGTATGACGCGTGGGGCGATCTATTGGCATTTCAAAAACAAGACCGCTATCTTCAGCGCCATGTGCGAACGGGCGACGTTGCCGATGCAAGCCATGCTTGATGCCCAGCTGGCCGACCCGACTGACGACCCCTTGGGGCAGATGACGCGTGATGGCGCGCGTATTCTGAGCCGGGTGGCGAACGACCCCAGTACGATGCGCGTGTTTGAAATCCTGTTGTTCAAGACAGAATTGAGCGAAGTGGTGGCGGAGGTCATGGCTGAAGAGGCCGAACGGGCTGCCGCTTGCCGGCAGCAATTGGCTGCCATTTTGCGAGCGGCTCAGTTGAAGGGGCAGATTCCTGCGCATGTGGACTGCTACCTGGCTGCATTTGCCCTGAATGGATTTCTGGTGGGCTGTATCCGCGAATGGTTGGAGTTGCGTGAGTTCGACCTTGCTGAACGGGCGGAGTGGTTGATGCGGACGTTCTATGCGGGTTTGCAGCATGCGCCTGTCGATAAGAAAGGGCCATTGGAACTTGTCTAAAGTCTCGCGAGCTAAGGCAAGATAAGGCGAAAACAGCCGAGGAAGCGGAGTTTACAAGTGGTAAATGAGCATTCCAAGGGTGTTTTCAACGCCATATTGCCGACGCGCAGCAGACTTTAGACAGGTTCTTAGTCTGTACCGACATACGCAGGGGCCACGCCTGTCGCTTCGTTTTAACTTTTTGTATTGATCAACAAGTGGCTGCTACCTTGCGGCGTGTCCTTCATCGGAGGGCATGTGCTTGCTTGCGACGCGCGCAGTACACTGGAATACTGCGTTATGTAATCAAGCGTGCCTGTGATGGATACCAAATCGGGCCGGAGGAGTAGACCATGCGTTTGGACGACCAGCGTGAAAGTGACAATGTAGATGACCAGCGCGGGCAGTCCGGCGGCGGTGGTGGTTTTGGAATGGGACGGCTTGGTATTGTCGGGCTGATTATTGCGGGTGGCTTGAGCTATTTCACGGGAATGGATTTTTCGACGGCTGTGCGCCTGGTCGAAGGGGGGCAGGGCGTGGTCCAACAGGTTAGGCCGCAGCAACCCACTACCACCCCAAATGCGCGCGACCCGGAAAAGGTTTTTGCCAGCAAGGTGCTGGCCAGCACCGAAGATGTATGGAGTGCTTACTTTCAGCGCGCGGGCCAGCGCTACCAGCCGCCGAGGCTTGTGTTGTTCCGAGGTGGCGTCAATACCGCGTGTGGTTATTCGCAAAGCGCCATCGGGCCGTTTTATTGCCCCGGCGATTCCCGCTTGTTTATTGATCTGGATTTCTTGACCGCGCTGCAAAATAAGCTGGGTGCGCAAGGGGATTTCGCCCGCGCCTATGTTATCGCCCATGAAGTGGGCCACCATGTCCAAAATCTGCTGGGGACCAGTACCAAGGTGCACAGTGCACAGCAAAGCGCCAGCAAGGCTGCTGCCAATGCACTTAGCGTGAAGTTGGAATTACAGGCTGATTGCTATGCCGGGGCGTGGGGCCATGCTGCCGCCAAGGCCGGTTTGCTGGAAACCGGTGATCTTGATGAAGCCATCAAAGCGGCGAGCGCTGTGGGAGACGACAGCCTGATGCACAGCGCCAACCAGCAGGTTGTGCCCGATGCTTTCACCCATGGCAGTTCCGAGCAGCGCATGCACTGGTTTAAAGTTGGCATGGACAGCGGCAACCCGAGCCAATGCAATACGTTCGGCAAAGATAGCTAGATTCGGCTGCTGTGCGCTTGCTGCGGTGGGTTGATGGCGTGTTGGCCTATAGCAGGTTGCGTGGCGCACCTGCCGCCCAGGCTTCGATGTTGCCAATGAGTTGCGTTGCCAGTTGGCTCATCGCTTCAAAGCTGGCCCAGCCCACATGCGGTGTGACGATCAGGTTGGCGAGGCCGGCTTCCAGCAATGGGTTACCCTGACGTGGCGGTTCTTCGTGCAATACGTCGATTCCAGCCCCGCCCAAGGTACCGGCACGCAGTGCAGCCAATAGCGCCACTTCATCGACGATGCCGCCACGCGCGGTGTTGATCAGCACTGCGTCGCGTTTCATCCAACCGAACTCGGTGGTACTGAGGAGATTGCGGGTGGTGGTTGTCAGCGGGCAGTGCAGGCTGATGACATCAGCCTGTGCCAGCCCGGCCTGGAAATCCACGTAACCAGTACGCACCGCGCTGGCCCCCTTGTGTTCCGCAAACAGCACCTGCATGCCAAAGGCGCGTGCCAACTTGGCCGTGCCCTGGCCCAACGAGCCCGCACCGACAATCAATAAGGTGCGGCCGTTAAGGTCACGCACGGGTGCGCCAAAATGGCAGAAGTTGGGTGACTGCTGCCATTTCCCGTCCACCATGTCGCGCTTGTACGCGGGCAAGTTGCGCAGCAGCGCCAACATCAACATCAGTGCGTGTTCTGGCACTGTGGCGTCGGCATAGCCGCGAATATTACAGACAGCGATGCCTCGCGCCTTGGCGGCGGCAAGGTCGATATGGTTGATGCCTGTTGCGGCAACGGCGATGAGTTTCAGACGGGGCAGGGCGGCGATGGTGTTGGCATCGAGCATGACTTTGTTGCTGACTATCACATCCGCATCAATGCACCGTGCCGTTATTTCCGCGGGTGACGTGGTATCGAACTCAGCCCAGTGATGCGGTAGTGGGAGGGGTGGTACTGCAACTGGCAGGCTGGCGCGGTCTACAAAGACAATATTTAGCATCTACTATTTACCTGTACAAAATCACAGAGGAGCCACAATTGGATACTTGGCTAAGCAGATTGGTGCTATGTCTGCCGTTATTTATTTTGCAGATGGCACATGCAGAAATCAAAACAGCGGCACAAACTGATTCCGAACCCAAGTACATCAAGGAAGGTAACGCAGCAGTCGGCATATGTGTCGACATCATGCGTGCTGTTGAAAAAATCGACCCAAGTTTAAAGTTTGTCGGCGACCAGCAGTGGCAGCCCTTGGCACGTATTGAGGCAAACGTTGAAAGCGGTGAACTGGATGCGGGTTGTGGTTTGCAGAAGAATAAAGCGCGAGAAGCCAAATTCCAGTTCCCTGCAACCGCGCTATTCCCGGTGAAATGGATGCTCGCCGTCAGGGTGGATGATGACATCAAGATAAGCAGTTGGGACGATGTAAAGAAACTGGGGCCGGAAGGTGTGGTGCTGGTGAACTTTGGTAGCGGTGCGTTAAAGACACTTGAGGCAGTCGGTGGGTTGGTGATTGATTCTGGTGGTAGGTCGAACCCTGACAATCTGATCAAACTGGAAGCCAAACGTGGCCGTTTTTACTATTACCGGAGCCCGGGTTTTGTTGGCGAACTTAAGGCTTTTCCAGGCAAGTTCAAGATATTGCCGACGGTGATGGATTCCGCTGATTTCCACATGATGTTTGGTAAGCACGTGCCTGCCGCGACGGTAGAAAAATTCAACAAAGCGTTGATGGAGCTGGAGAAAAAAGGCGAGTTGGAAAAGATGGTGAAAAAGTGGGACAGCTGATCAGGGAGGATGCCCCCATCCCGCAGTGCGTGCCGGTTGGGGGCGGTCGCTCGCTAAACAGTCATTATTCAATCAGTGCGCGATAAGCATGCCAGGTGGCATGGCCCACCAGTGGCACCGTAATGGCTACACCCACCCCCCAGAGTACAAATCCGAGCAAGACGAGCGCGACGATAATCGCTCCCCAGGTCAGCATGCATACCGGGTTTGCCAAGCAGACCCTGACGCTGGCAAACATTGCGGTCAGTGTGTCGCTATCGCGATCCAGCATGACGGGGATGGACACCACCGACAGCGCAAAAGTCAGCAGTGCGAAGAAAGCGCCGGAGCCAATCCAGACGATCATAAAGGTCAGGTTTTCCGGCTCGACCAGAAAAGAGGGCGAAAGTATTAGCTTTAGGTCAGGTATGTCCTCGGTGAAGAACAAAGCAAACACCACGACAGAAACCCGCATCCAGCCCGCCACGATCAGGGCGAGGATGATGGCGAAGAGGCTGATGCCGGCTTTATTGATGCGCAGCGCTGTGAGGGTGGGCAGCAGCCTCACCTTGGCGACGGTTTCGTGCCGGCGACTGATTTCATACAGGCCCAGGCAAATGAATGGGCCAGCCAGCAAGAAGGCTGTGACGAGCGTCATGGTGTGTTCGGGTGCATAGCCGAACAAGGCGCGGATGCCCCAACCCATAGCGGCAAAGGCGGCGCCATAGAACAACAAACCGGTGGGCGTGGCGCGAATGTCACCCAACGCCAGCTTGATCCACTTGAAAGGGGTGTGCCAGGGCAGGTCGCGTACCCGAGGGTTGAGCGGAGGGGGAATGTTTTCGTCGACGACTGCCGCCATAGGGTGTCTCCTTGTTATTTTTTGGGCGGTGCGGAAACCCGCAGTATCGGGTAGTAAACAAATGGCGGCCAGTAGGCCGCCAGTGGCGTTTTAGGCCAGACCGAGCAGTTCAACTTCGAACACGAGCGTGGCGTTGGGTGGAATTACCCCGCCTGCACCGCGTGCGCCATAGCCCAGGTCGGCCGGAATAGTCAGTTTGCGCATGCCGCCAATCTTCATGCCCTGTACGCCTTGGTCCCACCCTTTGATGACGTGGCCTGCGCCCAGCGGAAAACTGAAGGGCATGCCACGGTCTTTGCTGGAATCGAATTTTTTCCCATCAAGCAGCCAGCCGGTGTAATGCACGGTGACTTCCTGGCCGGCTTTTGCTTCGTCGCCTTCGCCTGTCTTGATTTCTTCGATATTGAGTTGCGTCATGCCTGTTTGTCCTGATGTGATAAATAACCCACACAATTTACCCAAGATGTGACCCGCGCGATAGCACCGCAGTTATTGGGCGATCATCTTTTTAAGACTTATCTGTCATGTTTGCGTCTTGAGATTGCAACTTTGCATCGCCATGATCCCGGCTTCGATTGCCACGACGGAAGATCATGATGAAATCCAACTTTGCTTTTGTGCTCTTGAACAGCGCAATTGCACTCGCCCTGACGGCTTGTAATGGGTCTGATGCAAATGCGGCGGCGGCTTCCAAGGTCAGCCAGAAGAATGTCATCTTTTTCTTGGGGGATGGCATGGGGTTGAACACCATGACGGCCTCCCGCATCTATGCCGTGGGAGAAGACGGCGAGCTGACGATGGATACGCTGCCGGAAACCGGTTTCATCAAGACGTTCTCGAAAGATGCGCAGGTGACGGATTCCGCGCCATCGATGTCAGCCTATATGACCGGCGTCAAGATGAACAATGAAGTCATCTCCATGTCGGCCGAGACGAACGCCATCAGCCCAAAGGCGGACTACACAAGCAACTGTGGTGTCGGTAATGGTGTGCCGGCCACCACCTTGCTTGAACTTGCCAAGGCGGCTGGCCGTGGTACCGGAGTCGTTACCACCACGCGTGTGACGCATGCCACGCCAGCCGCAACCTATGCTCATGCTTGCCACCGCGATGCCGAGAGCGACATCGCCGCCCAGTTCGTGCCGGGTGGGGCAGGCTTCAACAGCAAATTGGTCGATGGGGTGGATGTGCTGTTGGGGGGCGGGCGCCAATTCTTCCTGCCGGCGGGCGCAAACGGCAAGCGTGCGGATGGACGCGACCTGACTGCAGAACTGCAGGCCAAGGGCTATGGCTATGTCGCCAGCAAGGCCGACTTCGACGCGGTTGATAGTAGCAAGATCGACAAATTGGTGGGGCTCTTCACCAGCAGCCATATGAGCTACGACCATGACCGGGACCCAGTCAAGGAGCCGAGCCTCGCTGAAATGACTGTGAAGGCGCTGCAGGTGGTACGCAAAAACAAGAATGGTTACTTCCTGATGGTGGAAGGGGGTCGCATCGACCATGCATTACACGAAACGACCGCCCGTAAGGCGCTGCAAGACACGGTTGCCTTCGACAATGCCATCAAGGCTGCTATCGACGAAGTGAAGAAAACCGACCCTGAGTTGAAGAACACGCTGATTGTGGTCACCGCTGATCATGACCATACCCTGGTGCTGAATGGCTATGCCAAACGGACGGGTAAAACTACAACCACCAATCCTGGCGTATTGGGACTGCTGCGTAACTACAGCGATGGCAGCATCGCCAAGGATCTGGATGGCAAGCCATTCACCATCATTGGCTTTGGCAATGGCGAGAACCGCCCTGCCGGCAAGCGTAGCAATTTCGCCGACCTCACCGATGACGTTGTCTTTGCCAGCAACTATCACCAGGAAGCGGCAGTCCGCGTAAGCGCCGGTAACGAAACGCATGGTGGTACTGATGTGTTTATCGGCGCGATGGGCATGGGGGCAGATCGGTTCGCCGGTACGCTGGACAATACCCACGTGTTCGATCTCGTTAAAACCGCGGTTGGCCTGTAATCAAGTCGGATTTAAAAGGATAAAAAGGAATTCGTATGTTGAAACAGACGCTGATTACCACCGCCTTGCTGGCGGCTACCCTGCCAGCCATCGCTGCCGGCGAAGCCAAGAACGTCATCTTCTTCCTGGGCGATGGCATGGGACCAACCACGATTACGGCTGCGCGCATCTACAAGTACGGCGAAGCCGGCAGCCTGGCCATGGATACCCTGAACCGCACCGCGCGTATCAAGACTTTCTCAAACGATGGGCAAACGACGGACTCCGCCCCATCAATGGGGGCCTATATGACCGGTGTGAAGATGAATAACGAAGTCATCTCGATGTCGGCCGATACCAAGGCGATGGAGTCAAATGGTAAAACCTACACCAGCAACTGTGGTACTGCCAATGGCGCTCCGGCTGTCACTTTGCTGGAGCTTGCCAAGGCCAAAGGTAAGGCCATCGGTGCCGTTACCACAGCGGGTGTGACGCATGCCACGCCGGCATCAACCTATGCCCATACTTGCCACCGTGATGCGGAGGCGGACATTGCTACCCAAGCCGTGCCGGGTGGTGATGGGTTCAATACCAAATTGGGTACGGGTTTGGATGTGTTGCTCGGTGGTGGCCGCCGCTTTTGGCAACCGATAAAGGTATCGGGTGGCAAACGGGCCGATGGTCGTGACCTGACCGCCGAAATGGTGGCCAATGGTTATACCTATGTCACTACCGGTAAGGCATTTCAGGCTGTTGACGCGAAGGCTACCAATAAGCTGCTGGGACTGTTTGCCACCAGCCATATGGATTTTGAACTTGACCGGGTAGAGAAATCGTTAGACCAGCCCAGCTTGAGCGAGATGGCGGTGAAGGCGATCGATGTATTGTCGAAAAACGCCAATGGCTATGTTCTGATGGTGGAGGGCGGCCGCATCGACCACGCCCTGCATGGCACAAACGCCAAGCGTGTGATGGAAGACACGATTGCTTTTGATGACGCCATCAAAGCTGTCCTGGCCAAGGTAGATCTGAGCAACACCCTGATTGTGGTGACGGCCGACCATGACCACACCATGACTATCAACGGCTATGCCAAGATCGGTAACCCGATTCTGGATATCGTCCGCAATTATAAGGATGGCCAGCCAGCGTTGGATGCCGATGGCAACACCTATACCACGCTGGTCTTCGGCAATGGGCCGAACAGACCTGATGTACGTACCTCGGTCGCATCTGGTAAAGCGAATGCCAGCCAAGCTCTACACGACGACTATATGCAGGAAACCGGTGTGCGCCTGTCGGGCGAAACCCATGGCGGTGGCGACGTGAAACTGTTTGCAGCTGGTGCGGGTAAGGCGCCGTTCAAGGGGACGTTGGATAACACGAAGGTGTTTGGGTTGGTGAAAGCGGCTGCTGGTTTATAAGTCTGTCTGCGTTGGCAGGGCGGCCTGGAGTAAATTTGAAAATGAAAACCTTTACCGTTGGGTTCTGCCTGGCAACCACCTTGCCGGCTTTCGCCGCCACCGACATGGCGGGTACCTTAAGCTATGCGTATCGTATGGTCAGCACAGAGGGTGTGACCAAGCAGGGTAGCTTTCAAGAACGCTTTGTTCGCAGCGCCGACAACATCTGGACCGAGCGCATTATTCCCGCCAACGCGAGTACCGAGCGCCATGATGAGCCGGGGGACAAGCACGATCATTCCCTTGCCACCGCGGGCAAACTCATTACCCGCGACGCCCAAGGCAACCTTCGCTTGGCATTTGTGCGTACGCGTGAAAAGGCGATCTACACCACACTATCCAGCAACTACAACACCGTCGGTTTCGATGGCTCCTGGGAAGGCAACTGGTCGTTGGTAAACCCAGCCCAGTTCAAGAAGATGACCCAAAGCAAGCGAGCTGCAGCGCCCGGCGCAGTCTGGTACGAAATACAAACCAAAGGCGCATTCGAGCGTGTGCTGTGGCACCAGCAAAACCAGATCGCCCTCGTCATTGAATCTGGCACGGATAATGGTAATCGCTACAGCAAAACTACCTTTACCCCCAGCGCTTTTCCTAGCAAGGCTGCCTTGCCTTGGAACAAACTCGCTGGCTATGCAAAGCGCGATTACGACGACTTGTTGGACTAATCCACCAATCAGTCGCCAAATGCTGGCCCAATGCGGCTTTTAGCATTGCCGTTTGCAAAACGCCTCAGTATAATTCGCGCCTCTTTATTGCCTTGGCAGCAAATGTTGTAGGTAATAAAGCCGTACTGCCAAAGTACTGGAAAGCCGGTGTAGCTCAGTTGGTAGAGCAGCGCATTCGTAATGCGAAGGTCGTAGGTTCGACTCCTATCTCCGGCACCATGAATTCAATGACTTAGCCCACTTTTATAGTGGGCGTTTTTTTAGGGTATGACCAAACTATGTCCAAGCATGGCATCCAGGGTACCGGCGTGGACCGCCAAGTGCTCCGGAGCCAAGTGTGCATAGCGTCTTACCATCGCCTGAGATTCCCACCCAAAAAACTCTTGGACTGCAAAAAGAGGGGCGCCACTTTGAACCATCCAAGATGCAGCGACATGGCGTAGGTCATGCCATCGGAATGACTTAATATCAGCCCTTTGCAATGCGTTCCGCCATGCCTTTGTATTGGCCTGTTTGATTTGCTTGCCACGATAAGTGAAGATGAACTCCTTATGCTTACCTATGCACTGTCTTAGTACAGCCAGGGCTGTATCATTAAGTGGGATACTGTGATCATTGCCGTTCTTGAAGTCTTCCGCCTCCACCCACGCAATTCGACGCTCAAGGTCTACTTTTTCCCAAGTCATACCCAGCACATTTCCCTGTCGTAAGCCTGTAGCTAAGGCAAACAAGACTATCAATCGTTGGTGGTCAGGTAGTTCCTTGATCAAAAGTTGAGCTTTCTCCTTTGTAAGCGACCGAATACGCCTGTTTGGTATAGGTAAAAGGGTAAATGCAGGTGCTTTATCTATCCATTCCCAAACGCGCTCCGCTCTGCGTAATATGGCCCTGAGAACTGCCAGATATTTATTTTTCCTAGCGTTACTAACTTTAAGCTCCAGAACCAACTCCAGAGCTATGCTGCCCCTTACTTCATGCAAGGGCATTGTTAACTGCGTCCGCCACCATTGGATAATGTGTTTGTCATCTCTTAGTGAGCGCTTGTGCGACTTCTCCTTAATCCATTTAAGTGCCGCTTCGTCAAAAGTTCGTTCTAGCTTGTCACCGAGAGTTTGGTTTCGCCACAATTGAGCCTTTAAGCAGTCATGGTATTCCTGCGCTTGGGCCTTGATTGTGGTGCCAGAAGAGCGTCTAAGTCTCTTGCCGTTTGGCAAGCGGATGTCAACGTACCAAAGGCTTGAGTTTTCTTGCTGGTAGAGCGGCATAATGTTTCCTTTTCTACCAACGCTTGCCGCGTGGTCGGATTGTATTCGCCTCTGGCATATGAAAGTAAGTCCTGTTCGAGATAGACATAGCAACGCCCGACTTTTCGTCCTGGCGCTTTGCCTTGCTTGGTTAGTTGTCTAAGTGTTTCTGGATGGCAGCGAAGGAGCTTTGCTGCTTCCTTTATTGAATAGGTCTGCACCTGGGCTCCTGAGATGGTTGTCTAGGCTTGGTATTGTGAAATCGTACCCACCAAAAAAATCACCCGGCTGTTTGGGCTCGGGTGATGGGTACTTGTTTGGCACATTCGGCCATAGATCAAAGGGGCAAGACGGGTAACTCATGCAGCCACCTTCAACATATCTGATCCTAGAGCAGCTTTAACCCCTTCTTTTGCCGCAGCAATAATCCGGCAAAGGTATACGTATGGAGGATTCGGGCATTGCGGTAAGTAATACCGCCACTCTTCCCCATAGATAGTCGTCAGCATTTCTTCGAGTTCTTCTAGGTCTTCCAGGTTTTGGAAATAACATATTGCCCGATAGTCTTCACGTGCTTTCCTTGCCGATAATTGTCTCTTCCTACGCAATTTACAGATATGCGCACGCACATCTCTTTCAACTGCATCCAAGTCAATTACTTCATCGGGAAGTTCCGGAGCAAACTTGCAGGCTAAATAGTCCTGGCCTGCCATAGAAAAGAACTGGGCAATGTTCCTATTGCCCATTGCACCCCAATAATGCGTCCACGACTTGCCAGCACAGGTGATGATGAGTTGTCCTTTTTCCGGTGCAAGGTCTTCTAGGAGTACAGATATTGGGTCAAGATCAGATAAACCTGTGATCCTTAGCTTTAATACTGAACTGGATTCGATTTTCACTCTGTTGATTCCTTTATTGGTTCAGGATGTTTGCCGAGTTGCATTGCCATCTCGATCCTTTTGCCTATCTCATGTAGGTATTCAGGCAGAACTCATCACGTCGCGTAGGCAGGAGTGGCAGCCATTTCCAGGCGATAGTCGAAAAAAAGCCCCGCATACACGAGGCTTATTGGAATTACGCTGCAAGTAATTCAGGTTCGTCCATCTCTATAAAGGCCAGTCGGTGGTAGACCTTTCGCATGGCTTCCACATCACCGGCACAGTAGGTCAAAATCTCATTGATCCGGCCGGCTTTGTAGTAGTCATATACCTTGCTGCCATCGAGTTCACCTTTGGGTGTCGGAATGCCCAGTGCCTTACAGAGCTTGTCTAGCGATACTCTGCCCCCCACGCCCGCTGCATGCGTCATGGTGTCAAAGACACGTTGGTTATCCCAAGGCTTGGCATCCACAGGCCACCACTCAGGCGGGCGAAGTCCATTGATGATGCAGCGTACCCATACATAGCGTAAGTCGAAGCCAGTGACGTTGTGACCAATCACCTTAGGTGGGTTGGTGTTGCCCAGTAGGCTTTTGTATCGCCTGTCCAAAAGCGCTAAAAACTTACACAGCACCCCGTATTCGCCATGATCGGAAAGGGTGAAGGGCGCTTCATCATCAAATGCCACGCCAATGCAGAGGATTTGTCCAAACCAGGGATCAAACGAGGTTTTTCGAATGGCTTCCTCTACCAATGCCGGTTTCTTTTCGATTTCCCATTGGGCAATGGATTCGGCCTTGGTGTAGTTGCCTGGCGCCGTAATGCTGGCTTCGATTTGGGCGATGACTTCAGGGTCTCGTGTTGGCAGGGTTTCGATATCGAAAAACAATTCAGGCTTGTGCATGGCTGGCTCAATAAAAACCCCGCACGAGGCGGGGTAGAAGTTGGACGGAATTCGGTCTTTGATGCTGGTGAAATTTAGAACGGAATATCGTCCTCAAAGTCAGAGAAATTGCCGGAATTGACAGACTCGTAGTCATTCCCAGCGACATTGACTTGTGCTGGTAACTTCTTCAATTGACGATCCTTCAAGGCAGCAATCATCTTGGGTAGCTTTTCAGGCTTGCCGGACTTATTAAGGATTTCTGAGGCAACCAGATTGGAATTTGCTTGGTAGACGCCAAATATCTCCATCTTGTTGGCAATCGCTACTGTGCCGTGCTTCACATACTCTTCTGGCGCCAGTTGAAGCAGCAGTCCAATCGGTTTGCCGATCAAGTCGGTGTACTGGTGGACATTCTGCATCGACTTTCCACCGGTATTGCGGTCGTAGAGTTCAACGCGAGTAGGTGCCGCATTGATGCCGCGAATCTGCAGGCAGGTAAGAATGGCCTGCAGCGTATTGAAGCCAGATAACGGCTCACCGGTACCTTTGAAGGTCCATAGGGTGAACTTGGCTTCTTGCTTATCAGCCGTCTCGAAGTGAAGCTCTACGCCTTCAGTCCCTTTATTCGTCGATGTACGCGCAATGGCGTGTTTAAAGGTGCCAATGTAATGACCAGTCGTGCTGATACGTGCTGATTTCTCATCCGCTTTTTTGGCAGCCTGGACATCAATTTCATAGCTTCTAAACATCTTGGATTCCTTTGGATTAGGCAGCAGCCTTGAGGGTTTGTACTTCCAGGCCGTAGTAGTCGCAGATGGCCTTATCGACGTTCGCCAAGCAGTTATCGATTTGCTCGTCTTCAAATAAGCCCATGGGGGTTTTTACGGTGTCATTACCGCTGTTGCGTGTTGAGAACTGATATTGACCATCCCGCACCAAGGTGCGCAGGACGATAGACACCATGCCTTCGACGGTGATTTTTTCGTCCAGCAATTTGCCGATGGTCTTGAGCTTGGTGTTACCAAACTCATCGGATTGACTGTGTGCCAGGATATAGACGCGGACATCGTCCGGCAGGTGGGCCGCTGCGGTCAGAATGTCCCAGGCGTGGCGGCCTATATCGCTGAATTTCTGAAAGCCGGTTTCAGCACTGCGGCGCATAAATTCATTGGCCAGAATGTATTGGAAGTCATCCAGCACGATGATCTTGCGTGTAGTGCGCTGCATGTATTTGATGATGCGTTCGCTCTGGTCACAGACAAAGATATTCCCCCCGGTCGGCTGGCCTGTTTCGATCCGTCGCCATTGAGAAGAACGAAACGGCAAAGGCTTCTTCACGGACTGGATCAGCAAGGTGTCGCTGGGAAGCAGATTGCGCATAGAGGCTGATTTACCGGTACCGGACTCGCCAATCACAATGGTGGTGATGCTCACGCTAGGTACTCCATGTATTCGAGGGGGGAGCTATTACGTCCGCTTAGGCTTTCTTGCTCGGCATAGTCGCGGGCAAAAGCCGCGTGATCGGTAATGGGCTGTTCAACAGCCGGAGGGCAGTCGAAGGGATCAGCGCTGTAGCCATTCAATAAGGGCACAGCAGAGAAAGAAGGCGCAGGGGAATGCGACGGCAAGGGCAATGGCTTGCCAGCTGGTCGGTTCAGTGGCTTCTGTTCCGCAAAGGGCTTCCAGCTCCTGATAAGTGGGGTCATGGTGTATTCCTTTTCTTGTTGGCGGTGTGTCATCAGGACAGGGCATGTCAATCGCCGTAATAAGAGACATAACGCGCTGCATCCTGTGCATTGGCGCCCCGCATAAGGGTGGCCATCGGGATAAATTCGCGGGGGAATTGGCGCTGAAAAACGTCGTTGGCTTTGATACGTAATTGCCTTGCGTCTTCGCGCAAGGTGTTGAGTTCAGTCCGTTGCCTGCCTTCATTCAACAGGCAGTAGGTAAACGGGCCTGCGCCGTAGATGTGCGCTTTGAGTGCATCCGCCCTGCTATCCAGTTGTCGTGCTTGCTGAATCAAGTCTGCATGATCGTTACTCGCAGCAAGATCGTTCTGCACATCGGCAAGGATTCGAGCGATATCTGACATAGCATTCATGGCAATTTCCGAAAAAAAAGCCGCACCCGGTTTTTAAGCCGGGGCGGCATGGGAAAACCCGATGGCTCGGGCAGGGAGGACGACGAAAAAACACTCAGGAAAGAGAGCGAGCCACGCCCGTTGTCTAGTTCCGACTGGGATTCGGAGTTGCTTACTAGTGGCCAGTATAGTTTTGCACGCCCACGCTCTCTCCTGAGTGTGCCTGTCTCTCCAGGCTGTCACCGTGCGTATCGGCTTGCACTTTCAGGTGTGCAAACCCTGGACCGCTGTCGTAATGGGCTACGAAGCCCCAGCGCCTATGCTCGTTGCTGTAGAGAGCGTTGAGTCTCTCTACATGGCTGCGAGGTACGGTTCGAAGATATTTCTCAGAAGCGATTTGTTACGTTCCACACGATGAATTTGTTCGCATAAGTCGTAGCCCAGTACTTTCCAAACCTCATCGCATGCGTTTCGTCGGGCAATCTCACGGCCCTTTACGGGATCAAAGTTGTCCCGGCTGACACAGGCGGATTGACCGAGCACCGTAAAGCCATTTCGTAAGCGCAACATACAGACGGTCAAGGTGGAGTTTGCGAAGTGGTGGTAGTCCTCTCCCACGATGGCAGCATGCACGTCCCGTTCTGTGATGCGTGGTGCATTGGATGACTTTGGTTTGATGTACTGACTGGATTGATCTTGGTTGTTGAAGTTAGTCTCTGAATGCATGTGCATGCCTTGGTTAATGTTTGAGAACAGGTAAGCGTTCTGGCCTAGAAACAGAAGGCTTACGTGTGCCCTTATCGTGTGAAGGGCGGCACCCTCAGCATTTTGCGGTAGCTGGGCAACGCGTCACCGTATCTGCGCCCGGTGCTGGCGCTCTCCACGTTCTCATTACCTCGTCTGCGTTAAGGGCTTGATGCCCAGCTGCGAAACCAGTCCAGGCCGCATCCCTGCGGCTGCCTTGTGGCTTGTCGGCCCCTCTCCGGGACTCCTATCGCAGCGCATCGGTTGTGAGCCGTGGCGTTGTTTCCATCAATGTTGTTAAGGAGCGGACGGCGCTGGGCCTGGTACTTCGTTGGGTTGTTGCTGTGACGCTGTGTGGTGCGTCGATAGGATGAAATATAACTTTTAGGTACACATTTAGTCAACACCTTTTGGGTATAAAAATTTAGTCGTAAAAATGGTAATTGATCTTTTTGGTAAATTTTTCAGGCAAAAAAATACCACCTCTCGGGCGGTAAGATTCTGTTATGCCTTGATTTGACGGGTAAAAGACAGGGGAAGAGAAAGGGGTGTAGAGCAGCAACTACAGACAAAGAAAAACCCGCTTGCAGCGGGTTTATGAGAGAGAAAAATGGCGCAAAGCTACCACCATGGCCGTTCTACCGGCCTAAACTTGACGTCAACAATGGCACCTAGGATGCGCAGAGAATGAGCATGTTCTGCCTGAATAACTCGGTCAGGATACCGATGCTTATCTGGGCTATCGCTGACCATGCGGATGCCATCAGGCTCTTTAAATAGCCGCTTGATATAAAACTCGCCAAGAAAGTCCACAGCGAAAATTTCGCCAGACCTAATGCTAGTTACATGCGTATAAATCGTGACGCTTGCACCGTTCGGAATCCGCGGCTCCATGCTGTCACCTTCAACAACTACGGTGGTGAGCTTTTCAGGGTATCTAATATTTAGAGTGGATGCCCAGCGCTTGCTATAGCGGTGGCGCTTTCCTTCGTCATCTACTGCCCACTGCATCGAACCATTTCCTGCCGACATCTTTAACCGCAAAGCTACTACCTCAATTTCATCTTCATCAAGTTCGTCGCGATCGTCGTAGATGCTGACTGGGCGCGGCCTTGTGGCGATATTACCAGGCTCTAGCGGTGCTTCGAGGTTTTCTGGATGCAGTATATCCATCCACCCATGCGGTTTTCCATAAGCAATCTCTGCTTTTCTAGCAACTCCGCTTCCGATGTTCTTAGCAGGATTTTTTCCAACGTACTGCGAGAGTTGGGAGTAGCCCATCTCCAGCCGCTCGGCTACGTCTTTCCTAGATTGGCCTTCAGCTAACTTCTGTAAGTTTTGCAAGCGAATTTGATAAATGTCCATGTGCATATTCGATCATTTTGTACCTATTAGGTAAACAATCAAAAAGGTGGAATTTGTTGATTAGCATTAAACCAATAAGGTATAGTTTATCCCTATGAAACTCATTGACTATCTAAGTGCTGAGCGTGGGCGAGCTAAGTTGGTTGCTGCTGCAGCGAATACATCTCCTGAATACATCCGCCACGTAGCGAAGGGTCGCAAAACCCCTTCTTTGCCTATGGCCCGTGCAATCCGCGAAGCCACAGGTGGAAGCGTCGATTATGACGACTTCCTGCCCGATAAAGCATAACCCGCGACGTTTCTAACCCAATTCGCAATACGCAAGATATGGGCAAACACAAGGAGATACCCATGCAACCTGATCGAAATCAGGACGAAGAACTGTTGCTGTCGCGTTGCGGCGAGAAGTTCGATACCCCCGTCAAGACGTGGCTTCCCGAAAGCGTGGATGCCGCCCTGGAAGCGCTGGCACTGGAGCAAAACAAGAAACGCAGCGAATACCTGAGGGATTTGCTTATTGACCATATCCACGGTTCCGCAAGTCGTTTGCGTACCGCCTTGGGCGTCAGTTCGCGCCAAGAGGATGGCGGTATCGACGAAGCCTTGGGTGCCTTGGCGTTCGCTGTCGGCATGAGCCGCGACGACTACGAGGAACAGGTGTTGAGTGCGCATGTATTCGGACACGGAAAACGGATGCTCGAATTACAGCGTAACCACGGTAGCAACTGAAGGCCCATCACAGGCCCGATTTCGGGCCATTCGACACAGTACAAATGGAAATCCCGCCTTAAGCGGCGTAGCGAGCGCCTGAGCGGGATTGGACACAGCTTACATAGGTGGAACGGAGTATGAAGCAACTTGAATCAGTTTTCCAGCGTGTTAACGACTGGTGGCGTGAACGGCGTATTGAGCGCCATAAGTTGGCCATGTGTGCCGCATTCGATGCGGGCGACTACACGGAAGCGCGTAGGCAGCAACATCTGTTCAGTACTGAACTGGCAGCACGTTCGTTTAGCCAGCGTCAACGGATGCAAGCAGGGAGGCAAGCATGAGCACCGCATTGCGTCTTGTTCATTCGTCAGAGCGCGCTGTAAAGCCAGAGTCCTATCTCGTGACGGAGAGTTTTATGGCTATACCCAATGCGCTATTTGATGCGCTACTGGCTGCCGATATTCCTGCTCGCCAACTAAAGGTGGCGCTGGCTATCGCCCGTAAGACATATGGCTACGGCAAACAGCAGGATGACTGCACCATTACAAAGCTGGCAGAGGTGGCAGGCATTAATCGTTCTGATGCCAGCAGGGCACTACAGGCGCTGATTGCAGCCAAGATTGTGTCGGCCAGCAAGGGAAAACATGGCTCGCTGGTGTCAGTAAACGCCCCTGATAAGTGGGAATTTGATGCGTGGCAAAACGCCACGGAGAGCACCACGAACGTGGCAAAACACCACGCACAAACGTGGCAAAACGCCACACACAATAAACAACCCCAAAACACAAGTATTCCTTCCTCACTTCGTTCGGAAGAGTCAGCCACGGCTGACGAGCCATCGCCGAGGGAGGTTGAGGGCAAGGTTCAAGCCCATGCAGACCAGCCGGTCACGGCTAAGGTTGCTGAACCTGTGTCGGACAAGGTCGCCAAGGTGCAGCTAGACCCAGCCCGTCTGGTGGAGGCCTACCATGCTGCCTGCCCAACCCTGCCACGGGTCAAGCTGCTGACCGATAGCCGCAAGCAGGCCCTTCGCCAACGCTGGGTGCAAGCTGGCAAGGAACTCGGACGTTACGGCATTGGCGACGTGGAAGCCGGCATGGCGTGGTGGACCCGGTTCTTCACCGCCGTGGGGGAAAGCGATTTCCTGTCGGGCAAGAGCGGCGCTTGGAGCCAATGCAACTTTGATTGGCTGCTGAAGCAGGCCAACTTCGTGAAGGTCGTGGAAGGCAACTACCGCAATGGGGTGCAAGCATGAACGCGCCGCAAGCCTTTCCCTTTGGTGGCCAATTCCCCACTGGGAACCCCGGCCTCGTTGGCTACCTGCCACCGTGCAATGTCGAGGCGGAGCAGAGCGTCATCGGTGGTCTGTTGATCCAGCCGGAGCGGCTGCACGACATCCCGGAACTGCGTGCCGAACATTTCCACCATGAAGCGCATCGACTGGCTTTCAGCGCCATTACCCGCTTGGTGGGTGCCAATCGACCAGCCGATGCGGTTTCGGTGATGAGTGACTTGGACGCCCATGCCGAGTTGGATGCGGCAGGCGGCATGACCTACCTGACCCAGTTGGCGCAGAACGTACCCAGTGCCGCAAACATCCGGCGCTACACCGAAATCGTGACGGAACATGCGCTGGAACGAAGCCTGCTGACCGCAGCGGCTGAGATTTCGGACTTGGCCGTAGAGCGCAGTGGCCGGACATTGGCTGAACGCCAAGCCGAGGCGATTCGCCTGTTGTCCAGCGTGACCGATGAAGCAACAACGGAGCACGAGCCGGTATCGATGGCGCTGGCAGTACAGACGGCGACCAAGGAAATGATGGATCGCCTGGACCGTGGCGATGTCTTGGGCGGCTTATCGACAGGTCTGGCTGGTCTGGATGCGATTTTGGATGGGCTCAAGCCTGGCGATCTCATCGTCATTGGTGGCCGGCCTTCAATGGGTAAGTCTGCCCTTGGCTTGAGTATTGCTCTAGAAAACGGCTTGAATGGCCAGCCAGCCCAATACAACAGCCTGGAAATGCAGGCTGCCAAGCTCAGCAAGCGGGCCATTGCCGGTGTAGGCGGTATCAGCCTTACCCGCATGAAGAGCGGGCAAATGCAGGGCACCGATTACAGCGCGTATACGGTTGCTGCGACACGGCTGTCTGATGCGCCAATTTGGATCGAGGATAAAGCCGGGCAGACCGTGGAGCGCATTGCAGCGGGTGCGCGCAAGCAAAAGCGCAAACGGGGCATCTCCCTGCTGGTGGTTGACCACCTGCACCTGATTCCGGTGAAAGGCGATAACCGGGCGGTTGCGTTGGGCAGGGTATCGGCTGGCTTGAAGGAGCTAGCGATGGAGCTGGGTATTCCAGTGGTGATCCTGGCGCAGCTTAATCGCGATAGCGCCAAGAGCGGCACATCACGCCGGCCTACCTTAACAGACCTACGTGATTCCGGTGCCATTGAACAGGACGCGGACGTGGTGATTCTTGTGCATCGCGAGAGCTACTACGACGAGAAAGCCAATCCCAACGAAGCGGAACTGATCGTGGCCAAGCACCGTGATGGCGAGACCGGCACGGTCAGAGTCGGCTGGCAGCCGGAATGCACGCGCTTTACCGATACACCACCTGACTGGTCGCCAGCGATGGTCAATACGGCCAAGCAGTATTGGCAGGAGGCAGACCTGTGATTGGAGAAGAAACAATGAATCAAAATGCTATCCACGAAGCAGCCCAAGAATTGATTCCAGCCAGTGAATGGGCGCGAAGTGCGTTTCGCCGGGTATGGGATTCCGCCCTATCAGCACTGGATGCGGGCATTGCAGGGGAGCTTACTTGGAAGCCGAAAAAGAAAACCCGTAGTGTCCAGGCCAATGCCTGCATGTGGGCGCACCTGACAGACTTGAGCCAGCAAGTGAATTGGCATGGTCACAAACTCACGGCGGAAGAGTGGAAGGAAGTCATCAGCGCTGGTTTGCGTATTCAGCGTGCAGTCCCCGGCATTGATGGTGGCTTTGTCGTACTGGGTGTGCGCACCAGCCGTATGAGTATTGCTGAAATGGCAGACATGATTGAGTTGATCCAAGCATTCGGCGGCCAACATGGCGTCCGCTGGACTGCACCTAAATGGATGCAGGAAGGGTGCCAATGAGCACAGCCCGCCCGAGCAAGATCGTGCCACGGCGTGGAGACGAACATGCCATGCCGGTTGCGCGGCGTGCGTCGAATCCCCGTAATCGCACTACCAAGACCGAAGGTTCGCACCGTGACTGGATTGCGAACCAACCGTGCGTACTGTGTGAACTATTGGGGTGTACGCAATCAAGCAAGACGGATGTGCATCATGTCCGCGATGGGCAGGGCGTTGCACAGCGGGCCAGTGATTACCTGGCCATCCCCCTGTGCCATTCGGGCTGCCACCAAGGTCCGCTAGGTATCCATGGCGACCGTTCGTTATTGCGGCTGGCCAAGGCGTCAGAACTGGACCTGCTGGCTGCTGTGGTGGCGCAGATGGCGAGTCGTTTACACGCTACGGCATCCAGATAAGGCGGGATGGCCGTAGCAAGCCATCCGATTTAAGGAGACAGCAATCACATGATGCGAGTGGAGGAAGACCTGGCTTGGTGTGAATTCCTGCGCCAGGTCATCGGCGAGTGGAACGGCGCTGAAGGCTTAAGTGATGTCGCAGCTCGTCTTCAGGTGGAGAAAAAGCGTGTTTACAAAGCGTTGTGCTGGCTGCGCCGAGTGGGGGTTGCGCAGAAGGTGGGCGAGCAGAAGCTGCGGTTTTGTTGCCTTGACCTTTATGGCATTGATGTCGAGCGGGCAGAACAGGCTGTAAGGAGGAGAGAGAGGGCAGCAAAAAAGGTAGTGCTGACCACGCCAGCCTGGCCGGGGCCGGTGGAAGCCGCCATGGCGAGTATGGTGCGTATGCGCTGTGCCGAAAGCCGAAGAGTGAGAGATGGAAGATCGAATATAAAAGTAGCGACGTAAAACAAGCATGCAATCCGATTACATGAGTGCAGTGAATCAACGGCTTTAATGCAGGGGCGTGGGTAAGTATCAACAAGCAATTTCTCTAGATTAGAGTAGGGTCTTTGGATAGGTGGTTTCCCTTGTTTTCAGAAATCCTTAGTGGCTTTAGCCAGTCTGAAGTAAGAGGCAGAAAATAGTTAATGTTTGAAAACACCAACCCGCTTCAGTCCCTTAAGCGGCAAGCTTTGACCGCCGCTTAGGGTTCAAGTCTCGACCTTGGTTTGGCCTAAAATCTCGCTAAAAATCATCCACTACAACAGTTTATCGGCCAAGCCTCATAAATTGACATCGTCATAGATGGCCATTAGGCTGCGCGCCGAGTTGATTTTTCCTTCGGGGCTCTCTTGGTGAGACGCTGCCGTTCGGCATGTGGGAAACAAGTCCTTCTTTTCGGCATCTATATCTACCCAATCTGTACTGGGTGGATGCGCGCATTCGCTATGGGCTGGATGCCATGGGCAACCGTATCGAGGAAGAAGAGCGCGATAGCAGTGGTGGATTGAGTGCGCTATCCGACCGCATCAATGCAGATTAGAGCATGCCCGTTGTCCAACAGACATCGCCCAATACCCTTTGAAATACTTATTCAAATCGACCGTATTTAATTTAGCCGAGCAGCACGAAAGATATGATGATCAAGATTTTTATGGCAGCGCTCTTGAGTATTTTGATGACTCAATCATGCTTCGCTGCCGATCCCGCCCCCTTTCCTGGCGCCGGAAAATCACTACCCCCCGGGGAAGAAGAAGGATACTTCTATGTTTACGAACCGCTTTTGTGGTATCGGGCGACCAATGCAGGACGTAGTTGTGTAGGCAAAACAATTCAGGCTGCGCTTGATGCGGAGCCCGGCTGCAGAAACGTGCCGAATCCTGCGGTCGGTCAATACTTTAACAAAAGCGGTTACGGCAATAATGGTTGGTCGTATGGAGAAGAGTTTTGTTACAGTGCAACGAATTGCTTCAATACAAATAGCTTGCAGGGTGGTTGCCCCGAAGGATGGGATTGGGCAACAAATAATGCGCACGTGCCTCCTTCTCAGTTTTGCCGCATAAAGACCAACGATAAATGCCCCGACGGCCAATTCCGTGGTGAAGTTTCTAAGCGATGCCGTACCAAATGCCCCGAAGGCGAATATTTACTCATCAATACCTATCCGGGCCTTTGCTTATCCGGCGCGCCCGTAAAAGCCGATCCCGATCAGGGTGCATCCTGTCCCAAGTCGGGCAACCCCATCAATACCGCCACCGGCAATAAATTCCAGCGCGAACTCGATCTAGCGGCCAGCCGCATTCCCTTTATCCGCAGCTATAACAGTGCTGCCGGCACTGTGGACAATGGCCTAGGTAATGGTTGGCGCCACAACTGGCAGGCACGGGTGGTGCCGATCAAGGTGACGCAAGACGAGCTCCGTAATATGCCAGCACCGGTGGACATGGACCCCGACTTTAGATGGCCCCCCACTGTCACGAATCCCACCGCCATCCGGGCCTACCGCATTGAACGCGCAGATGGCGCCTCGATTGCCGTCAAACCAGATGGCACACCGTTCTTCGCTGCCGACAAACATCATCTCAAGGTCACGATTGGCGGCAGCGGCTTTACGGTCACCTCGCCCGACACCATCGAGCAATACGATGCCAGCGGCAATTTGGCCTCGCTGCAATACATTAATGGCCGCACCTACAATCTCAGCTATCAGAATGGTCTGCTTTCCCAAGTCAGCGAAGCGGGCACCACCTTTCGGTTGACCTTCAGCTATGACCCAACCAGCAAACGGCTGACCAAGGTCGAAACCGCCGGTAAGTACAGCGTGGTCTACGGCTACAGTGCGGATGGTCTGCTGACCAGCGCCACCTTTGCCGATAAGACCCAACGCCAATACCGCTACGACGATGCCAAGAAGCCGGGCTTGTTGGCCGGCATCATCGACGAAGCACAGAAGCGCTATGCCACTTGGGCTTACGACGACAAGGGTCGTGCGGTACGGTCGGAACACGCCAATGGCGTTGATACCGTCACCCTCGCTTATGGCAGTTATGGCAACAGCATCTGGACCGACGAAACGACACCGCTGGGTGCGGTCCGGCGTTACAGCTTCCAGAAATTCAATGGGGGCTTGTTCAGCGCGGGCAATAGCCAGCCCGGTGGGGCCGGTTGTGGGGCCAGCAGCAGCCGGCTCCAATACGATGTCGATGGCAATGTCATTGAATCCACTGACTTCAATGGCGTCATCACCCGCTATGAGTACAACCTTGCCCGTAAGCTGGAAACCAAGCGGACTGAGGCCGCCTATAGGCCGGAACAGTACGATGTGAGTACTGAATGGCATGCTGACTTCCGCCTACCGACCAAGATCACCGACCCGATTCGCCGCAGTGACTTCACCTATGATGCCAAGGGTAACCTGACCGTTAAGACCGTGACCAAGCTGCTCGACAACAGCAGCCAAACCTGGCGCTGGAGCTATGACGCCCAGAACCGGTTGATCGACAGCACCGATGCAGCAGGTCGCATCACCCGTTACACCTACGATGCCGGTGGTAATCTCAGCACCAGCACCGACCCCAATGGCTGGGTGACCCGTTACACCCAATACAACCCCGATGGTTTGCCGCTGAGCCTTACCCGGCCCGATGGGGTCGTGATCACCCTGGGCTACGATACACGCGGCCGCTTGATCAGCCAGAAAGTGGGCGCTCTGACCACCACCTACGGCTATACCGCCACCGGCCTGCTCAGCACGATCACCCCACCAGATGGTAATCAGCTGACCTACACCTACGACGATGCCCATCGTCTGACCACCATAAAGGACAAGCTGGGCAATACCGTCCAATACACGCTGGACGCAATGGGTAATCCGCTGAAGGAAGAGATCAAGGATGCCAAGGCGGCGATCATCCAAAGCCTGGAACGTCAGTTCGACCCCTTGGGCCGGTTGCAGAAAGTCACGCGGGTCGATGGGGGGTGGACGGGCTACGGTTATGACCCCAATGGCAATACCCTCGAATCACGCAACCACCTCGGTCAGGCCAATGTGTATGGCTACGACGGCCTGAATCGCCTGAGCAGCTTCATCGATTCCATCAATGGGGTCACCCGCTATGAATACGATGCGGCCGACAACCTGCTCAGCGTCACCGACCCACGGCGCCTAGTCACCCGCTATGAGTACAACGGCTTTGATGCTTTGCTCAAGCAGACCAGTCCCGATACCGGGGTGACCCAGTACACCCGACTCAGCGACGGACTACTGGCTACCCGTACCGACGCCAAGAACCAGAAGACCCAGTACGAGTACAGTCCAGGTGGTCTGCTCAAGAAGCTCACCTTCGCCGATGGCAAGACCCAGGTCTATGCCTATGGCGCCAGTGGCACCAGCACCGGCAAACTCGCCAGCCTGACCGACAGCAGCGGCAAGATCACCTACAGCTACGACAGCCAGGGTCGCGTGGCCAGTGAAGACCGCAGTATCTGGAACAAGGGTTATGTCACCCGTTATGGCTATGATGCGGCAGGCCGCTTCAACCAGCTGACCTACCCGAGCGGCCGCATCGTCACCTATTTCTATGACGCAGCAGGTCAAGTCAACAAGGTCACCACCAAGCAAGGCACGGCAGCAGAAAAGGTTGTCATCCAGAACCTGACCTATCGCCCATTCGGGCAGGTACAGGGTTGGACCTTTGGCAATGGTGAAGTGCGCAGCAGTGGTTACGACAACCAGAACCGCATCACCAGCCTGAGCCTCGGTGACAGTACGCTGACGCTGGGTTATGACGGTGCCAGCCGCATCATCAGCCAGCAGATCAGCGGGGGGTGGTGGGAGCGGATGTTGCAGCGCCTGGGGCTGCCGATTGGGCAAACCCACACCTATGGCTACGACAACCTGGACCGCCTGACCGAGTGGAAAGACGGACGCATCCTGCAAAACCGCGGCACGTCTGTGCCGAGCAGCCAAGGTTATGGCTACGACGCCAATGGCAATCGTACTGCTTTGCGCAGCGACGACATGATGTTCAAGCAGGACATCGACGCCACAAGCAACCGACTCAAAGCCGCGTCAAACCCGGGTGGGTCCAACCCGGTGTTCCAATACGATGCCAATGGCAGCCGTACCGGTGGCGGTGGCAATAACTACACCTATGATGCCCGCGGCCGATTAACCGAAGTCGCCGGCGCCCAGTTCACCCTCAATGGCTTGGGCGAACGGGTCGCGAAGACCTACCAGGGCACCACCACCGTGTTCCATTACGACCAGTGGGGCCGACTGATAGCGGAGTCGAACCAACTGGGCGTCGTGAGGCGCGAATACATTTATTTGGGCAACACCCCGATTGCGCTGGTGGACAACGGCATGGATATCCGTAATATACATACCGACCACCTCGGCACCCCACGACTGTTGACCGACGCCACCAAGCACGCGATCTGGGCTTGGGAACTCGGTGAGCCGTTTGGTGCCTCAAACGCCAACGAAGATCCAGAAGGTACAGGGGCGAAGTACACCTTCAACCTGCGCTTCCCTGGGCAGTATTTTGATAAGGAAACGGGTCACCATTACAATTACTTCCGGGATTACAGTGCGAAGGATGGACGATACCTACAGAGCGATCCGATAGGGTTGGCGGGCGGGATCAATACCTATGCCTATGTCAACGGAAATCCGCTGAGATACATCGATCCGTTGGGTCTATATAGCTTGCCAGAACTCAGAGACGACATCCGTGACGCAACCGGAGGCTGTAGCGGAAATAGTGCAGTTGACGACATTGTGGCCAACTTTATGGAAGTTCAGGATGCAACTTCAATCGCCAAAACAGTAGGGTCTATGGCAGCAGGGGGCTCGTTCGCAAAAACATATGGCGGACTTACCGTTGTCGGTGCTGCTACACAAGCAGTTCGTGACAGTAGAGCGGGCTATGCTCTGTCGGGTATCGGAAGTCGCACTTTTGCGCAAGCAGTTGCAACTGGTACAGCCACAATGGCAATTAATTCTGTTCTCATCAAGGGAACATATGATGCCGGGGTCTTAATGGGCTCAGTAATTCGCACAGGAGTGAACCGAGCAGTGTCATCGGGATGTGAGTGCAGGAAGTGAATTTTTGACTGTATAGGACCCAAGCCCCTCTTTTTGTTTAAGGAATGAAATATTGACCCCTTTAATCTTTAATCAAAAGTGGAAACTTTGGGTATTTGGGATGTTATTCGCTGTGGCCGGTATTGGTTTCTTAATACCAGAAAAGCTAGCATCGATATTTCTTATATCCGAAGTAACTGTCCACCTAGGGTCGATACTAATATGCTTTGTTGCACTCATTGGTGCAGCCATGTTTATTCGATGTCCGCAATGTGGGTTAAGTCTGGTTTGGTACGCTATTACACATAAGAACTTTGGTGAATGGTTAGCGTGGCTACTAGAGACAAGAACCTGTCCTCGATGCGAGTCTCACAAGGACCATGAGACATAAAGGTTGGGTACAGTCGACTCCCCTAACCACTTAAAGCCGGCTCGGAAGTATCCGACCCGGCTTTGTTCTATTAACGATCAAGCAAATCAATAGCATCGAAACTCGAAACCGTCTTCACGGTGCAGGCAGTAACTCACAGAGTACCAACAGTTTGCTTAAAACTCGCCGATTGCACGGCAAAGCCGCGCTGGTAAAACGCACTTGGGCGGCGTCTTGGACGCCCCCCAAAACGGCCCCTCAAAACCCCCAAGTTGTGTGCCCTTAACTCGTGTCAAAATCACCCCCACACCATACGCACCACTTTGTGGGCTGTAAGTCACTGAATTAAAAGGGATGTACCTGTATACAGCTGTATACAATGTTTACATTTTGCTTTTAACCGACTGATTCTTAAAGGCAATTATTGTATACGGTGTATACACCCCGTCAGCCTTCCAAGGTGTCCCATCCAGTGCCCGAAAAAAGGTCTCGTGCAGCACGCGGACGGGTACGGCGCGACCCATCAGTAGCGCACGAATCCAGATGACACACTCGCGCCCGGCGACGCCGCCGCCCGCCCGGTTCGACCATCGTGACCACTCAACGGGCAGGGTCTGCAAGGGGAGAACACGGCCTGATGGCGCATGTTTCCCAGCGCTGTTTATTTATCTGGTGGATATCTACTAGATATTTTTTATCTGTTAGATATCTATTAGATAAATAAAAAAGCCCCCTGAACCCCAGCTGCTGCTTGGGGTTCAGGGGGTTTCTGTTTTAGCTGCTACATGGCAGACAGGACGTAAACGTTATCTGCCTGTCTGCTGTGGGGTGAAGAGCAGCTTTGCCTGATGCTTCAGGATCAAGCTATCCAGTATCTCTTTGACGACCTGTTTCTCTTCCATGGAGAACGAAGAAATCGCCTCAAAGCGTAGGCGGAATTCATCGCTTGGTCCACGTTCCTGTTCATTAAACAGCAAGAAGTCAGTACTAACGTGCAGTTTGATGGCGATCTTCTTCAGCACCTCTAGAGACGGTTGTGCTTGGCCAGATTCGTACTTCTTCCAGCTGTTTGGATGTACTCCAACAGCATCAGCCATCGCTTGCTGTGAAAGGCCCAGTTGCCTGCGCAGGGTAATCAGACGTGCGGATAGAGACATGGACAACCAGAGAGAAAACGTATCGCCGATGATCCTACCTCCTGAAACCTATAGCACTTGACCTTAGTACATATGTATGTGCAACAATAATACACATATATGGTCTTGACAAGATTTTAGAGGGAATCCCGTTTATGGCCCGTATCCCGGATACAGAAGTCGAACGCTTGAAGGCCGAGGTGTCGCTGGTTCGCCTGATTGAGGCGGACGGCATCGCGCTGAACAAGCAGGGAAAGGATTACGCGGCCTGCTGTCCCTTCCATGAGGAAACCACCCCCAGCCTAATCGTGACGCCGAGCAAGAACCTGTTTCATTGCTTTGGTTGTGGCGCAGCGGGTGGGCCGATTGATTGGCTGATGAAACGGCGCGGTATCAGCTTCCGCCATGCGGCCGAGTTGCTGCGGGAGGGTCTGCCTTTAGCTGCTGTTTCTTCTGCTGGCACGGAGTCGGTGAAGCGCACCACGGTGCGCATGCTGCCTGCGCCCGTCGCGACTGACGCGGACGACCAAGCAGTGCTTGGCCAGGTGGTGGACTACTACCACGCGAGTTTGAAGCAAAGCCCGGAAGCGCTGGCCTACCTGAAAACACGGGGTCTGGACCATCCTGAACTGATCGATACGTTTCGGCTCGGTTACGCCAATCGCACCTTGGGCCTGCGTCTTCCAGAAAAAAATCGGGTCGCGGGCGCGGAAGTGCGCGGGCGCTTGCAACGGCTGGGTGTGTACCGCGATTCGGGCCATGAACACTTTAACGGTTCGCTGGTGGTGC
>NZ_PDZH01000338.1 GCF_002735695.1 Chitinimonas sp. BJB300
ACCATCGCCGACAAGCCCGTTGCTGTCGCCGCACCAAACGTGCTCAGCAAATAGTCGGTGTACAAATCGAGTTCTTTGTTCTTCATGGCGACAGGTTATCGTATGCACTGCGTAACATCAGTTAATACGATATTTTGATTTTGACGCAAGGTATTGCGTGCATTGAACTTGAGGCGATCAAAGCTTACTGCCCCACCGCTGATATGTTGCGAAGTTTGGAGCGTCTGTGGCTTTAAATATAGCTGTAGGTGCCGTAATGCGGGTGCAACAACTTGCTTGATGAACTGCTCATCGCTGGGGCCTTCCGCAAAGACGATGATTTCCGTCATGCTCAAGGCCTCCCACCAAGGATGTTGCGCTTCCAGATTTCTCCCATTGCATATTCTTCTAGCCAGCCTTCCAGTTCTTCGTTAGAGAACCTTCTAAAGGTAGAAGCATCATTCTCCTGGTCAACCACGATCACATCTTCAGGGCTTAGCTCATTTACCAGTTCTACCGATTGGGTAGAAACAATTAGCTGCTTACGTTCAGCTACCTGCTTGAATAGATCGACCAATACTGTGATTGCATAGGGGTGTAGACCTAGTTCAGGTTCATCAATCAACACCGTATCGGGTAGTAATTCAACAGGCTGTAAAAGCAGGGTAGTCAGACAGATAGGGCCTGTCAGTAATTTCGTGTTCAGGGCATATCATGCTCCCAAGGAGAATGTATGCCTCGCAAACAGAAAACCCAGCCCATAGCCTTGCCCTCGATTTCCGCCGAACTGCTGGAACAATTCGGCAA
>NZ_PDZH01000339.1 GCF_002735695.1 Chitinimonas sp. BJB300
AAGCCAGCATCGGGTGATGCGCCAGCGGGTCGGCCACCTGACGCCGTGGTACTTGTGGTTTGGTCGGTGCGCGATGGCGCGTCTTGAGTTTCTGGCCCTTACGCGGCATAGCCCGCGCCTTCTACCGCTACGACACCCTGCGGGTACGACGGTACTGCATTGGGAAGGGGGTGCCGCGTGATTGACGGTTTTTCAGGGTCAACCTCTATCAGCCTTGTAGATACTGGCGTTGAAGGCCCTAAGTCCGTCTGACCAGGGGCCGACCCGGTACCGACCTCGCCCCGACCAGCAACCGACCACGTGCCTATATCCCCCGACTGCCTACCCTCAAGCCCCGACCGCGGGCTGTCGTACAGACAGGCCGGGTCAAGCAAGCCCGACAGATACGGCGCATTGCGGCCATCACCGTCATACAGCAGTTCATAGTCATAGCCTTGGCCCTGGCTGGCACGATGCACTACCAAGTATTCCAGTTCGGCCAGTCGCGCCAGATGCACCTTGAGCTGGGTATCTCCCCAACCGGTGGCGTCGCGCACCACCTTGCGGCTGAATCGGTATTCCGAACAAGGCAGTTCCAGTACGGCTGCGCGGGCGCGCACCATCTCACACACCTGAATCAGCAATTTGCGCGTCTGCGGTGGCAACTCGTCCAGGCTGCGGCCCAGCACTTCATGCGCCAGCGTATTGGCCTGTGCAATGTCTTGCGGCGTCACTTCCACGTACTCAATCTGCCGATCCCCTACCGTCAAGCTCTTGATCGGGCGTTGGTACTGGT
>NZ_PDZH01000340.1 GCF_002735695.1 Chitinimonas sp. BJB300
TGTCAGAACGAGGCGGGAATGCCTCATTTCCAACATCGGCAATTGCCAGCACGATACGAACCCCTTGCCTGCCAGAGCTGCGCGCTGCGGTTGAGCACGACCCCTACCGCGCGAGCGGTTTAGTCCTGGGGTTGGGAGTTGCCAGTCAAATATTGCTCCCACTGGGCCGACTTGCCAAAGGCTCAATGCCTGAGGTAAGCGCAGTAGGAATCCCCGTCCTTTAGGGAGGGGAGGATGTCAATTTTTTCATCTCAATCTGAACTTCAGAAACCGGCGAGCTTCGTACTCCAATTCGCCGTCAGGCACAAAACCAAGACGGGCTAGGCCCCTGAGCCGTAACCTGCTGGGAGGCAATAGGATACTGACAGAGCCAATATTGAGTTCAGCCCGACGACCTAGCATTGAACGGAATAGTGCAGCGCCATACCCCCAAAATTTTGGGAGGAGGACTAGCGCAAAGTCAGCGCCATCCGCTTCTTTCTGAAAACCACCCCATCCGGCAAAGACGCCGTCTATACGAATTGCCCACGGGCCATAGCCATTCATCGTCCATTGACTATCTTTGCCAGCCACCCAATCAATAACCGATTTCTCAGTCCAATTGCCATCAGCAAGAGGCATATGGCGAATGACATCCGGATGATTCAATAACTGATGTTACGCAGTAGCTGCGAGAAGCAGCTGTAACTGATCATAAGCCGCGCGGGAGGCGTTGATCAGTAACTTGCGGCAAAGTGCGAATGGGTTCTTCTGCGTCTTGATGCTCAGGCA
>NZ_PDZH01000341.1 GCF_002735695.1 Chitinimonas sp. BJB300
GCCTGGGTAGCGCCAACCTCAGCTACCAGATGGGCAAGCACACCGCCCTGGTGGCCGAGTTCGCCCGCACGATCTCCACGACCTACTCGGTCGGCAACAATGTGTACACCACCCCGAGCGGGCTGTCGGGTGAGTTGAAGAAGGAAGCCGATGGCGACGCCGTCCGGGTGGAGTTGGCGCACCGCAGTGAACAGGTGCAGGCCAAGGCCTACTACAACCGCAGCGAAGTCGGCTTCAACAACACCACCGCCGGCATCAGCGGCGGGCAGGGTGAAGCTGGCGTCAAGGCTGTCGCGAAGGTGACCGACAGCATCAAGGTATATGGCGAAGCGATCCGCAGCGAACAACGCGCCACGGATGCCAACCGCGAAGGCCAGCAACTTGGGGTGGCCTTCCGGGCGACTGACCGGCTGACGCTTGACCTCTCGGTGCAACACGCCGAAGAGACCATCGGCATGCCGAGCACTGCCCTGATCGCCTCGAATACCGCCCCCCTGGGCAGCGGCAACACCCCCAACGGCGGCTTCTTCGGCAATGGCGCGAACAACACCTACCTTGACCCGTTCACCGGACGGGAGACCGCAGTGTTCGCCCCGGTGAACAGCAGGACCGGTGCCGCCACGACGCAAGCCCTGGACTCGACCACTGTCAGATTAGGGGCAGGCTACTGGTTGACCGACCGCTTCGCGCTGAACGCCGATGCCGAACACAGCGTGGAAGGCACCGACCAACGCCGCTACGGCGCCGGCGCGAAGTACCTGCTCA
>NZ_PDZH01000342.1 GCF_002735695.1 Chitinimonas sp. BJB300
TGCCTGAGCATCAAGACGCAGAAGAACCCATTCGCACTTTGCCGCAAGTTACTGATCAACGCCTCCCGCGCGGCTTATGATCAGTTACAGCTGCTTCTCGCAGCTACTGCGTAACATCAGTCAGTAATCTACAGATAGAAATTCACCCTTTCCTGCAGAACCGGAAGGTCGTGGATTACGCTCGCAGCCAGGGCATTGCCATCACTGCCTACATGCCCCTGGCCTATGGCAAGGTGTTGCAAGACCCTGTACTACTGGCCATTGCCAAGCAACATCAGGTCAGTGCAGCCCAGGTAGCATTGGCTCGGTCGGTTCAACAGGGCTTTACCGTCATACCCTCCTCTACCCAACGAGCCAACCTGGCAGCAAATAGGGTAGCCACCAATATGCAGCTGACCACTGCGGACATGGCCGCCATTGCTGCTCGGGAACGTGGAGAACGGCTGGCCAACCTAAGCTTTGCACCTGACTGGGATTAACCCAGCCCATTCAGTAAGAACCTGCCTAAAGTCTTGCGAGCTAAGGCAAGATAAGGCGAAAACAGCCGCGGAAGCGGAGTTTACACAGAGTAAATGAGCATTCCGAGGTCGTTTTCAACGCCATATTGCCGACGCGTAGCAGACTTTAGACAGGTTCTATCGGCATAGGGGCGACCAGATGTTCTGGCCGACCCCTGCCACACCACCCGGCATGCGGGTCCGCACCGGGCGGTTGGAGCAGTTGAGGTCAATCTGCCTCCAATTGATGCACATCGCCCGGTTT
>NZ_PDZH01000343.1 GCF_002735695.1 Chitinimonas sp. BJB300
CCAAACTCATGTGCCAATTGCGCAGGCTCTGCGGCGACAGCATGAAAGCGCGCCAGCATGACCAAACCCATCAAGCCCGAGTCGACGGGCTGGGAAGAAGAGGGGGCATCGACAGCGGTGCCCTGAGGATCATTCATGTATTTCACCAAAATCGGGAATAAGTATAAAAATAGAAAATACTGAGCCCGCCCGAGTCTTTGGTAGACAAGGGCTCTGCCCATAAAAAATACAACCCAGGCCACGCATGGCCCGGGTTGTTTGAACGACGAACGTTTAGATTGAATTGACGCGATTTACATCATGTTTGCCGCGAAGACCGGCACATAAGGGTCTTGCGTCGCCATGCCTTGGCCCAATACACCAGCACCCTGCGGTGCAAAGGCGGACATGGCGCTTACCATTGCATTCAGCTGCTGGTCGACGCCATTGACGCTGCTGCCCATGGTGCAAACCGCGACTATCGGCTGGCGAGCCGATGACATGTCTGGGTCACCCCGATAGCAAACCGCAATTTCTGGCTCATCCAGTGAACGCTTGTTGCGACTGACAGTATTTGATGCCGTCTTTGGCGAAACTTTAGGGTTTTCTAACAATTGGGCGATACTGCTATTACCACCATCGGCGAAGGTGACTTGCTCAACTTTGTAGCCATCGTCGCTGAACCAGTTGGTCAGCGTGACGGTATCGGTGTCGCTGTACTTAACGACGAGATCGGAATTCACGCGGGTAAAGCGCAGTGCATCGGCTGTAATGCCGGT
>NZ_PDZH01000344.1 GCF_002735695.1 Chitinimonas sp. BJB300
GGACTGTCTGCCCCAACACACGTCAAGCGCTTCAGTTGAGGTATTTTGCATTTAGTCTGCGTAGAACTTATCTAGATCATATTCAGCATCTCGAAAGAAACACACAGACAAGCATATATATATATATATGCTTGTCGCCATTAATGTAATTACATGACTTAGGTCATTGCCTGTGCTTCAGTAGATAGATAGCTTTGACCTCACCCACTAAACAGCAAAACGAAGACAAGGTCTCAAACAACACCGCTATAGTTATTTATATATATGTATATATATACCTATGATTCTGTCTTTAGGCGTCTTGGCCAATTTGCATCCGATACTTCTGCTTGGTTCAAGTCATCTAGCCTGCGAGCATTCGATTTATGTCGCAAGCAGCTGCAGGTCAAGTAGGTATATATATAGGTATATGTATACTGATCGTCCTATCTATGACTTACTAGTCTAGGTCGCGGGAAGCACATTAGGTGGTAGTAGTTAGCGATGAAACTGTTAAATAAGTTTTGTCTCATTCCCAAGGTACAAGTATGTGTACCCCTACTATAGAAATGTAACTTCATTGATGTAAGAAATGGAAATAACCCTACTCACCATTGCTTGTTATCACTGCCATCCGGTTGACCAGCTTTCGCAGCCGAGCAGGATTAGCCGTGATGTACATCATGGTGGTAGTGAAATTCCTATGTCGCATCAACGCTTGCACCTCACGAAGCGACGCACCCAACTGATCCAGTGAGGTTGCAAAAGTCC
>NZ_PDZH01000345.1 GCF_002735695.1 Chitinimonas sp. BJB300
TATATATATACCTATGATTCTGTCTTTAGGCGTCTTGGCCAATTTGCATCCGATACTTCTGCTTGGTTCAAGTCATCTAGCCTGCGAGCATTCGATTTATGTCGCAAGCAGCTGTCCTTTAGACAGGTAAATAGCCAATGCATTGTTCAAATGCATTCCACGCTACCCGCCAAATTTTCACTACATCAAACCAATTACAGGCAGATTTTATGCAATGTTGGGCTGCTGCCTGCAGTCCTCCAATTTCAAAGTCTGTTCATAGCACCTAACATGCCGACTTCGAATACCCTAGATCTCAGTTACCGCTCCGGTAGATTGATTAGTGGATTGATCCACATTTACCAGTCTGTGATATGAAGACGAATTCTCGATTTAGACCACAGCAGGTAGGTATGTATATATATACCTATATGGCACTCAATAGCGGTCTGGATCCGGTGGTGACCAATGCTTCACGGTAGGTGCATAAATAGTCCCAGCTAGGTGCCCCTTGATAATGAACTCGGTCATCGCTCCCGTAGATAGATTGGTTGGCGCACACAATTTAGAATGAAAAGCGTGGACGAGATCGCAATCAAAACCACTTTAGCAATGCATATATATATAGATGTGGACTGTCTGCCCCAACACACGTCAAGCGCTTCAGTTGAGGTATTTTGCATTTAGTCTGCGTAGAACTTATCTAGATCATATTCAGCATCTCGAAAGAAACACACAGACAAGCATATATATATATAT
>NZ_PDZH01000346.1 GCF_002735695.1 Chitinimonas sp. BJB300
CGTCCAGCGCTTCCACCTACGCAGCAACGCTGCGGCATGCTACGCCGCTGCCGTCGTCCGCAACGGCAACAGTTCGTCGATTCTGCTGTTTGGCCAGGCGGGTAGCTTCTCCAGGGTGTCGCGCAGCCAGGCGAGCGGTTCCAGACCATTGAGCCTTGCCGTCGCCAGCAGGCTCTGGATGGCGGCAGCACGCTGGCCGGCGCGCTCGGAACCCGCGAATAGCCAGTTCTTCTTCCCCAGGCAGATCGGCCGAATAGCGTTCTCGCACGGGTTGTTGTCGATGGGCAGGTGGCCCGTCTCGGCATATCGCGCCAGCGCCGGCCAGCGCTTCAGGCTGTAGTCGATAGCGCGTGCCAAGCCACCGCCGGGGGCTGCCGTCTGGCGCTGGGTGATCAGCCAGTCGTGCAGCGCATGCAGCTTGGGTACGGCGTCCTGCTGACGACGCAGCCGCCGCGCAGCCACATCGTCATCGCGCGCTTCGGCTTCAATCGCGTACAACTCGCCGATTCGACGCAACGCTTCTTCCGCTACCGGGTGATTCATCATCGCTGAGTGCAGTTCAAAGAACTTGCGCCGCGCATGCGCCAGACAGGCGAGTTCCGTCACGCCTTGCTGGAACAACGCCTTGTAACCACCGTAATCATCCACCATCAAATGCCCGCGCCAGTCCCGCAGGAAATCGCGCACATGTTCGCCGCTGCGACTGGTGCGATAGTCG
>NZ_PDZH01000347.1 GCF_002735695.1 Chitinimonas sp. BJB300
CCCCCCCCACCTAGCGCTTCACCCCCTCTATCTGGATCTCCACCCGACGGTTCGGCTGCAAACAACTCACCAGCGCCGGGGTCCGCTTGGTCTTCGTGCCGCACGCGACCACCTGGTCCGCCTTGCCACGTCCATGCACGCTCATCGAACCCGTGACGCCCCGCTCCTTCAGGTAGTTCGCCACCGCCTGCGCACGCCGCTCCGACAACGCCTGGTTGTAACGCTCCGTCCCCAGCCGGTCGGTGTAGCCTGTAATCGTCATCCGTTCGATCTGCGCGTAGCCCTGGCTCAGCTTGCGTGCCAGCTCGTCCAGCTTCGCTCTGCCTTCCGGCAGCATGTCGTCCTTGCCCGAGCGGTCGAACCGGAACAGCGCGCCAGCATCCAGCCGGACCTGTTCGGTCGTCATCACCGGCGGCTGCGCGACCGGCATCATCGGGGGCTGCGGTGCTTCAGGGGCGTGGCAGCGTTCCGCACTGCTGCTGCCCTGGCTCGTCATGTCTTCGGCGATCTGGATGTACGGCTTGGCGTGCCGCCAGCCTTGCTGGTTGTACTCATTGCCGGCATGCACCAGTTCCACTTCACCACACGCAACCTTTTGCGCGGCGCAACCAAAACCGCTGTGCTGTTTCAACTGGCCCAGCTTCAGCCACAGGTCCGGGCGCAGCTTGGCTGCGCCGTTCACCTGCGGGGTCTGGTCGCCCGGGTTGGGGGTGGTGT
>NZ_PDZH01000034.1 GCF_002735695.1 Chitinimonas sp. BJB300
GAAGAAGAACTTCAAACCACAGATCGCAGCGTTCAGCGACGCCGGCGACGTTCCGTGGTCGACCAGATGCAGTTGGTAATTTCGTAGTTCCTCAACGCTGGCTGTCTCGGGAGATCGACCAAGGTACTTGGCAAATTGCCGGACTGCGCGAACGTACTGGGTTTGCGTCTTCTCGCCAAATTTCCGCATCCGCATGTCCTCGATCATGCGCTGGCGTAACGGGCTGATACTCGGATTCCGGGTTTCCATGGCTGGCTCCTGTCAGAACGAGGCGGGAATGCCTCATTTCCAACATCGGCAATTGCCAGCACGATACGAACCCCTTGCCTGCCAGAGCTGCGCGCTGCGGTTGAGCACGACCCCTACCGCGCGAGCGGTTTAGTCCTAGGGTTGTTTGCTGCCTGCCAAATTTAGCCACAGACTGTACGAAAAAGGCGTACCTATTTAGCATGGTGTCCCAAACACCAAAATGCTAGTTCTCGTACATGCTTGCTTATAGTTGTACGAAACCGTTCCATTTATGACCAAGTATAATTACTTCTAGCCACGCCAAGTTCTTTAAGAGCTTGCATCACAATATCAACACTAAATGTCTTATCTTCCGCATAACGATCTGCAAACGTCCACGGTAGGCAACCAGTTCCTGAAAATTGGCCTGAAGCTATTAAAATATCTTCCCTATATTTTTCAATAAATTTATCGACGTTACTTTTAAATTTTGCTCTGCTTATTTTCTTCAGAGATAAAAACTTTCGCTCCGCAAAACTGGTTTCCGCAACATCATGACCTCCGTTACCTCCAACGTAGGAATTTTGGGATTGAGATTTAATGGGTGTATGAGTAGCCTGCACTGACTTACTGATCGTTTGATTTTTTTCGCTTCGAAGATAAATAATTGCAGGTTCAAGGACTGGAAAAAGTATTAATAGCAGTCGATCATAAACAACAGGCCAGGTATAAGGTCCTTTTTCTCTTTTTCTAAATCCTTCTCTAACAATATTAGAAAAATTATTGAATTGAATCTGCTGCCTGTCAGTAAGCATAGGAGGGTATTTTTTTAGCGCCAACAAATAAAGTGGGTGAAAACATTTCGATTCCGCTATTTCATCCGAGCAGATATTCATAACCAACTGCCCCAACTTAGGTAAGCTTTGTCTCCCAGATTTGTGAAGTTTTACTATCTCAGTGAGTCGCAATAAAAGGCTACGTCCATTGAAAGTTCTAGAGAGATCAAGGGGGATATCTTTAATGAGCATCGCTTGTTGCCAACTTCGCTGCTCTTCACTCACTCCTCCATCAGCATATTGTTCTTCGTACCAGCACTTAAACCAGCTTCTTACCACTTTAGTTTCTGTCATGAACGAGACTTTTAACTTCCACTCAGCCTCTTCAATTTTCCTGGTTTCGTATGCTGCCAGCTTATCAAGTTGCTGATGATGGATTGCAACTTTCTGTAGGACTTGTGCTGTGGCCAAAGTCTCTAAATCAACCAGATCTGGGTGATACAACCAACATTTACCGGCATCATCTTCGCTCAGTAGCTTCTCCATATCGGCTACTGTCACTCGCCCGGAAAATTGGCTGAGATTAATCTCCATGCATGCTTGATCAACTTCCCGGATGCGAGCCAAGCGCTCAGGAGTAATTTTATTACTTACAGTAATCTCAACGAGTAAGGTTTGTACTGGCCACGGATTCATAGGTAAAGTTGTCCCTATCAAATCAGGGCGGATTTGACCCAGCTTCTTTTCAAGTTGGACATCCATTAACTGCAAGGTGGCAGCGTTCCTAGTTGCTGTACTGTTATGAACAATGCCTTCTCGGTCGATCATTTCTGCACTATAAGTAAGCTCGGGGACACGAATAAGCTTGATACGAGCCAATATACTTTTTGCCATGCGATGCAAAAGTGTTTCGCCACGCATCTCTGCCGGAAGAAATTCGAGCTCCTTATCCTCATGCCACCAATCGTAAGATTCGTCTGCTTGAGTAATAGCTGAAAGCTTTGCCTCCTCAATTTCATCAGACCAACATTTATTCCACTCTGCCTTACTTAAAAGGATGTTGATATGTTTACGTAGCTCTTCTGGTGCTAGCGATGCCAACTTTGGATCATCAATCCTCAAAGTGATAATTGCTCGTTTTCCATGCTCATCTGGCTCCACCTCTTCAGCAACCAAATAAACTAGTAACTCACGACCATCATCCAGCGTGAGTAATGCGCGGGTAATATCGATTGACTGGACTTTTTGAATCCTGACTCTTTCAGAATTTCGATTCGCTCTTCCCTCGTATTTGTAACCTGATACGCCCTTCATCGAAGCTAAGGCGGTACGTTTTGGTAATTCAATAACACCTTGTTCATACCACAAAGCAATTGACGCCTGACGAGCTGAAACCACCAGACAACTATCTTTTTCGGTGTTTTCTGGATGCCGAAAGTGGGGGCGTATTCTGCGTTCGTCACAACTTCGTGCCGCATTGATAGATTTTAGAGGTGCTTTGCAGAAACAACAGATACAACGCGAAGCTGCACCGCGGCGATCAGGTGTTAACTCGCCGACATGGATAGGCATATCGGTATCTAAATCTTTCGCCCAGACCATACGTTTGTCAGTAGAGTCAAAGCTGTAAAGGTTGCTGTCATTCTCGACTTGCCAATTGCTGGTCATCTGAGCGCTTTCATTTACACGGAAAAGCTGATGAAAACGCAATCCTATCCCGATTGTCACTTACCACCTCTAGCCATCAAAAGATATATAAACCTGGCCTTACATGTAGCTAGATCACATCAATCAAATTTGTCGCCGTAGCCCGTTGGCTGTGTGGCAAAGTTGATCAACACCGAGCCCCCTTAGTTGCTTCTATCACCCTATGCTTCTGCAAAGCATGGATCTGCCTGAACTTGGTCATATCCGGCCAGCCTCCCGCTTTTTTGGATTCCACTCACTGTTGATCAGTCATCTCCGCCGATTGGTCGGTAGTGGGCTTCTGAATGGTGCTTACGGGACTTTCGCATTAGGCTTGGCTGCGTTGTTTACTGAGCCAAGTAGTCCAGTCGATGCCGGTCGACTAACAGGTACTTACGCGCATTGGCAATCAGCGAGAAGGCCTTGGGCCCCGATCACCCAGCTGTAGCCCTCAGCCTGAACAACCTGGCAGTGCTATACAGAACCCAAGGTCAATAGGCCAAGGCAGAACCCTTGTACCAGCGTTCATTGGCAATTATGGATAAGGCACTAGGTATGTTGCCCTGCATTTCAAACTGGTCTGACCAGTTTGAAATGCTGGTCACTACATCTACGGCTGCTCCAATTGCTACCGGCTGGAGCGAAAGTTGCCGGGCGGGGTTCGCACCCGCTGAAAGTCCGTGGCTTTGCACTGCGCACAACACAAAGTACGTTAAGCTTGCGTCCTGGACTGGAAACGGAGCGCAAGCATGCTGGAGTATGAACTCACGCTACATCACACTGGCTTGACCCTGTGGGGTGACCGTGCAGCGCTGGAGCGCCTATATGGCTTCGTTGGCCATGTGGTGGATGAGAGCCATATCATCGAGGACAAGGAAGGCTTCGTCCTTGGCCTCTGCTATGACCTCCGCAAAGCTTTTGAAGGGCACCGCGAGAACCGTTGGCGTTTTGAGGGCACCGAGGACCAATGCCGCATCTACGGCGTCAAAATACTGTGGCCAGTGCTGCTGATCCAGATGTCTTTGCTGCGTCGTGCCATGGGGAGCATACCAACCAACCGGCACGATCAAGCGATCATGTACGAACTTGAGCATGTGGTGGAATCCGCGTTACGCGCCGCGACACCGGCCATGGCCGACGACGTGTTACATGCGTCGTTCCGGGCTGGCACCGCGTCCTATACCCACATTGAAACCCTGCTGGACAGCCGTTGTTACTACTTCATCAAGTTGCCCGCTAAGGAACGGCAGCACCTGCTTGCAAAACTGATGGAGACGTTCGATCCGGTTTACCAGTCGCTTGCCGAGGTCGGCGCGATCCTGCGGCCCGGCATTATTCCACCCAGTGCTTTTCAGGGAGGCCGTCAGGAATGGCCAGACTTCGAATGGTAGTGGGCGCCCAGGCTCCACCGTTTGCTCGTCTCGTTCAGTGGAATGAATGCCCTCCGCGAAAGGCACAGCGAAGCCGCACCATCAGGACGCACTGGGCGGGCGACAGGGCTACTCCCAAACTAGCCCCAAAACTCATAATTGTGTGCCTTTACACGTGTCAAAACCGACCCACACCAGCCGCTCCACTATGCGAACGCACCAAACTTAAAAGTTGTTCCCAACTTACTCTTTTAATTCGCTTGAATTCTTGATGGTTAAAGCATCAGTTGGCTATGGATTACCCAGTCGCTTGACGGTGCTCATTTCCACCAATGAGCGCATTTGCGTGATGGCGGTTCCATTCAGTTGTAACAGACGCTCTGGTGCAGGCAGACCCTGATGGATCAATACGGCGTTGATGCTCTCCAAGTTTGAAAGCACGACAAGTTGTTCCAGCGTAGCGGTATCTCGTATGTTACCGGGCTGATCTGGGTTGGCTTGTCGCCACTGCGCTGCTGTCATGCCGAACAACGCGACATTGAGCAGGTCTGCTTCGCTGGCGTAGACGACGACTGACTGCTTTTTGTTCAATACAGAAGGAATCAAACGCTCCTTGATCGCATCGGTATGGATGCGATAGTTGACCTTGGCAAGCGTACGCTGAAAGTTCCATTCCAGAGATGTTGTGAGCGCTTCTTCGTTCTTGAGCCGCTGAAATTCCCTAATCAGGTACAGTTTGAACTCAGGACTGAGCCATGAGCCAAACTCGAACGCAATGTCCTTGTGGGCAAACGTGCCGCCGCCACGACCGGCCTTTGCATATATGCCGATGGCGTCTGTTGCCTCTATCCACTTCTTCGGTGACAGGGAAAAGCTGTTTAGTCCAGCCTGGTTCTTAAACCTCTCGAATTCGAGAGGTTTAAATGCTGGGTTGTAAAGTTGTTCCCAAATGCCCAGGAATTCGATGGTATTGCGGTTGCGCAACCAACCATACAGGATGCTTTCATCGCCGAAGCGCTTCACCATGTCGGTGAGTGAAATATAGTCCTGCTCGTTACGACTCGTGATGGTCACGTCGGCGCCGTGCACGGTGATGGTACGGTTCTTCATTTGGGTCCAGTGGTGTCGGGAGAAGCGGATGTTTTCCTGCGCAAATCTGCCGCTGGCAAAATCACCCAGCATTCATCGCTATAAAAGAGAAATCATCGGATACGTAACATGGTGGTATGGGCCACCCGCCTGAGTTGCCAGAGGTTGGATCTCACTGCAACCTGTAATGGGTATCCTTGTACTTCAGGTCCAATGCAGCTTCCTTATTGGTGATACAGGCGATCGCTTTCGGCAGGTCCTTGATACTGTCCGTATAAATGCTTACTTGGTCCGTTGCCCTTGAGATGGCCACATAGAAGTTTTCACGGCTGGTGGTAAGACTTCGGGTGTTGATATCGACCAGAATGCCGTGTTTCGTCAAGCCCTGTGAACTATGTACGGTACTTACATAGGCATGTTCAGCGTGGAGCGGCTTGCTGCCATCCAGGATGATGGCGTGACCATTATCGAGCAGGATGTGGACCTGATCGCCGTCCACCATTTGGACTTTGCCCCGGTCACCATTGGCGATGTCCATGGCGGCATCATTGCGTGTAATGCGTACCAGGTCTCCGTGTGCTAACTCGATGCGTGATTGCTCGTAAACCGACAATTCGGCATGTTGTCTGGGGTTGATAAGATATTCACGGCCATCCTCTGAGGTGATGCGCAACTGATTGTGTTTTTCTATTTCCTGGACAATATAGTGTTGTCCCCGCTCCAACCCACTTTGGCGGTAATCACGTTCTGGCTGGATGACATTGCCCATCCGGAAGTGATGGGCGAGTTTTCGCTGGGCCTGCGTCATGTCTCGACGTCCAAGGGACCTGAAATCCCTGCCATAGCCTTCTAAACCCAGTTCTACACGTATCGCTTTATTGATGGCGATCCGATCGCTGTTAGTCCCGGTGACGACGAGCGTGTGTTCGCGTTTTTCCTTGGACAAGGAAGCATAATCCTTGGCAATCCGAGCATGGCGATCTCTCTCGTCTTCTATTTCCTGGACTTCGTTTTTGAGCTTTGCAATGCTCTCGTAAGTCTTTCCAACTGCCGCAAAATCCACCGCCTCTTTGAACAAGGGATTGTTCCGCTGACGCATGTTTTCTGTCACGAAAGCTGTCTGCATGCCTGCTTCCTGCAGCTGTTCGAAAGGACGGCCAGCCTCGATGGCCTTGAGTTGCATGACGTCACCCGACAGCACGATTTGGGCTTCATACTTCTCCACGACTTCCAACAAAGCTTCCATCTGACGCGCTGGCACCAAGCCAGCCTCGTCAAGCACGATGACCGATTTGTCTGACAGGGTTTTCTTCTCCGAGGCCAGGAAGCTGGCCAAGGTCTTGGCATTCAACCCATCCGCCTGTAGCCGCTTTGCCTGGGTAGAATAGGGCGCCAACAGAACAACCTGATAACCCGCCTTTTCGATTTCAGCGGTGGTTTGACGCATCAGATGGCTCTTCCCAACGCCAGCAGACCCTTGTATCCCGGTAATCCTATTTCGGGTTGTTAGCACCATGGTTGCAGCAGCACGCTGCCCTTCGTTCATGTCTGACTTGCGCAAGCGTTTCTCCGCTTTGGCTGCCGACAGGATGGGCAGCAGCGTGTTCCGGCCCTTGAACTCATGGGCCAGAATACGGCACTCTATTTGTACGGCTTTATCTGTCGTGTAGCGGGGTTCGGCCTGGACGAGTGTTCCCTTGGCAATGGCATTCGACACGTATGCTTGCGCTTTTTCTGCTTGCATGGTTTTCTGCTCAACCAGCCAAGCGACCCATTCATCCTCAGATTTCAGTTCAGGGGTTCTGCGCGCCTCAATGGCCATACTGTATTGCGTTTGCTCTCGTTTAAGCACGCCTGCCCGTACCGCTGCTTCGAGCTCCTCGCCGATCTCTACTTGGCTGGTATTGCCTACACCCCGCCGTAGGGCAGTAGTCAGCAACAAACTCTCGGTCATGATCGCCTGCCTTTCGGTTAAATGCTCAATGGCAAACTGCAGTGCTTCCTGCGCGCCAAGGTGCCTTCCTGCGGGTACATTTTGCATGCCATGCCGAGGGTCGTCGTAGTTGATCCCAGCTTTGGCACTCATCTCCTTCCAGCTTTGCTGAAGGACCAATCGATCCTCAACGGTCAACTTAACTTTGGCGTGGCGTGTTGCCAGCGCAATCACTTGCTTCTCCAAGCTACTGGCATCTGCCCGCGTCTTGTTACGCGATTCAAGTACTGCCTCTACCTCATTCGATCTTGTAGAAAAGACCTTCAGTTGGTCACGTGAAATGTGCGCGAGCTCAAAACCTCCTTCGGCATCAGTAGCTCGCAGCTGATAACCCATGGCGGTCAGCTTCACAGCCAAGGCTGACCGGTACATGGCGCCCATCACCTTGATGTTGTTGACCATGAGCTCGTTGGCGATGGCTCGCCATTTGCCATCCTTGCGCTTGGTCATATTGAACACAACCATGTGGGAATGCAGCTGCGGGTCCTTCTCCCTGCTTAACTGATGGTCATAGATCGCCATCACCATATTGTTGGTCTTCTCTCGAAGAATTTTCCCGCTTTGCTTGGTACGCGCGACGACCAGCGTCTCCAAATAATCAGCCACCTCGCATACAGCCTGTCGGTGGGCTTCCAATATCGCGGTATCACCGCCAATCAACGCCTGCATGCTGACACTCTTGGGAGCAGACAGCGTGAAATCCAGGCCAGGGCGATGCTCGACTGCGCCACCGAGTTTTTTGGGGATACTCTGTCCATTGGGTAACTCACCTTCGAGCAGACGTTGTGCAGTTGCCTGGATCACTTCTCCAGATAACCCAAGATCAGCAGCCCCCTTGCCGTACCACTGACCTACGCCCTCGGCGCTGTAGTAGTCATCCTCACCGGAGTAATAATGGGCCGCCTTCGTCGGATCGATGATATCGCCACAGCTCATCATGGTGGTGCTTCCACAGCTAACTGAGTTTGACTGATGGCCTCAGTACCAGCGCCGGTACCCGTTCTGGCAAAGACAACGGCGTGAGCTTGACCCTGGAAATCGGAAACTCGCCAGCAAGTGCGAGGTAACCTTGCAAATCAGGCAAGCCTTGGATTTCCGAGGGCATCACGATATCGTCCGGTTTCGTATTCTGCGACGATGAACGCCCAGTCCCGCCTTTTTCAGACTGACTTAGTGTTTCCCGTCGCCGATTCACTTCATGCTGACCGAGCGCCATACTCATGTCCTTCGCGGTCTGGCCGTCTGCACGGGCGCCACCAAGGACCAGTAGCGAACGAAAAACCGATCGGATGGTTTGGGCTTTTTCCCGCCCGTAGTTGTCGGCAAGCTGTGAAGTCGATTGCACACAGCCGACTATACGCAGACCGCGCTTACGACCCTTGGTTGCAGCAGGTTCCAGAGAAGGCAGTGCATCCAGCGATCCCAATTCATCCAGGTCCAGCCAGATTGATCGCTTTTCATCTTCTGGCAGGCTCAACACCGACGTACAAATGATGTCTGCCCAGGTCGAAATCAGTGGCTTCAACGCCTCTCGCATATCCTCCTGCCAGGTGATCCACAGGTTCCCGGCATTGGGGTCTGCCAGCCAATCACGAATGGAGAAGGGTCCCGGTTGCAGATGAAAATGTGGCTTGAGGTGATGTCCGATAATGAAACGGGCTGATCCAATGGCATCCACGGGTCCACTGAATACCCCTTCTGCGGGCGTCCCCTTCAACCAACCTGCTAAGTCTTCCAATTTCGCTACCGTCAGCCAGTTATGCATCTCCCGAAAGGAAGGATTGGACGGATTGGTTTGCATGACCTTTAACATGCCGCCTGCCAGCAACTGACGGGCGAATTCATTCCAACGCTGTGAAGCCGCATCCGGCGAATCGGGAATCACACTGGTCGCATAGCGCTCGCAGTCGTATTCGTTCTGGATTTCATTGAAGATGGACCAGCCCTGGCCACGGACATCGAAGGGATTAAGCAGCTTGTCACCAGGCAGCCAGAACTGCGACATCAGCTTGCCATCAGGATCAATCGCTGCAATGCGATCCTTATGTTCAGATCGCTGTATTTTCTTCGAGCGAAGCAAAACGCCATGCATCAACTCGGTGAGCGCCGTAGATTTACCCGTCCCCACCGCCCCTTGAATCAGCAGGTTCCTGTTCTCTAAGTGGGTAGGGAAGGGTACATCCGCGACAGTCACTTGCATGTCACCGGGTTCTTTCGTCAGTTTGGCCAATCTTCGCTGCTGCGCCATGGCAGAACCGCGTAGAAAACGACTGTACGCAGCGCCTTTGAAACCGGTGTTCATGATCAGATCAAGCTGGTTGGCCAACCACCAGCAAACAGGGATAGCTATGGCTGTGGGTATCCAAAGCCACGGATCATCAGGTGTGATATCGACTGCGTAATTCAATCCAACGAGAAATGGCTGACCGATCTCATACTGCAGTACGACAGCGCCCAGCCAAATAAAGATTGGCCCACCGAATCGAAGTAACAAACTTAGCCAGGCAAATTCCGAGTTCATAGATACCCGAACTCCTTCAATACTTCTTGAAAAGTTTTACGACTTTGGGGCGAGATTGATTTTTTGAACAAGGCTTCATCGAGTGCTTCCCAATCCAATTTGCCGGGTCTGTTTGGGGGTGAGGACTGACTCACTACTGGCGCAACAGCAGGTAGCCTTGCCACCTGCTCAATCAATCGTTCCACCTGTTGTGCCGTAGACAGATTGACAATGCCTCTGTTCAACAGACGCAGTTCTTCTGTCTGTTGATCCAGCCTTTCGTGTAGGGGCAATCTGCCAGGAACGTTTCCGCCAGAGATCAAATACCTTAGATAGTCTGCGTAATGAGTAAACCCTGCCCTACTCATATCCAGCAAAAAATCATCCTCAACTTGTCCAGACAACCTTAACGAATAAACTTTTGACATGGTGTATACGATGTAGACATTTAAACCAGTTAATAATCAATGTCTTATATATAAAATGTAGACAATGTAGACAGGTGTATACAGGTATATCCTTTTAATTCAGTGACTTACAGCCCGCGAAGCGGTGCGTGTGGTGTGGGTGCAAAATGGCACGAGTTAAGGGCACACAATTCGGGCATTTTGGGGCCGTTTTGGTGGGCGTCAGAGACGCCTACCAAGTGCGTCCATCTAGCGCGGCTTCGCCGTGCAACCGGCGGAGGATGGTGCAAGATTTGAGTCCCCAAAACTAAGTTCGAGGACGATATCGCATTAGACCTGCTCTACAAGTTAATCTGCACGACGCATCAATGGGCCAAGGTCAATTTCTGGATCTTTGTTAATAAACTTTCCTGCGCCTACATACTGGGCAATGGCGCTAACTTCATGAATTGCAACCCCATATTCAAATTTGACAGTAAAACCTACATACCATGTACCTAGTTTGGGTCCATCAAGGATGAGGTCTTTAAATAATTCCGGGTAGCCCTCTACTAGCTCATCCACTACTGGGTAAATCTCTAAAAACCCATCTTCTACTGGCTCAATCTTTTCAAAATCGTCCTCTTCTAATCCATATTCTTCTGGCGTCATAATGGCACCACATGCTCCGCACTCATCATATCCCGCACATGTATGCAGATAATTGCATCCTCTCGGGCATGCAAGCATTCGGGGGGTAGGTGAAGGCGGATACCTGCGGGCTAATTCTTCAACTACTTCTTGTAATGTCTCCGTCTGCATACGTTCGTCCAATGCGTAACGATAGACACCCTCCAATCCGACACCGGCAAGCAAGGGACTGACTGTGTCATGCGCGGGCAATTGGTTAACCAAATCAATGACTGCCTCCGAAATTACATGGCACGCTTCATCCATTGCCATCCCGTCAATGTGGGTCTCCCCGATTTCCAAATACACCTTACGTCGGGCTTCCAGTACTGCAATTTCTAGCAAGTTCATGGCATCACCTATGTAATTAGCCGATTAACATATTATACATATGTACCATATATATGCAATACATTTACAAACTATATTCGGAGTCATTACCTAAAATTCACCCTCCTCCTGTAGACCAATTGGGCCGCTTGCGGCCCTGCTGTTCGCCCCGTTCACTGACCTGTTTCGGGTCAGTGCCGATACCGGCCGCTTGGCCTAGCTGACTGGATTCGAAGAAATGGGGCGAACTGCCCTTTATCGCTTGCGCCCCTAGGGCGCTATACCCGACGCACGGAACGGTTACGCGGGCCGCGTAGGCCGGAAGATGGGGGAGCGGCGGCTTGCCGACGCTGGGGAAACCAGGAACAGGTTTCCCCTCTCAGGTTTGCGCCATTGCCTAGTTCAAGTTGTGAAGGAATGTACGAGTGAAGCCAGAGTGGGAATAGGCACAAGCGTTTGCGTAGTTGCCACTAGTCACCGAGGCTGAGTTGGTGGAAGCAAAGTAGGAGACCCACATAGCACTATCGCTACATGCCATCTACGGGTGGATCCAACTGTGTGTCGCCCGCATGGTTTGTGCTGCCCGCCATTTTCCCATGGGAAAATTTCCAGACCGTCATCCCGACACAGAGCGTTCGACGATCTTGGTGAGCAGGTGCTTCACGTATTTTCCCCAACAACCGCTTGTCTATTGATCCAAGCTGCCACTCGATTGCCGGCGGCATCCCGCTGGGCATCGCCAGCCCCGATTGAGAAGACAGCCATTTTCCCATGGGAAAATCTGCGGCCCCTTTCCGCAAAGTAAGGGGGTTCGATGTTATGGAAATGTGGAAGCACCACGAGCATGCAGCTCCACGATTTTCCCATGGGAAAATTTTCAGACCATCATCCCGACAGAGAGCATTCGATGATCTTGGTGAGCAGGTGCTTCACGTATTTTCCCCAACAACCGCTTGCCTATTGATCCAAGCTGCCATTCGATTGCCGGCGGCATCCCGCTGGACATCGCCAGCCCCGATTGAATAGACAGCCATTTTCCCAAGGGAAAATCTTCATCCCCTTTCCTCAAAGCAAGGAGGTTCGATGTTATGGAAATGCGGACACTTCACGAGCGTGTAGCCCGACGATTTATCCATGGGAAAATTATTAGATGGCTCCAGTTAGAAGAGGACAACGATCTTGGTACGGAGAGGCTTCACCACGTGTACCTAACAGTTGCAGACTCGTTGAGCCACGCGCTCACTTGTTTGCCAGCTGATCCCGTAGGACGCCACCCGCCACGTTCGGGCACCCCGCCATTTTCCCATGGGAAAATCTTCAACCCCTTTCCTCAAAGCAAGGGGGTTCGATGGTCTGGAAATGCGGAAGCACCACGAGCATGTAGCCCCACGATTTTCCCATGGGAAAATTTTTAGATGGCTCCAGTTAAAAGGGGACAACGATCTTGGTACGGAGAGGCTTCACCACGTGTACCTAACAGTTGCAGACTCGTTGAGCCACGCGCTCACTTGTTTGCCAGCTGATCCCGTAGGACGCCACCCGCCACGTTCGGGCACCCCGCCATTTTCCCATGGGAAAATCTTCATCCCCTTTCCTCAAAGCAAGGGGGTTCGATGGTCTGGAAATGAGGAAGCACCACGAACATGCAGCCCCACGATTTTCCCATGGGAAAATTTTCAGCCTACGCCATCGACAAGGAAGGGTTTGATGGCCTGGCCAAGTGGATGCATCTACGATTACACAAGGATCCCGCTGCCGGTTACACGCACCACGTTGGGGTACCCCACCATTTTCCCATGGGAAAATTTATCAGCGTTTCGCCAAACTTAAACCCGATGCTGGGTTGTCCGTAGGAAGGGTAAATCGGCCAGCGGCTTGTCGAAGTGCATCCTCACACTGGTACTTTGCTGCCGTTCCAATAACCGATAACGTTGGATTTGCGTCTCCAACTCGTGCCAAAGCCGACCGATCTCACCGCGGACCACATTGCTGTAGAGCGGTACTGGCATGTCTTCCAGCATGCTTTCTAACTCAATCACGAGTTTATTCAGTTGCCACAGCAGATCCAGGCCGGCCTCGCATCGCCCTACCTGCTCTCGTGTTGGGCGATACATCCTTGGTGGTTCCCAGGCAGGCGTCACGGGTTCCGGTGCTACGGCCTTAGCGCGTAGCTCCAACATGGTCAGAATGTGCGCACAGGTCGACTTTGCGACTGCTTGGCCCACACGCTTGTGTTCAACAGTATGTTGTTGCATCACGCGCTCCTCTCACCCTACTTGGTACCCTACCTGTTGCATTTGGTTGCGATAACGAAAGGCAGTGCCACGTCCACGCTCGCGAGCGCCTGCTCAGCGTGGCAACCCATCCTCTTGCTGGTGGGTGAGCCTCTGGGGTACAGGGGCAACGCCCCGTGGTGTTACTGCGCTGGTGGTGCTTGGTGATCATGGAAGTGTCCTTTCTCTTTGTCCTGTCTACCTGCTGGTTGGAGCCGCCTCGGCGCATGAGAAGTGGCAACCGAAGAGAGGGGATGGGCGAGACCGGAGGCCGCAGTGGAGCGGAACCACAGGTGAGCACCGAACGGGAGAGGATCACGGCGAAGCGAACGCTTCCCCTGTCCGCAGTTGTCGCTATGCGTCGGGAAGAGGCGGGCCAACGAGCTGGTAGACGTGCCAGGACAGGAAACACTGCCGAGCACACGGCATGGTTACCAGGCAGTCATTTCACGGCGTACTCGCAGGACTGAGTAAGGAATGCGAATGTGCGGTTTGACACCCAACGCTACAGGCGCGACGCGGTAGCCGAGCGCAGCGAGGGAAAGATTGAAGCCCGAAGGGGCGAGACACGGCGTAGCCGGGGCTCGACGCGCAGCGCGAAAGCTCGACCCGACCAGGGGGAGGGGACCGCCCAATTTATACGACAGGTAGAAATTTCAGGTGAGATGAAGGATTTGCCAGCAGTACTTCGCACGCCGATCGGTACGTGTTTTGAAGACAATTTCCCATTACAAGGTCTAGGGACTTAATACACCCCGCACAATACCCCCCGCTGTCCGCGCTTAAAACCCAAAGCAAGACCAAAAAAAACAGACTGGGCAAGCCCACTATTCAAGGTCTAGGGACTTAATACACCCAATTCTGCGTCAATTGATTGTCAATAGAACATCAATTGAACGTCAATTCAGCGTTTTTAAATAGTGTTGCACAGACCCGATCGAGCAATTCAGCGTCGCTGCAATGCCGCGAACGCTCATGCCCTGGGCTTTTAAGGTCAGTGCTTCCCGACGATTCTTGTCTGCATTGGCAAGGTAGACCGATCGTTCTACAGCCCCCGCAGCGCGGCGACGGCGTTCGTCATCCTTGCGTTTAGAGGCGAGACGGCGCTCGGTGGCCAGCTCATCAGGGATGATGGCGCGTAAATCGGGGAGCAGACTCGATGGGATCACCGGGGAAAGCTGCGTCCACAGCGTAGACCGGTAGTATTTGTAACGGAGTTCGATACCCTTTGCGCTCGTATCGCGGGCCCGGTTAAAGATGCTGGTGCAGTAACTGCGTACCTCTTCCGGAGTAAAGGTGGGAGTTACCTGCTGTGCTACATGCAGTATCTCGTCTTGCAGCGACGCCGACCGCGTGAACCAGGACAGCGCATTCGTCAGATGAAACAGCATCGTATCTCGGTGCCCAGGTTCGATGCCCTTGTTTTGCCAGTTCGCTTCGATGATCTTGTGCAGATCCTGGTAAACCAGGAACCAGCGGCAGTAAATGGAACCCTGTTGCGGCAGCGCTTGTATGGCCGGTGCGATGTCATCGAGCCGACGCGCAGCCCGTGCTGCGCGTAGATCGCGGATTTCAGACCGCGTCATTGGCATGATCTGGTCGTGCAGCCAGTCAAAGTCGTGTCTGGCCGGCGACAACAACTCCGCTTTCACTTTGGCATGGTCTGCGCGGCTGTTGCGCGTGCCGATCACCCGCAACACGCGCGTCATGTCCGCACTCATGCGGTCACCCTTACAGATCTCCACCAAGCGGCGCTGGCAACCCTGCCACCTGGGCAACACGTTGGCACTGGTTCGATTGATCAGCCAGTATAAGTGCACGCCCCGACCGGTATAGATAATGGCATTGGGACTGGGTATGCGTGCGTAGTCAATAGCGGATAAGGCCGCTGTTGCGGCATACATGACATCACGGCCATCATGGGCATCAATGTCCACATACAAGGCATTGATGGCTGCGCCGTTTTTTATACGCCGCCAGTGGAAAAACTCGTTTGGGGTGACATAGATGTCTGGTTGTTCCACATACCCTGCCAAGCGCTCCCGCGCCGTCTCTGCATTCAGTACATGCCACTTCCGATTCGCCGAAAGGGGCGTGTAGAGCACGAGCTCGCGCTGTTGCTGGGGCGTGATGAGGTCGTAATGGTCTGCCGGGGAACGCAGGTCCAGAGAATACTGACGCGCGCCTAATGCCATATACCCGTCGCATATCTGGCGACGAGCAGCGTGCAAAAGAGTTTGCACGTCATACTGTTATGTATCATAATGATTCTGACAGTTCGATTCGTGTCGGTCGCCAAACAGAGCGCGAATCGGATTATCCAGAAGCCGCTGCAAAGCGGCTTTTCCTATTGGGTAATCGCAAACCGATCAGGAAAGCCATCCCTTAACAGGAATGCGATACATTTGTCAAAAATGCTAGCACGGATTGTCGTTTTTTTGCAAAGACCCGGTCCGCATTATTCAGACAGCGATAATCAGTCTTAATTGCTGAACCAGACAGTCAGCTGCCGATCCTTTATAATTCGAAGGTCTTTTCAGCCCTGCTGAGTGGAACGTTGAACTGAATGCCGACACAAACAAGTGTCGGCATTTATTTTTTTGAGCCGTTAATGGAGACCCGGCTTATTGATTGGCTTCCCAGTGCAAGATGTCTTTTCGAACCTGGCCTGCCATTTCGACGGGAACCTGCATAGCCACACGGCCTGGTTCACTTTCCAAGTCCAGTATCTCCTGGACGATGTCCCAGCGGTGCTTGACGATGCGCAGCACTTGGTAAAACTGATTGGCAGCTGCTTTTTTTCGCTCCCCGTCTTCATCAACATCGCCAGTTGTTTCCAGATCCCAGGCGTAGCACTCCACCGCGGGTAGGCCATCCACCAGGAATAGCCTGGTCCTTTCCAGCTGAATCTCATCAATCGGTTTGAACCGGGTGCACATTACCAAGAGTTGATCCCACTGTTTTTTGGATAAACGCAGGTCACTTACTTTTTTGCGGAGGTCGGCTTTATGCTTGTTCATCTAAAATTCTCGATGGCACTGGCTCAAGGAGCCAGTTGCTTATTGGATGATCTTGTCAGCACTCAACGGGGCATTCAGGGCACCTAGCATGAACGACCTGAAATCGAACCATTTTTCGTTATCGGTAGAAAACCCGCCCAGCTGAAACCCATTGGCAATGGAATCCATGGCGGAATCCGGACTGCGGCCTACCGCTGTCGATCCCCGTTGCCATAGTCCTTGCCAGCGGTCCATCAACGCCTGCTGCAATTCGGGGTCAAAGGCAGAGAATTGATCGGCAGCGGTGCCGCGGGTCTTCAGGGCCAGGAACAGGGCGCGTAAGGCTGCCTGTTCCGACATGCCCGGGCGGGCAGCAGCCGTATCGCTGCCCGACGTCGACGTGGGCAGCCTGACGGCTTCTTTCGCCTGGATGGGTACTGCCTCCTGGGCAATACGGGTGGGTAGGGGCGTCAACAGGTCCTTCGGCCACTCCTGCGCCGCCTGTGCCTGTCTTGTCGGCTTGGTGGCAATGGCGCGGGGCAGAATCTTGCCGTCCCCGCCCGCCTTGATGTCCGCTTTGACCTCGCGGAGGGTATCAGACACCACGTCACGCACCTTGAAACTGTCGTCATGGGTTTCCATCGCGGTACTGACTGCGGTGGCCACCGCCGCGGCGGTATCCGGGGAGAGCTCGGACAGGCCGAGCAGCTGGTACACGACATTCAGGTCCTTGCTGAAATTGTCTTCCAGCAACACCGTCACATTAGACGGTATGCTTGCCGGCGTATCGCGTAGCCTGCGGGCGATATTGAGGTTCTTGCTAACCCAGGCTCTATTTTCTTGCCATAGATCCATGACCGCATCCAGGGTGCCGAGGCGTTCATAATCTTCAAGGACAGCAAAAGCATCATCTAGCAGATCCACATCGACCCGCCGCCGGTTCTCGGAGATTTGATAGCGGCGGGCAGTGACATCATCCACATCGAGAAATACCGCCCACAATTTACCGATCGGCTTATCCGGATCCGTTAAGTCCGCAGCGGGGGCGCCACGTTTAATCCACCATTGTTTCCGCAGATCCTGTGCTCTTTTTCGGTATTCCCCGCTAATCAGCTCGTAAGTAAAGGGCGGTTCTTTCGAACGTCGAAGAATGGCCGGCTCCAACTGGCGGGAAGTATCAATATCCTTCGCCAGCTCCAGGACTTTTTCGGGTCTGAATCGACGTCGTATCTGGGGCTTAACCTGGATATCCCCCAGATCAGCAAAAAAAGACAGGCCCTCTTCGACCAGTTTGGTAGCCTGCTTCTTTAGGTCGGTATTGATCGACTGGGACTTTAAATCGCTATTCATCAAAAGCACCTAACTGGTTATTCGTTCTCTTCAATTTGGCAACCTTGCTTACTGCAACTTCCCTACTCGGCTAAGCATTTCCTGTACTACCTGCCTTTTGACTTGATCCATGAAGCGGGTAATGAATGGCTGACTTTCCAAATTCAGCTGGCTGGATTGCCTAATAGCAAAGGTGCGCGCTCGACGCTGACACACCTTGCGCCAGGCAATCTTTCGACCTTGCGCCAGGCAATCTTTCGAAAGTGTTGACGTTGATGGCGGCAATCGGAGGCGGCAGCCAGCCCCATCGACATGTTAGCAGAATACAGCAAACAATTATATACATAAGAACACTATTATTGGTGGCAAGGTTCTGGCGGCATTTTCCCATGGGAAAATTTGACCCTGTCGCTTGGGGTTTGGCTGGGACGCAGGTCGCGTTGCACTGGGACTGAGTGAGGACTCATCAGCAGGGAAGGGCGGCGGGTCACCGGTTGCTGTCACCCAGTACCACCGCGGGATGTCGTTCCCGGCATAGCGAGCAAAGGCACACCACCGTGCATACACAGGCACATCGGCACCATGCTGCGCTCATACGCATCGCGAAGACCTTGCTGCGCACGCTGGTTTTCTCGGTCAAGCAAGTCGGTTCGAAAGTATGCAATCTTGCCGATCAGCACTTTGGGGTTATCAACCACCGTCGCCTCGCCAATTCGTCATTCCGGCTTCAGTAGAACTTGTCCCGGAAAATACCGTCAGTTGCTCTATTAAATCAGCGTTTCATTATATTTAATTTTCGTATATCGGGTGCAAATTGATTGATACCCCATAACTCACCGCCGACGCTGCGTACCTCAGTCTCATTCACTTAAATCGCGCATGAAATAGCCACCCATGAAACGCATCCAATTCGCCACGCTATCCGGAGAATGACGACATGCAGCGGGTCTTTCGCGTAGGGATGGCCAAGGTGCTTGCCGGCATCATGATGACTGCTGCCTCAATGGCGGGTTCGACGGGCTTCTCGTTTGACTACAAGGTAGAAGGGACGCACGTTATTCAAGCCTTCGATGATGGCGTGAAGACTTACATCCAGATGCGTTCCGACCACCTGCCCGTGGTGTCAGATGGCATGGATCCCGCCTTGCCGGTTGCACGTACCGGGCTTTACTACACCGTCCCCTTGCTGGCCAACGTACTGACCGTATCTGCCGGTGGCAGCACGGCAACCATTCACTACACGGGCAAGCAGATCCGTCCCCGGCGAGCCACCCCTGTCAGCCAGGCAACGCGCCAACCCCTCGCATCCCCCCATCGCCAGCCATTGACCGATCCGTCACCCTCCCCGGCGAGCCTCGCTGCCAGTCCCTCAGCGCCCCTACCAGATCCAGACCAAGTCAAACCGGTGCTGCTGACGGTAGAAGATGAAGCCGCGCTGACAACGACCCGCACCAACCTGTTCCGGTTGGTCGACGAGGGCAGCCTCGCGGCAGAAGGCGCCAATCTGGCCCTGGATGCGCACCGCACAAAATTACTGTCACGGCGTGCCCAGTTGATTGCCGATGCGGAACGCGCGGCCAAGGAAGCCGCGGCGCAGCGTCTACAGGCCGAACGCGATGCACAACGTGTGGCCGCGCTGAAGACGAACAGCGCAACGACGGTGATGGCGCTCGACGCCCACCCCGACACGCCTTGTTTTGATGTCTTGCCCAGCGATGTGTACCTGTCTGTGGCGATGAGCCGGTGGGCAAAGCAGGCCGGATGGCAAGGCCCGTTCTGGGAAGCCAGTGATCCCGTCGTAGAACGCAGCGCGCGGATTTGCGGTGATGTCTTCGTGGCCATCAATCAGGTGCTGTCTGCCTATGCCCAAACGACCCATTCCATCCGTCTCGTCTTCCATGAAGGCAATAACACGCCGCAATTTGTGACCGGAGCCAAGTAATGAACAAGGCCATCTCGCTGACCATCGCCGCTGTCGTGGCGGGCTGTGCCACGCATAAAGGGGCAGAGGTCCAGCAACGTGTCGAGAAAAAAGTCTCTCCCGATGCGGCCAACTTCCCGAAGCCGGATACGAGCCTTAACCTGAAGCTGGTCGAAGTGCGCAAAGGGTCGGTCTACCTGGGCGGTAAAGCGCTCTCCACCCGGCCCACCGACAATCTGCCACCCATTTTTGATGATGCCAAAGCCATCAAGGCGCTCGTCTACGAACGCCATGCACTGAATATCCTGGAACTCGCAGAAAAGATCACCCGACAATACCGGATCCCTGTCGAGATCAGCCAGAACGTTTACCTGGCTTCACAGACCTTGCCAACCCAAGGCACCGGCGCACAAGCCAACAAAGCGTCGGAAGCTGCCAGCGACAAAAAGGATCAGGTGCTGAATTTTGCCTATGTCGGCGACCGCATGATCGTGCTCAACGACTACGACACGCTGCGCTTGATCCTGGACCGGGTGGCAGCGCGCATCGGTATTTCCTGGGAATACCACGATGGCCGGATTCATTTCTACCGATTCAAGACCCGTTCGTTCGACGTCGTGCTCAATGCGGGCATGCTCACCGACAAGATGACCTTCAACTCTGCCGGTACGCAGACGACAGGGGGTGCTGGCCAGCAAGGGAGCACGACCAGCCAGGTGACGTTGAATCTTGAGCGCGGTGGCCAAACCGATCCCTGGAAAGACTTTCTCGCCGAAGTCACCAGCTTTCGGAGCGCTGGCGGCAATGTCGTGGCCAACCCCACTGCCGGCACCGTCACGGTCACCGATACCCCGACGGTCCTTGCGCGGGTCGACGATTTCATCAAGCACTTCAATCGCAAGGCCAATCGCGAAGTGGTGTTGCAGATCGATCTCTACTCACTCAAGAAGGTCCGCGCCAACCAATTTGGTTTGGAAGCCAGCGCCGTGTTTACCAGTCCGGGCGGCAAGATCCGTACCTTTGCAAAATCACCGATGTCCCTGCTCACCAATGAAGCCAGCGCGCTCAGCAATTTTGCCCTGTCGGGTACAAGCGCGGCACCCACCGTCAAGAATCCCGGTACGACCGGGGATGGCTTTGTCGGCAAAGAGGGGAGCTTCATTGGCTTGAGTGGGCTAGCCCAGTGGGATGACGTTACCCGCATCAACAGCATCTCCATGCGTACCCGCAACCAGGTGCCCGTCTCCCTGACGGATTCCTTCTTCCAGGAATACCCGCGCTCCATCTCGACGTCGCAAGGCAACAGCTCCACCGAGGTGAGCATCCAGCAGGGCACGGTGACCACCGGGTATACGGCGTATTTCAATCCGCGCATCACTGACGATAACCGCGTGCTGCTGCATTTTGCGTTTGACCTGTCTGACCCCGGCAAATTCAAACCCACGACGGTTGGTGGCACCTCGATTCAATCCGCCCAGATCTCGCGCAAGGCGCCGGTATTGGATCTGTCCGTGGTCCCTGGCCGCCCGGTCGCCGTGATGCAGCTGACGCGACAGAATGTCTACAAAAGGACGAACGCCGGGTTTGGCGGCAGCACGGCGGATGGTGACACGGACGAAGATCTGCTGCTGGTGGTGACGGCAACCTTGGTGAGCTGAAGCCATGGAAATGTGCATCAAAGGCAACGCGATCCTATTAGGTGCCGCGTGGCGTCCTAAAGGCAACAGGGTCCGCAACAAGCCGACAGCGACCCACGAACAATGCATCGGGCTGACCATCGGCTCGGCGTGTTCCACGAACAGGGTGCTGCGATTTGCTGCCGCAGCGGTCGCCGCTGCGCTGGGTGGCGATGGCATGGCCATGATGCGACTCCCTGATGATCGCTGGTGGGCGTGTGCCATTGTTGGCGGTTCGGTCTTACTGGACTCCGACCAGTTTGTCTCGCTCGACCATGCGTGCCGTATGGCACGAAATACCCTCGCCGTTTCGCCTGCTGCTTCGCTCATCAGCAATGATCCGGTATCGCTCGCGGCGTGCGGACTGACGTGCAGTGCCGTATCTATGACGGACTGCCTTGCACATCCCTGCGCGCCCGCGAAACGCCTATTGCCCCCGAAAGCACGCCATGCCCTTGTCGGCACCGCGATTGGCCTGGCACTGGCTGCTGGGTCAGGTGGGTATGTCTTGTTCGTCCAATTGGAGGCACAGAGAAAGGCTGCTGAAGCCGCCGCCGCTAAAGCGCTGGCGGAGGCTGAACGTGCAAAACGACCCTCGCCCGAGGTGGCAGCCGCCATGGCCATCGGTCAGTGGCTCAAGCTTCAGCAGTTGCCCTCAGCGCCTTCGCTACTCACCGAGATCGTTCAACGCCAGTCGGCACTGCCCCTGGATGTCAATGGCTGGCGCTTTGACCGATTAAGCTGCGCACGCGGCTCGACCGCGCAGCCTGACCCATTTGCTTGTGCCTTCTCCTATCAGCGGAACGCCTTTGCGGGCGATTTCACGCTGCCTTTGTCGGCTGTCGGCCTCGGGCATGCGGCGGTCAGCTTTATCCCGACCAGTGCCACCTTGCCGGTGTTGAACCACGAATCCGCCGCTGCCTTCTTGCAAGCAGGCCATGCTGAGTTGCTGACCCTATTGGCCTATGCGAAGGACGCGGGGGCAACCGCCGTGATGAGTGACATGTCGGCGCCGGTAAAGGGTCTGCTGCTGCCGGTCAATGCCCCCTATTCGGTCGTGCAGCAAGCGTTTTCGCTCAGTGGGCCGACCCATCTTCGCGACATTCTCCGCCGCATGCCGCGCAACGTCCTGGTGCAGGCATTCAGTGCTGACCTGGGGAGTCATGGCCAGTTCACCTTCAGCGGCGTATTGATCCACCGTGCTGAAACACTAGGAAACCTGTGATGAAAGCCTGCTTGCTGATGATGCTGTCTGGCGCTGTCGTGGCGGCCGATCCCGTCACCCCGACTACCGTGCCGACCATTGAAGATTTGCATCGGGCGCGTTTGGCCCACGCTTATTACGAAGAACTGAACAAAGTGCAGTCAGCCACCTTGTTCGGCGGTACGGGGCCGATAGGACTCGTTGATCGATCTACCGTTGGCGGCCCGGTCATGGGCGCGATTTCGCCACCGAGTCGTCAGGTGAAGCAAGGGGAGACCCATCCTGCCAAGCCGGTGAAGCCCGATCCCGTGTTGGTGATTGAGAGTGCCTGGGGCGATGACCTAGGCGGCATCTTCCCCGTCGTGACCTATGGCGACGACACGCGGGAATTGGCGAAAGGCAACTACATTGGTCCGTGGCAATTAGATCGCATCGACCCGCCCACCCGTTGTTTCTACTTCACCAAGACGAGCTACACACCCGCAAAGGGCAAAAAGCGATCAGCGCCATTTACCGAAGCGCAAGTCCGTTGCGCCAATCGCGCGACAGCGATTGCCTCCCACGCCGGCGAGGATAGGGCGAAGGCGTCGACACCATGAACTTCCACCTCCCATTCAGCAAGCAACGCGACCGCCGCGCCCAGCGTCCAGCGGTCAAACCGCCACCGACCGTGACCGTGGTAGAGGACATAGGCCGACCGCTCGACACCCTTCGATTTGCCTATTCGTCATTGATGGATAAGCACACCAGCATGGCGGTGCTGCTTGACGATAAAACAGGCGGGCCGGGCCTCCTGTTGCTGGCACCGATATCGGCAACCGACGAAATGGCCATTCGAACCCTATTGGTCTACCTGTCTGCCGATGCCAGGTACACGGGGGTTGAAGCTTTGCGGGTAACCCCCTCCGTGCTGGCCTTTGTTTCGGAAAAACTGAAGCACGCCAACCAGCTCGCCACGCCGGAAGCCGACAAAGAAGCCTTCAACGCCTTTCGGGAGATCGTGCAACGCGCATTCGATAGCGGAGCTTCGGACCTACGTTTTTCAGTCGTGGGGCATAACGTCAAAGTGCTGGTGCGCATCGATGGCGAGATACGGCGGTTTCCGGATTCGCTGACGCGGGACCGTGCGGAACAATTGCTCCGGGCCGCCTTTGCAAAATCAGAAGACAACGCCAACTCCGGTTCCCAGCTTGAATTCAATCAATACATGAACACGGCAGTCAGTGTGAATGTGCAGGAAGGGCCACACCCGCGGCGCATCCAACTGCGGATGCAAAGTAGCCCCCAGCGCGGCGGTCATCTCAATGCGTGCCGCCTGCTTGCCCAACAGGAGCGCAGTCGCGATCTGCACAAGCCGCTTGCCGAGACCCTGGTGGAAATCGGTTTCATGCCGGATCAAGCCTACGAAATTGCACTGCGTTCCCTGCAAGGCAGCGGTGCCGGCCTGTCCGTCGGTGAAACGGGATCGGGCAAGACCAACACGATGTACAGCATCTGTTCGGCGCTCGCTGTGCCAGGCAAGGCAGGGCATTCGGTCGAAGATCCCGTTGAAGGCACCATTTTCGGGATGAACCAGCACACCATCCAGGTGCGGGAAGGCCAGACGCGACGACAGGCTTATGAGGAAGCGTTTACTGCCCTGTTGCGTTCGGACCCGGATTTTATCCTGATCGGTGAAATTCGTGATGACGCTGCTGGCCAAGCCTTTCTGGACAGCTCCGATGCCGGGCACTACACCCTGTCGACGTTGCATGCCGAATCCGCTGTGGGTGCCTATCGCCGTCTGACCAGTCGACTGATCGGCCTACCCATCGAGGTCATCACTGCCCCAGGGTTTATTGCCTGGGTGGCGCACCACAAGCTGCTGCAGCGCCTGTGTACGCATTGCAAGCTGCCCTTACTCCGCTGCAAGCGCCAGTTTGCCGATCCTGCCTTTGGTTTCGGACGCACAGAGTTACGACTCCTCGGGCTCCTGGGGGAGCCCGAGTCGGTATTTATGCGGAATCCCGAGGGTTGTGCACATTGCCGCCAACGTACGCCCGGTGTCCAAGGCCGTACGCTGGCCGCTGGACTCTTCCTGCCCGATGACGAAACGCTTGAGCTCATCCAGGCGCAGCGGTACGCCAGTGTCCAACAGGTGTTGCGCAGCCGTTGGCTGTTTGATCGCAAATGCTTGAAGGCAGCGCTGGCTGCCGACAAGGCCTTATATAAAAGCGGCATGGAGGTCGGTATCTGGAAGATGCTGCAAGGCGAGATCGACCCCCGAGAGGTGATCAGTGCCTTTCGCCATTTTGGGCCTTACTTGCAAGCGCTGGGCGTCGAATATGGGTAGATGGTTGACGCACTGGTATAACGCGCTCGATCAGCGGAACGACTACCCCTCGCTGTTCTCTAATCCCAGTGTGGCCGGTTGGTTGATCGGTGGCGAGCTGGTCGATCTCTACGCTGACCTGGTACGCGTATTCGATAAGCGCAAGTCGCTGATTGCCTACTTTGGCAAACGGGCAGCGCAGACCAGGCGACGCGGCTCACTGCGGTATATCGCCTATCACCTGATGCTGGACCGCGCCCGGGAAGGCTGCAAGCTATCGGACATTCTCGATGGCTTGGTGCCCACATCCCATATATTGCTCCTTGCTACAGGTGAACGTGCCAAGGACACGGCGGGCGGTATTCGACGGATTCTGCGGGTCGCGGAAACAGAAAAGCGCATCATGGTCACCATTGCCAAAAATGTGGGTCCTGCCGTCATTGCCATGTTGATGGCCGGTTTGATTCTGATTTCTACCTACGGGGCCAAGATCGTTCCCCCGATGGCCAAGATCATCGGCAGCCTGGAACCGATCGGCCCGGCCCTGACAACCTGCTTTTACATTGCAGAATGGTTCAAGGGCGATTGGGTGGAACTCAGCCTGATGGCCGGCCTCGCTGCGGGCTATGGCATCTATCGCTCGCTGGGAAGCTGGACAGGCAGAACGCGCGCCCTTGCCGAGTCTCCCTTCTTATTCCCGCTCTCCCTGATTTATAAAATTTATCGCATTCGCGAAATGGCAATCCAGTTAATGGTCCTTTCCGCCGTGTTACGGGCGAAAGAGACACCGGCCAGGGCGTGCGAATTGATGGCTGCACGTGCCAATCCGTTCACCGCTGAGCACTTGCTGACGATGCGCGATCGCTTTGCCAACGGCGAAGCGCCCGCAGTCGCGCTGGATACCGGTTTTTTTGACCAGACCATCGTCGAGCGGGTGGAAATCGGGCAGGACGACGGGGAATTCAACGTGGTGATGGAAGCGTTGAGCACCACGTATTTTGACGACACGCTGAAGATCGTCCACCGCACCAGCCTGATGATCGGCGGCATGATTTTCCTGGCGACCGTGGCGTTTATCACCGGCGTGATTCTCGATTATTTCACTTTGCAGGATGCCGTTCAAAGCGCCATCGACGCCAAAACCCGCATTTAACCCCCCGCTTCCAACCCATCAATTGGAGTCATGCTATGAAAGTACCCTCTCTCAACCGTTCACAACACGGCTACACCCTCCTTGAATTCATGGTGGTGCTTGCCCTGGGTGGTTTACTGCTGTTCTCCATCATTCGGCGTTTCGGTGGCCAGGAAGAAGCCACGAAGCTGCAGAATTTCGCGCCCAACGTGATCGAACTCATCAATGAGGTCAATGCCTGGTCTGCAACCCAATTCGATACCAGCCGAGCCAGCAACCCGACCTTGCTTTCTATCGTGCCGGATCGGATGCGGGTGGGCGGCGAGGTACGTCATGATCTCGGCGGCATCGTCACGATGGCACCCTCGACCTTATCGGCTGCCAATGACGCCATTGCCTTGACGTTCAGCAACCTGCCACGCGACGCCTGCCGCAAAGAACTCGGCAAGGTGCAACAACGTGCCGCCGTGATTACCTCCAATGGGACCGTCGTAAAGTCTGCGACCGTGGCGGCACTCGACGACGATGCATTAAGAAGCGCCTGTACCGACGACAACGCCAATACGGTGATGTTCACGGTTCGCAAGGCATGATTCAGCGTTCCCTCCGCTTACCGAACCCCGTCGGCGGCGATGCCTTTACAAGGAGGCACTATGTGCAATCGGACTCTCAACACGTTGCATCCACACCATCAACAAGGCGGGTGGATGTTGATCTCGGTCATTATCGGGATTGCGTTGGCAGGTGTGACTTTTTACTACCAAGCACAACGAGAGTTGGCCGCCAGGGTTGACCAACTCGCGCGCGCGGAAGCGGATACCTCAAAGACGGCGGGCAACATTGCCAATGCCTATCTGGCCCGCTTCAATTTGCAACTTGCCAGTAATCCGCCGGCGGCCATACCTGGCGTCGCCAATCCCTATGAACCGAGCTGGACTGAATTGCAAACCGTCGGCGTCAATACGTTGGGCAAAGTAGTGTCAGGCCTGGGGGGTGGCGACTACCGCATCCTCCTTCAGCGCAATCCGGCAGGGTGTACCACTGCCTGCAACGTCACCGGCGTGGTGGCCACGCAGTCGCCGGTCATGAATCCTGCAACCGGCAGGATCGATCCCAATCTGGCTTCGCGTGTCGCTTACTATGCCGGTTCCGATGGCGGGGCCGTTTTGGCGGACGGGACGTTACAGGGACGGTCTGGTGCTTGGACAACGACACTAGCGGATTCACAACCTGGTCAGGTCGTGCATCGCGTGGGATTTAATTCGTCCGCCTGGGCCAGCTTCTGCGCGAAAGGCAGTGATTGTAACTATCGGACGGTGACCGCAACGACCGGCAACATCGGTGCCATTAATGGCACCACGCTGAACTATGCCGCAGGCAACTTTGGTGGCAACGCGGCGACGGCAGATAACGCGACCCATGCTCAACAAGCGGAACACGCCAGACAGGCGCAGCTGGCTGAGCAGGCAACCAACGCTCTGCATGCACAAAATGCCGTGCTGGCGCAATCCGCCAACCATGCGGTGCAAGCCAAATTCGCCAAAACAGCTGGTCGCGCATCGGCGGCTGACTATGCCACGGCAGCGCAAAGCGCGAATTTTGCCAGCTCTGCGCAAAATGCGGGTTATGCCACTGCGGCAGGGAGTGCTGCCACTTCAGGTCGAGCTGACAGTGCAGACAAGGCAGAAATAGCAGAGTTTGCTAACCGATCTGGCGCAGCAGAATCATGCCCTGGCTGCTCAATTGATGGAGGAGGTGACACCGACAGCCCTACTTCGGGCAAGTCTTGTCGGCTCTGGGGATACGATAACCCAGGCAAACCCCGTACTTGGGACATCCCAGCAGGATCTTCTGCTATGGTCCATTGCCAAAACAGCGCTGGTGATGAGTGGAATTTTAGTTCCTATTATTGTGATGGTAAAACGGGTAGAGCCATCCGAACTTCTGGACCCTGCTAATCAGCCCCACCATAAGGCATGCCAGAACAATAGGGACCGGTTTTTTAGGCAGGTTGATTGAACGCTATATCGATCCGATTAACCATGTCGTAAAGGGTCGCATGCCAATTTCCCGGTCCCCTCTCACGCGAACAGCCTGATTGAGTTTCAGGCATAGACGCCGCAGATAACACCTTCACGCCAAACTCGACGTTTACTTTCTCAGCGGCACCTGCATTGACCTGCGGGGGATTAATAGAAAACACCGCCAGGGCGTTATTTTCTACCACGTTCTTTTGTGGTGGCAGTGGCGGGTGCGGTCTCTTCAGTTGGATACAGGCTTTTCACCAACAATACGGCACCATCAATGAAACCAGATGGAATAGGTCGATTCGCATGAACCTCAAAATAGGCTTCAAACAGACGAAGTAGTTCGTCGGGCATTGACACGAGCGTATAGCCAGGAATGACGTCTGCGAGTAATGGGGGATCTGTTGGAATCCTGGGACCGCGATTAGCGATGAGCCAGAGCGGATTCACACCCAATGCCGCGGCTACCTTCAGCAGGTTTTCCCCATCGATCGATTTGTTTTTCCCAGTGGTCAAGCCATTCACTGCTTGTGGCGTCAGTCCAACCATTCGAGCCAATTGCGATTGGCCCATATTTTTTTTCTTGAGAGCGTCAATTAAACGTTCTGCGAGTGTCGGTAGCTCCATCTAAGCAAGTCTAAAGGCCGTGATAACAACCATGGTTTCAAAACATCGACCACTGTGGTGTAATATCAACACGCAGCCGATAGAATGGATTGCTCAACTTCACCCAAACGCCCCAACACTTCTTTCACAGATTAATTTTCTGCGCCATTGAGTGCCAAGGGGGACGGCTTACCTAGCTAAATGAAAGGAATCTCCGATGAAAACCGCTGTTCCCTTGTTCTCCGCCATGGCTGCCTATGAAAACGAACCGCGGCTCATAAATGCAATTCGTAAGCTACTCCGCGAAATGAATGCGCAGGGAAAAATCACGCCAGCCTATAAAGAGGCGGTGATCACGATTCAACACGTGATGAACACCCGGCAGATCAATGCAAACTACGCCGTGTTGGAAGAACCCATTCAGGTCGACAACGGTCAGGTGGCAGCCTGCATGACAATCACTGACGTCTCGTCCATTGAGGTTTTTCCAATTGAATACCTGACACATCGATGCGGGGAAGCCATTGCGCAACAGGCCATCACGGTGGGGCGAGTCGAAGGGGAATTGATCAAAATCAATGCCAACCGCGTCATCGCAGATCGTATCGCCCTGGGGGAAAACTTTGAGCAACTGTCCTAGGCGGTCGAGTTGTGTTGGGGTGAAGCCTAGGGATCAACCCAGAGCCAGAGATACCCCTGCCTGAGTTGCTATTTTCCCAAGGGAAACTGGGTTTACAACAGCAGCGCCTCACTACTCAGAACAGCACATTATCTTCCGCAGCAGAAGGTAGTAAAAGGCGCCGTAGGCGCAAGCGCGCGTCAGCGCTAAAGACTTGGAAAGGGGTAGGGGAGGGCCCACCCATGACCGGCCCAATGCCGGGCAGGGGTGGATGTTCAGTTGGAAAGCGGGAGGGGAAAAATACTCACCGCATCAGTCTGAACGTGGTTCGCGCATCCAGCGCGTTGTCAGCCTGACGCAACTGTGCTGCCATGGCGATGAAGCGCGGCGCATCGGCACGTCGGACGCGGTATGCATCATCCACCACCCCTTGGATTCGCGCCCATTGGTTCCACGCGAAACTGCGGCCAAGCCCGACACTGGTCGCCGAGCTGGGGAAACGATCAGCCGTGCGAACTATTTCCTCCCAACTTGCGCCCCATTCCGCTGCATCAAAGCGAGAATGCCGCCCGGTCAGCGCGCGTCGCTCAAGCTGAAGCGACTGTTCCAACAAATCGGGGTGATAGGCTGCCAACCAAAATAACTCCCAGGGACGGCTGGCCGGGCAGAAAAAGTATGCCGATTTGATCGGCACATAGTCTGGGCCAAGTACTGCCTCGATGGCGGCAATACAATCGCTGCGCGTCCAGCCCAGCAACTGCAAGGGATAGGCGTAATCGAAATGCGCATCTGCCCTGGGCGCTTTTTTAATACGGCGCAGGTCAGCGGGTCCCGCATCGTAGCCAATCAGTTTGACGATTCGCTCACCACATGCCTGTGCAGCCAACCAAACGGGATGCGGCGGGCAGGCATTGGGCCCACGTTTCGCGCCCAAGATGAAATAGTCTTGTGGGTCTTGCTTCCACTTTATGGAGCATCCCCCGCTACCGAACGCAAGGCTGGGCAAGGTTTCATTTTTCCAGCAGTTATCGAACAGCGAGTGATAGCCAGTGCTGGCCAAGGTACGTTTGGTACACACCGCAATGGCTGGCCAACCCCAACTGGCCAGCACCTCGTCCATCCGCCCCAGATGGTCCATCGTACTTGGCTTCTCGCCAAGGGTATTCGCAAAGCTAACGATGTCTGGACGTAAACCGGCAACATGAAGCGCGACCATCATCGCAGTCGAGTCCACACCCGCACCGAAACACAGCGCCAGTTTTCGTCCACTCAACGCGGCCTGCAACGTCTGTATTTGTGCTGCCGACAACAGCGTCTGCTGCCGTCTCCCGCTGGTCGTCATTGGCTCGAAGCCAGTGTCGGCCAGTACTCCGCTTTTCTCAAGCAACATGGCGTTCCTTTGGCGCACACAGTCCCCAGGCAGGGCAGGGCTCGCCTTGAAATTTCAATGGGTAGAGATCGATGGCCCGCTAGAACAAGCGGGCCTCGGCTATCAGATTGGCTGCTTCAGCATTTCAGGCAGCCAGTTTTTACCGGCCAGTTCCACCTCGGCAGCTTTGACCAGATCGGATTTTTTGCCAATTGCACTAAGGCGGGGCAGGGAGGCCGGCACGACCTCGGCGATGACGCTGAGAATGCGTTCACGTGAAACCTTGCTCAGATAATTGCTCCCGGTGACTTGCCACCATTCGGCCATGTCGCACGATGTTGCATCGGCAATGGCATCGGCGAGCGGCAAACGAATTTCGCGATCCTGCACTGCATTCAATGCCCCACTCGTTGCAAATGCCAGCAGTTCAACCAGGTCAGATTGCGGTTGTATCGCCAGCCAAGCAAACAGATCTTCCACCTCCGGCGGCAGCATTTCACGCCACTTTGCTTCTTCCGCATTGAGGAAGGCAAACGCCAGACTGTCTTCGATATCCGCTGCCTGTGCCTTGAGATAGGGAACGGTCAAACCGACGTGGAATGGTCCCGCTTCGAAGTGAGGATAAAACCGGCGCGCCACAAATTGATGCACAACGGCGACCAACGCCACTTCAGGCCGTTTAGTCAGTGATGCTTGCAGGGCTGCTGTACGATGGGCAGTCAGCGAAAGGGTCAGCTGCTTGTTGTGTACGGCCTTAGTTTTTACCGTGGCTTCTCCGGTCGAGTCATTTTCACTTACTTGATCGGGCTCCGTTCGGGCGATCTTGACCCCATCATCATCGATTCGCTCACCTTCGCGTAGCTGGTCACGGCGCACTTCAAGGTTCCCTGAATAATCAAGTCCGATCACAACACCCAACTGTGCTTTGTCGTGCTCGATCTCTAGCTTTGCCTGCAAGTCGGAAAGCCGTTGTTCTGCCTGTTCCAGTTGCGCATACCAACCCCCTTGGTCATCCAATGCCTCTCTTTTGGCCATCACTTCGCCTTCGTCAAAGTCATCCTCGCAATCCTCCAATTCGGCATCAAGTTCATCGATACGCTGGCGAAGTGCTGAAGCAACGTCAGACTGCGCATCGATTTCGGCCTGTTCATCCGAGGATGCCTCACGATATCGACTAGGTGCAGTGCGATAACTTTGCATGCTGCGATAGTTCAAGTCGGGCACTGCTTCAACCCACGCCCACCCTTCCTCCTTTATCTTTTCGGCGATTTGGGTCAATTTCCGATTTGCTAGGGCTTCCAGCAAAGCCGCGTCTTTGTAATACACAACATCGGAAAACAGGTCTTCGCGGATACTGCCACCTCCCGCCACATACTCTTCGGGATTGACGAAACGGCCATATCGGCTTTGATTCGTTACCTCGCCGGCCGTGATCCGTTGGCGGATGGAGGCCGCAGTACGGTTCCAATTTTGGGTGCTGTCCCAAATGCCTTCCTGGACGACATGGTCGTCGGTCAAGGTAAACGCCATCAGAATTTCAAGGTCGATTTCATCGCGTTCACACATTGCGACCAGACGGGGCGAGACCTTGGCTAATTCAAGTCGACGCTCCACCACTTTTGGCGTCACCCCATAATTTGCAGCCACGGTTTCAATGCTTTTGCCGGCATTTATTTGGCTGGCAAACGCCTTGAACTGCTCTACAGGGTGCATTGCCATGCGACCGTGGTTTTCTGCAAGCGACAATTGCTCCGCCTGCGCTTCGTCCACGATCAGCACCGGCACTTCAAAATCAGCGGGCATTTTTCCCATGCTGACCAGCCATTGACAGGCACGCATACGGCGACCACCTGCCACGACGCCATACTTGCCCGTCGCCTTGCCTTTCTTATCCCGATGCACAACGACAACCAAGGTATTCAGTACTGCGCCAACCGAGTAGATCAACGCCACTAATTCGCTGAGATCGGTTTCTTTCGTGCGGACATTGTAGCGAGAGATTTCCAGCGCACTTACCGGCACGCTACGGCGCTCGCCGATGAGCGCAGTGATCGGGTCTTTGCCTGCAAGCATGGCGGCAACAATGGGATTCAGGGGTGCATTCATCATTTTCTCCAAGAAGTAAGGGTATCCATCAATCTCCCGCTGTCTGGCGCGCTTGCCGCGCAGCGGGAGACTGCAAATTCATTGGTTGCTATCTAATGGGTCTTCGAACAAGCTCAATTGCGCAGCTTGTGAATCGGTCTTGATGACATCGATTGCCGATCGGCATTCAGTCGGGGTCACGGTCGTATGGGGTTCGACGGATGACGGTTGCGAACAGAGATCGGTGAACGCGTCGACAAACCAGCGGATTTTTAGCTTTTCTTCCCATTTACCCAGTACATGGGCAGGGGTAAACCAATGGCTGTAGGTTTGAGCTTCAGGACAAAGGGCATTGCCGTGAGTGACGATGGCCGGCACATGGAGCAACGCGAGCTGGATGTAGGCCATGTGACAAGCCCGCTTATCCAGGTCCGTAGCGGTAACGTGAAGCTGCTGTTGGTAGTTGATGCCATGTTTCTGTAGTACATCGGCAGTGGCGATGACCATGCCACCCGCGCCTACACACGGTTCGTATAACCGTACAAACCCTTGTTGCTTGATCTGTTCAGCCACATCCCCATAGGTCATCATTGCCATGAGGTACGATATTTCGTAGGGGGTAAAAAACTGGCCTTTCCAACTGTCTCCCAACCCCAATTGCATGAACAAGGAACCCAGCACATCACTGAATCCGGTTTCCAGTTCCAAGACGACATGCGCCAACATCTCTGGAAAACGGTTCAATTCGTCGGTGTTGTAACGCTTTGCAATGTCGAGATAGCGGGCTTCTCGCTCATCGCGCCGCGTCCGGTCTACGGCATTGCTGATGCTGATCGCGGACATTTCGCAAAAATCACTGAACACGTCATGCATGTTGTGCTTCTGTGCGTTCTGCTTCACCAGATTGGCAAAGGCTTGTTTGTGCTCACTGCCGGTTACTCTGTTGCGCTTACCCATGTTGTTTGCCCATTCGGTGGTTCATCGGTGCCCGGCCAAGGGTCTGGCCGGGCGTGAATGGCCTGGGTTAGTACTCTTCAGGTAAGAACAACGTGGTAACGCTGCGGTCCGCTTCGGTGATCACCCACACTCGGGGTGCACTTCGGCGGTGGTCATCGGTCAGGTAGTAGGCACTGAAAATTCGGCCACCAAGTTTTATGCTGTCGACGTTCATCTGGGCGTCTTCAGCGGGTAATTCTGACCAGTCGCCCAAGCGGTGGCGCTCGATGAAATCCGTAGCGTTAAGACCGTGTTCGGCCAACAGATCGAGCGCAGCAGGTGTAGCCAACACTTGACCAAGCGGGAACAGGGATATGCGGGGACAGAAGGGCAGCGATACGTCGGATATAACGTCGATATCCATATAAAATTCGCCGTCGTCCAAGCGGTGTGCATCACAGCCGAAGTAGGCCTGGATGCCCTCCATCAATATGATGGTCTGCCCAACCAACACGGGGTCAGACCAGCCACTCAGACGGTCTAGCAGGTCAGACAGGCTGAAGCCTGCGAGCGACAAAGCTTTCAATGCCGCGAAGGAGATATAAACCCGTCCTGATAGATAGTGCTTTTTCAGTTCAGATTTGGGGATTTCCACCCACCCTGCTCGATGGTGAGCCTCGGGGGGTGCGGGGGGAACGCCCGCGTTGTTGGTGTCAATGCTGGGCTGGGTGTTCTTTGCGTTCATAGTGGGTGCCTTCCTTTTCGTTAAGTTGTTTCTGCTCTTTGGAGCCGCCTCGACGTGTGCAAAGCGAGCGCTGCCAAGGCAGCAAGGGCACGAAAGGAAGCCGCATGCGGCGCGCAGCCGAAGGCGAGCACCGAACGGGTGAGGGCGTGGCAAAGCGAATCCTTGCTGCCTTGGTGGCGTGAGCTACACGTCGAAAAGAGGCGGCCCGGAGAGCAGGAAAAACGGGGGATGAACGAAAGGCGTGATAGAGCGCAAAGAAAGGTTTCCCAGCCCAGCATTGACACAGGGCGGGGCCACCAGCCCCGCCAGGCGATGGTCGCCGCGCCACAGCGACTGCTCGCGATTCGACCGGGAAGGGCGAATTGCCCAACTACGGGGTGAATTGTGGACCGCTATTTGGTTGGTCAGCGAAGCTGGGCCGCTAAACCCCGCCAGGATGGCGGTATACGAAGATGGACAGGGTGATGCGGGCAGTTGCCTAGCAACCGAAGACGGTAGTGCGAAACGATCGGACAATGGCCGACGCGCATTGGCCGTATTCTGTTTTCTTTGAATTGTAGAAGTTCAGACTTGATCTGACAGTCTCACCTTGCAAATGGTGGGATTACCCTGGGTAGCCGGAAGAGAAAAGCCTGCCGATCAAGGATCGTGCAGGCTGCGGTTAATTACTTGCTGGTCATATCCGAAGTAACAGCGCTTGAATCAACGCGCACTGTCGCTGCTTTCAAGAGCCCACCGAGTTCAGTGTACTTAAGCCAACGATCTGCCGAAGGTAGCGCACCAACCACCTCTCCAACTTCGGTTTCACCTGGCCAGACCTCGATGGTTTCGCCTTTCAGGATTGCCTGTTGCAAGTACAAAATGTCCGACAGTGTATTAACGCCGTAATGATCGGCAATGCCCCGTAATGACTCTACTGAGGCAGTCAACTCCTCAAAGAACAGTCGTGCACCCTCGGGGTCAGCGATGCATTGCACTGGCGGTTTCAACACAACGAGGTCGGGGGCCAATCCGAAAGGGATACCAAAATGTGCCGCAAGTTCAGTGACAGACTGGTTTTCGCACTCAATTGCGACATCAGTAGTTTCCCGTAAGCGCGGAAGAAGAAGTCATCTTTGGTTACGACAAGCACATTGCAATCCGTTCTCACTGAATTTTCGTCACCTGCTGCTATAGCTTCTTCCGGGTAGCACTGTGGGTCATGCTGAAAATATTCAACTCGATAATCGAAGCGTTCGACCATGTAGATGTCGTTGGCCTTTACCAATTCGGCCAACCTGACTATTTCCCGTGCACATGACGCAGTGATTTTAAAGACCGCCATGCTTGGCTCAACATCCAAATACTCGCCACCGTACACCTCGACGCGGTAGCACTTAGTTTCCCGGATTTTCGCTTGGCCATCAAAGCGAGTTCTATTTGGTGCTTGTTGTAGACCGTCTGCTAGATGGCGAGTCTCTGGGGGGGTGGGGGAAACCCCCCCGGTGTCGGTGGCAATGGTGGGCTGGGTGTTTGTTGGGTTCATCATTTAAGCCTTCCTTTTCGTTAAGTTGAATCTGCGCTTTGGCGCCGCCTCGACGTGTGTCAAGCAAGCGGCGCCAGGGCAGCAAGGGCACGAAAGGAAGCCGCATGCGGCGCGCAGCCGAAGGCGAGCATCGAAAGGGTGAGGGAGTGGCGAAGCGGACCCTTGCTGGTCTGGTGACGTGAGCTACACGTCGAAAAGAGGCGGGCCGGAGAGCAGAAACAACGGGGATTATCGAAAGGCTTGATCGGGCGCAACGATGGGTTTCTCTGCCCAGCATTGCCATAGTGCGGGCCCTACGTATAGGTGCATGTCATCCACGATAACAAGGATGAAGAACTGGTTTCGGACCCTTTGGCCAAGCGACTTAAATTCCAGATCGTAGATCGCTATGAGCGGTTTCATAATCACAAGGAAATCGTTTTGATTCCAATCCGCTCAGTGCGGATCGGCTCGCCAGTATTGCGTTGGCTGCAATCGCCGCAAAGGCATAATGGCTGTCATACAGGACCGCCTGAACTTGTGCCGATATTACAGGATTGGTATTCGACACAGGTGGCACGGTGGTTACGCTAAGCGCGTGTAATTGTGCAATTGAAAGATTGTTGGGTATTCCGGATGACCGTGACCGGTCATTCCGGCGGATCGTGACCGACGATTCCGGTTAATCGTGAACACTGATTCCGGACGACCGTGACCGATTTACAGGGTTGACCGGAATGACCGGTCACGACGTCGGAACGGTCGGTCACGAGACCGGAATCGGCGCCTGCAGCGTGTGATGTTGCGCATATTTCCCTAACCCTCGGGGTAGCCTCGCCAGCTTTGCTGGAAGTAGGCATGCCCGATACCCGAAGGATCAATATGCGCAAGATTCGCGACGTCCTACGTCTCAAACTTGAAGCCCGGCTCTCCCATGAGCGAACTGCCGCCGCCCTGCACATCTCCAAAGGCGTTGTCACCAAGTACATCACCCTGGCGAACACCGCCGGTCTCGACTGGACGCAAATCCAGACCCTGGACGACACGGCACTACACAACCGACTGCTGGGCACTCCCCAGCGAGCCAGCAGTTTCGTGCAACCCGACTATGGCTGCATCCACCAAGCGTTGCGCCGCAAAGGCATGACGTTGATGCTGCTGTGGGAGGAACATGGTGCCCAGCACCCGGATCAGGCCATCCACCGTTACTCTCAGTTCTGCGAGAATTACCGCCGCTACGCCAAGACCCTCAAACGCTCCATGCGCCAGATCCACCGCGCCGGTGAGAAATTGTTCATCGATTACGCGGGCCCCACGATCGCGTTGACAGACGGCAGTCGCGCCCACATCTTTGTCGCCGCATTGGGCGCATCAAGTTACACCTATGCCTGTGCCACACCGCGCGAAACCATGGCCGATTGGCTGGGTGCCACCGCCCAGGCATTGCGATTCATTGGCGGTGTGCCTCAGCTCATCGTGCCCGACAACCCCAAGGCGTTGATCGCCAATGCAGACCGGTATGAACCCCGTGCCAATGAAACGGTGCACGACTTTGCACGGCACTACGGCACCTCATTCCTGCCAGCACGCCCGTACCACCCGCAGGACAAAGGCAAGGTTGAATCCGCCGTGCAGGTGGTGGAACGCTGGATTCTGATGCGACTGCGCCACCAGAAGTTTGCAACGGTCGATGACGTCAACGAAGCCATTGCCCCACTCTTGGCACAACTCAATGCCAAAGCGTTTCAGAAGCTGCCGGGCAGCCGCGCCAGTGCGTTTGCCCAATTGGACGCACCCGCATTGCAACCTTTGCCGGTCCATACCTGGGAGTTGGCGGTTTACAAGACCGTGCGGGTGCATATTGACCAGCACATCGAGTTTGAGGGGCATCGCTACAGCGTGCCGCAGTCGCTGGTCGGGCAAGTCCTCGAGGCCCGTGTCACGGCACGCGCGGTAGAGGTGCTGCACCGAGGGCAGCGTGTAGCGTCCCACCTGCGCTGTGCGCACAAGGGGGGCTTCACCACCGTGCCCGAACACCTGTCTGCGGCGCATCGTGCGCATATGGAGTGGACGCCAGAGCGGCTGATCCACTGGGGCAATAGCATTGGCGCGGCCACCGGTGCGTTGGTGACGCGTCTACTGGAAACCCGCAAACACCCTGAACACGGCTACCGGGCCTGTCTGGGTTTGTTGGCATTGGCCAAGCGTTTTACCAGGCCACGGCTGGAGGCCGCCTGTGTGGTGGCACTGGAGCTGGGCACGACCAACAGCACCCATGTACGCGACATTCTGGTCAATGGGCGGGACCAGGTGCAACCCACCCAGCCTGAGTGGACCAGTCCGCAGCACGCGCATGTACGCGGCCCCGGTTATTACCAATGACAACAGCAACCACAGCGACAACAGGCACCCCCATGATGATGAATACGACGATTGAACAACTGCGCGGTCTGCGCCTGGCTGGCATGGCCTTGGGATTGGAAGAGCAACTCAGCCAGGCTGGCATGACGGCCATCAGCTTTGAAGAACGCTTGGCGCTGCTGGTGGACCGTGAAGTCCACTGGCGCAATGACAAACGCCAGACCCGACTACTTAAAGATGCCAAGCTGAAGTACAACCAGGCCAGCATTGAGGATTGGGATACCCGTGTCGGGCGCGGTGTGGATCGCAAGGCGGTGATGAGTCTGGCTTTGGGTGACTGGATTGACAGTGGGCACAATGTGTTGATCACCGGCCCCACGGGGGCGGGGAAGTCCTGGCTGGCCTGTGCGCTGGCCCAGTACGCCTGTCGGCGGGGGTACTCTGCGTATTACCAACGGGTCCCCCGACTGGGTGGGGAACTGCGCATCCGTCATGGCAATGGGACGTTTAGCAAGTGGCTGGTGCAGCTGGCAAGGACGGATGTGTTGCTGCTTGATGACTGGGGCATGGCTGGTATTGATCCCCAAACGCGTGCGGACTTGCTGGAGATTATTGATGACAGGGCTGCCAACAAAGCCACCATCATTACCAGTCAGTTACCGATTGAGCATTGGCATGCCTGGGTGGGCGACGCCACGATTGCGGATGCCATTCTGGACCGCGTGATGCAAAAGAATCACCGTTTCACCCTGACGGGCGAGTCTCTTCGGCAGAAGCCAAAATCAAGCCAGAAGGAGGTCCATCCAGACCCATCGTGACCGACACCCCTACAATGTAGATGCGCAACATCGCACGATGCGACACCGGTCACGATCGACCGGAATCAGCGGTCACGATCGCCGGAATACGCAATTGTTGAGTTCCTTCATGTTGCTATCCTTGCTGTGGCCTTTGTCTTTCAATTGGCTAAATGCTGGTTGATTCTGGCTGGAACGGCCTAGGCCTTGATCACGGCTCTGCATAGCACTCAATGCACTTACGGTGCTGTAAACCGATTCCCCAACATTGGCCTGGGCGATTTCAGAGCGATCTAATAGCGGCATGGATTAACGCTCGTATCGTTGCTAACCGCTCGGATCGCTTGCATATTAAGAATTCGCCATGCGCTTTGGGTACCTTTCCCAGTTATCCAGGCAAAGTCAGCGATGATGAAGTGCTGCATGTTCGATTTCCTTACTTACATCGCATTAATCAGTTCAATTTCACCAATGCATTTGATGCTAGGCAAGATATACATTAGTAATTCCTTATTGTTGTTAGTTCGACAAACTCAGCTCTTTTCCATGACATCAAATTCAGGAAACACAGCTATGCATTTCGGGTGGTGAACCGCCCCAAACGAGAAATGGCTCACTGACATCACGGGGGGTTGAACCCAATACTGTTCGGTTAGATGTATTTAGGAATTCGCCATGATGCCGATATCGGTTTTGGTGAGACCAGCACAATGGTTAAATCAATGGGTTGATGCAGCTTTTGCCCGCGCTTGTGGCTTGCAAATG
>NZ_PDZH01000348.1 GCF_002735695.1 Chitinimonas sp. BJB300
CGTCGGCTGCTTCACGCACATTGGCGTGTTCACGGTAGAGACTGGCGAGTAAGGGGTTCAATTGTTTGCCAAACAAGCCACGCAAGCCCGCATGGCCCAGGACTTCATGCACCAAAACATGCAGGGCACGCGGGGTATCGGCCAAGCGATCTGCCACCAAATAAACCGCATTGGCTTTCTGGTCAAAGAAGCCTTCGACATCGCCCTCGGCATTTTGTGAGCGCAGCTTATCGAGATAGCGCACCGGTAGGTCTGTGACCGACTGGACAATGGTGATCTGCGGGGCATTCCGCCACCTAGCAATCAAAGGGGCGAATTGCTTGCGCAGACGGGCTGCATCGCTGCCTTTAGTGCCCTGCTCCGTTACTTCAGCACGCGAGAATAGAAGCGGTCCGCTCTCTGATTTTTGTACTTTAGATTCAGCTACTTTGCGGCTGGTCTTCCTTGCCTCAACTTGGGCGGGCTTTTTAGTCGGCGTGTTTGCCTGAAGGTCATCGACGGTAGGTTGCGTCGGTACTGCTTGTTTGGCTGATACGGATGGTTTTGGCTTATTCGCCTTCTTTTCCTGTACTGCTGGCGTGGTCGGCACAGGGGACAACTCGGCAGACGCTTCCTGAACAACAGGGCTTGCCGATGCCTCGGGCTTTGCTTCAGATTGGGGGATCTCTGACGCTGCTGTTTTTTCAACTGCGTCCGCCTTGAATGGCGC
>NZ_PDZH01000349.1 GCF_002735695.1 Chitinimonas sp. BJB300
CGACGGGCTGGTTGGCAACGAAAGCGCGCTGGGGGACTGCAAGCATGACTGAACTCCGATAATAAGGAGTCAATCAGCTTGGTCACTGTCCAGCGACGGCGATAGATGCTGGCCTCCGGGTATTTACTAATCTCCGGCATTTGCAAATACAAGCAAACTTATATTGTGTCGAGAAATTAACTTGGCTCAATATCCCGAATTGTAGGGGGCTGTCAGGTCAAGCCTTGGTGTCTACTTCTTATTGCGCTATCCAATAAGCGATATAACCTTCACCCAGGGAAGATGGGTTATCACGCGTACATTGCCCAGGGATGCACGATCTACCTGCAATGACATAGCCGTCAACAGGCGACCCGTTCTTCGACACCATCAAGGTGTAAGCTCGGCCGCCTGATTGAAGCTGAGTGCCATGCGGGTAGTTGAGAAGCATATCAAAGGTACCCAGATTCCCACTGCCCGTGCCTGTACTACCCTTTTCTAGATCCCAATAGACCGTGATCCCATCTTGCGTCCGATATGGATTCTCACGGGTACACTGCTGGGGCAGACATGTACGACCTGCTGCTACGTAACTTTGCTTAGGTAACTGATGTTACGCAGTGCATACGATAACCTGTCGCCATGAAGAACAAAGAACTCGATTTGTACACCGACTATTTGCTGAGCACGTTTGGTGCGGCGACAGCAACGGGCTTGTCGGCGATGGTAG
>NZ_PDZH01000350.1 GCF_002735695.1 Chitinimonas sp. BJB300
TGTCCGAATGCCAGAAACGTCGCAATCGACGGATTGCCAAGATCCGTGCTCGTGTTGAACACCCATTTGCGAGCTTGGCACAGATGGGTGGCAAAGCCCTCCGCTGCATTGGGTTGGCACGCGCCACGTTGAACCTGCACTGGAAGATTGCGGGGTACAACTTGCGACGCTTGTGCTATCTGAAGGTCGCTGGCGTGGTGGCCTTCTGATGCCAGGAATCCGTCTGGATTGGCTGGAAATGGCCAATTTGGGCGGAAAAGGGATGCAAGAAGAGTGACAAGTTCCGGAACGGGCTGTCTGAAGGCACCTCAAGGTCGACTTACGCCGCTGTAATGTCAAAAAGCCGGGTTATTCGAGGCGCCCAGAAGCAGAACCAACATGCAGAAGCGGGCTTCAACGCGCTTACAGCAAGCCGCGATGGTGTTTATGAAGACTGCCCTTACTGGCATTTGTTTTTGTTTCGAGAAACTTCAAATACTTCGGGTCATCTTCCATAAAAAGATCAGCGCTACCACCCAAATAGGCTTTAGCTAGTTCGTCGGCTGCGTTTTCGAATATACTTCCTTCATAGGGCGGAGGCGGATTTAAAAACGAACCTGACGGATTCAATACCAGCGGGAGAGAGCGGTGAGCGGCGGTAGGATGCGCTCCCCTTTTCCCGCCAGGAAATTGAAGACCGATGACCTACACGCAACTCACCCAAG
>NZ_PDZH01000351.1 GCF_002735695.1 Chitinimonas sp. BJB300
ATCGATAATTGGGATTTATCCCAATTTCAGGCCCAGGCTGCCTTAAAGAGCGCCTATTTAAAAGATCGGGATACCAAAGAATACTGGCGGCAATATGCCAAGCAAAAAAATACCCAGGGCAAGGACTAAGAAACGTTGGCGTGGGAGGCTTTTTTTGCCAATTTTCAGAGTTGGTACAACGCCAAAGTTGATTCATTGGAAAAAATGAAAGGGTTTTATCAAGCGGTGCGCGGCTCTACCGATTTAATCGACATCATTGAATGCGGCCATTGGAAAGTTAATTTCCTGAGGAAGTATGTAGAGGAAAAAGGGCTCGATACTTCCATTGCGGTGGATTTAGTCGCCTTGCAGGACAATTACGATGTAGCGGTACTTATTTCAGGCGATGCGGATGCCATTCCCTCCATTGCCCATGCCAAAGCCAAGGGCAAGCATGTCATTTCCGTTGAATTTATTAACGGCACTCCAGAGGATGAAAAAAGCCGTAGTTTTTCTTCCCGACTCAAGGAACATGCAGACCTCGTATTACGGGTGCATGAATCGGAATTGTTAAAGCATAAGCTGGTTAAACGGTACAGTGGTAAAGCAAAGTAACTATTGCGATTTATGTCTCAGCTTAAGCCCTTATACGCAGTATATTTTTCGTTTAATACAGCAAGCTAAAGTGCCAATACCAATTATT
>NZ_PDZH01000352.1 GCF_002735695.1 Chitinimonas sp. BJB300
GCGCAATAGCCACTGCGCGCGTCACGGCCTTTGATTTAAAGTTCATTGAAGACATTCCTTGTTTCTTGGATGGGCGCTTGCCCGCGAGAGAATGACTAACTTCAGGAAGGGAGATGGTCCCCGCGCCTTTGGGCGTTCGGTGTGACTATTAGCATTAACTAAAATTCATTGGTGATGAACATTAACGTCCGCTAATCATCGTGCGGCGTGCAGCCTAGCTAGCCCTAAGGGCGGGTGTCAATATGCCAAAGCAATATTGAGATGGGCTTTGTGGAATGCGTGTTGACTGCAGGCTGCCTTGCTCGGGAGGGAGCGACGGGCAGTAGTTTGCGGCTAAAGCCTGTTGTGACAGGCGTTTGGTGGGCAATACAAAAGGAATAGATTGGCAAGTGAGCAGCATGCTTTGTTGATGCTTTCAGTTTTTGCTTAACTGCAATACGGGAAACCATTTACTCGTAAACGACTAGCTAGCAGCATTTTTACCGGGAACGCGCCAGACAATCCGAGCCTTGATTGTCACCGGTTTCCCGCTCATGGCTCAGCCCCGCACCCTCGAACAAATCCGCACCCAAAATCCCCAGCTTGCCCAGCTCGATGACCAAACCATCATGGTGGGTATCTATAACCGTGATTTCGCGGGGACGATGACACCGCAGCAGTACATGGCAGTCA
>NZ_PDZH01000353.1 GCF_002735695.1 Chitinimonas sp. BJB300
GAAACCGGGCGATGTGCTTCAATTGGAGGCAGATTGACCTCAACTGCTCCAACCGCCCGGTGCGGACCCGCATGCCGGGTGGTGTGGCAGGGGTCGGCCAGAACATCTGGTCGCCCCTATGCCGATTTCTGAATTGTTCTGTTTTTGGGAGCATCCCACATGAGCTGGAAGGGGTAGAGGCCTTGTCAAGCTATGCGGAGCAATTCAGACAATCTCTTTTCCTGTAATCTATCGTCGCTATTCAGCACATGCTGATTGTTGCTCAAGCACGGTAATTTTCCTGTGTCGTAGGGTTCCACTAGCGCAGCTGTGGTTGCGGCTATTTCACCGCGACTTGGTGTCTGGGATTAGCTTGGGCTCCGACTCGCTTTTAAATCCGACGATAATTTCATATTTCTTGATCCTTGGTTCTGACATGTCAAAGGTCAATGCAGCCCCATGAAGCTTTATTCTTTATTTGTTTGTATTTCTTTGTTGTTGAGTACGTTTGTGCATGCAGCCAATTCTGTAGAACCGCCAATCGTTACGTTTTTATTAACTGATGTTACGCAGTAGCTGCGAGAAGCAGCTGTAACTGATCATAAGCCGCGCGGGAGGCGTTGATCAGTAACTTGCGGCAAAGTGCGAATGGGTTCTTCTGCGTCTTGATGCTCAGGCA
>NZ_PDZH01000354.1 GCF_002735695.1 Chitinimonas sp. BJB300
CAAACTAATTACTCGATGATCTTGGCAACAACGCCAGCACCGACAGTACGGCCACCTTCACGGATAGCAAAACGCAGACCCTGCTCCATGGCGATCGGTGCAATCAACGCAACCACCACTTCCACGTTGTCACCTGGCATCACCATTTCGGTACCTGCCGGCAATTCAACAGCACCAGTCACGTCAGTTGTACGGAAGTAGAACTGAGGACGATAGCCATTGAAGAATGGGGTATGACGACCACCTTCATCCTTGGACAACACATACACACTGCCTTCGAACTTGGTGTGCGGCTTGATCGAGCCCGGCTTGGACAGAACCTGACCACGCTGAACATCCTCGCGCTTGGTACCACGCAGCAAGGCACCGATGTTGTCGCCAGCCTGACCTTGATCCAACAGCTTGCGGAACATTTCCACGCCGGTACAAGTGGTCTTAACCGTTGGCACGATACCAACGATTTCGATTTCTTCACCAACCTTGACGATGCCACGCTCAACACGACCAGTCACTACCGTGCCACGACCAGAGATCGAGAACACATCCTCAACCGGCATCAGGAAAGCACCGTCTATAGCACGCTCCGGCGTAGGAATGTAGCTATCCAAAGCCTCAGCCAGACGGAAAATGGCGGGTTCGCCGATTTCCGAC
>NZ_PDZH01000355.1 GCF_002735695.1 Chitinimonas sp. BJB300
CTGAGTTTCCAGCGCTTTGTCGGTCTACGCAGTAGCAGCCAGATTCCAGACCGTACCACCATTTGGACCTTCAAGGAGCGGCTCATTGCCGCAGGTGCGAGTGACAGCATCTTTGAAGCGGCCAATCGGGAGTTAGCCAAACATGGCTATATTGCACGCGGTGGTCAGATGGTGGATGCCAGCATCGTGCACGTCCCGAAGCAGTCGGTGAACCGGGAAGAGAAAGCCATGATTCAAGAACGCGCCATGCCTGCTGACTGGTCGCCGGCGAAGCGCCGGCAGAAAGACCTGGATGCCCGATGGACCAAAAAGCACGGCAAGTCTTACTTTGGCTACAAGGTCTCCACCAGCGTTGATAAGCGTTACAAGTTGATTCGGAAGAGGGTGGTCAGCACTGCCAGCGAGCACGACACCCTGCACTTTGAGCGCGTACTCGACCAGGGTAATACCAGCCGTGACGTGTGGACTGATCGCGGCTATGTAGATGGGGAGCGTGAAGCCCGGCTCATCGGACAAGGCTGGCGCATGCACAACCAGCGTAAAGGCAGAGCGGACAAGCCTTTGTCCGAATGCCAGAAACGTCGCAATCGACGGATTGCCAAGATCCGTGCTCGTGTTGAACACCCATTTGCGAGCTTGGC
>NZ_PDZH01000356.1 GCF_002735695.1 Chitinimonas sp. BJB300
TGATTCGCCTTGGTCTTCGTGTGCTCGATGTCGTTCAGCGCCAGGTAGAGCTGGTAGTCATGTGACTCCGGCCTACCGCAGTACTCGGTACCACGGTCAGTGAGAATGCGCAGCACCCCCATGCCATGCTGAGCAAAGAACGGTAACACCTGATCGTTCAGCAGATCGGCACCCGTGATGGGTGTTTTGGTCGTGTAGAGCTTGGCGAACGCCACCTTGCTGTAGGTGTCGACAAAGGTCTGCTGATAGATGCGACCCACCCCTTTGATCGTGCCAACGTAGAAGGTATCTTGCGATCCCAGATAGCCCGGGTGGGCCGTTTCAATCTCACCGTGGGCCAGGTCATCGTCCTGTTTGCGTTCCAGCGCAGTGACCTGCGCCTCAGTCAGGATGATGGCAGTTTCCGCCACGAGCCGCGTCAGCGCGCTGAGACGCTGCTTGAATGAAGCCAGTCCATGGCGCAACCAGATGGATCGCACACCGGATGGGGAGACGAATACACCGCGCTGGCGCAATTCATTGCTGGCACGAACCTGCCCATGCGCGGGCTGTTCGGTGGCGTAGGCAATGACCGCTGCTTCGGTGGCTTCCTCGACGCGATTCTTCGGGTTGGGCTTCTTGCGGTTAGC
>NZ_PDZH01000035.1 GCF_002735695.1 Chitinimonas sp. BJB300
GTGGCGTCTCAGATGTTCGCGAGAGCGAAGCTCGCCAAATGCGCTTGGAAGAGGAGAAGCCTTAACCGGCCTGGCAGCGAGACAAATAGTGGTGGCGAGTCTGGATCAGCGAAACCGGGCGATGTGCTTCAATTGGAGGCAGATTGACCTCAACTGCTCCAACCGCCCGGTGCGGACCCGCATGCCGGGTGGTGTGGCAGGGGTCGGCCAGAACATCTGGTCGCCCCTATGCCGATTGTGTGGGGGCAATAGCAAGCCAACTACTATGTAACTTCTTCTTGGCGGAATCCTTGCGATGGAAACCTCATCATTTATTTCAGCCACGGTCTTGTTGATTTTGGTGACGGATCCATTGGGCAATATCCCTTTGTTTATCGGTCTTTTGAAGCAAGTTGATGCAGCCAAGCGCCGGCGCATCATTATCCGAGAGGTTTTCCTCGCATTTGCGATCCTACTGTTCTTTCTATTCTTTGGTAGTCGGGTGCTGGAGGTGATGCATCTCACTGAAACGTCACTGGGTATTGCCGGTGGGGTAATCCTCTTTCTGATTGCGTTGAAGATGATTTTTCCTCACCCTGAAGGGGCGTTTGCCCATCAGGTTAAAGGTGAGCCCTTCCTTGTGCCGCTGGCAATTCCCTTTATTGCGGGCCCGTCTGCCATCGCGACTGTGCTACTCATGGTGTCGCGTGAGCCGACCAGAATGTGGGAGTGGATTGGGGCACTGACTGTGGCGATGTTGGTTTCAGCGATTGTCCTTGGTTTTGCAGAACGCATAGCAGCGTTTTTGGGTGAGCAGGTCACCATGGCTTTTGAACGGTTGATGGGATTGATACTCACAGCTATCTCCATTGAGATGCTATTGGGTGGGATAGAAAAGTTTGTCCGCAAACTCAATGCTGGTGCGCCGGTATAATCTCGGCTTTGTCCCCCTTTGCAGGAGTAAGAAGCGATGACCCTTGATGAAATGAAGCGCGCAGCAGCGCGCGCTGCAATTGCTTTTGTTCCCGATAATTCGATAGTCGGCGTGGGTACGGGTTCTACGGCTAACCATTTCATTGATGCCTTGGCTGAGATCAAAGGCCGTATCGAGGGGGCAGTTGCAAGTTCAGAAGCCTCAGCAGCCAGGCTCAAAGGATATGGTATTGCCGTGTTTGATATGAATGCAGTGGATCGCATCCCGGTTTATGTGGATGGCGCGGATGAAATCAATCGTCATCTGCAGGCAGTTAAAGGCGGTGGCGCCGCATTGACTAGGGAAAAGATTGTCGCTGCGGTTGCCGAGCAGTTTATTTGCATTGCCGATGAAACAAAACTGGTCGATGTGCTGGGGGCATTTCCTTTGCCGGTGGAGGTGATCCCGATGGCGCGCAGCTATGTTGCCCGTCAACTGGTTCTACTGGGTGGCAGACCTGCCTACCGTGAAGGTGTGCTTACGGACAATGGCAATGTGATTCTGGACGTACATGGTTTGCAAATTGCTGAACCGGGCAAGTTGGAAGGCGAAATCAACCAAATTGTTGGTGTGGTCACCAACGGATTGTTTGCCCGCCGCCGGGCAGATGTACTCCTATTGGGTACAGCCAATGGCGTGCAGACTCATCGTTGATTCGTTGTCACGGAAATTTCTTTTGGTGGGCAACGCTTGTCATGTCAGAGTTGCTGCCTGGCCGCTCTGACGGCCCTAGTTCAATAAAGGGAACAAGCCATGTCGGAACATATTTCTAAGCAATTCGATGCGGAGCTTGAGATGGCTCGCGCCAAGATTCTGGCGATGGCGGGCTTGGTGGAAGAGCAGTTTGGTGATGCGATGGCGGCGCTGGAAGGTGGTGACCTTGAGCTGATCAACAAAGTGATCGAAACCGAAAATCGAGTCAACGTCATGCATGTCGAGATTGACGATAACGTCATGCACATCATTGCCCGCCGCCAGCCGGCCGCCAGTGACTTACGTATGGTGCTGACGGTGAACAAGGTGGTAAACGATCTGGAGCGCATTGGTGACAAGGCATGCAAGATTTCCCGTCGTGCCAAGCAGATTTATGGCGAAGGCCGGGTTAATGTGCCGCGTATGTCTGACTTGACTTATCAGTCTAATATTGCTTTGAGCATGTTGCGGACTGCATTGGACGGTTTCGCACGGTTGGACCCGAGTGTGGCGGGAACCGTGGCGCGTGAAGACATCAAGCTGGACGAAGAATTCAAGGCGATTCAGCGTCAGTTGATTACTTACATGATGGAAGACCCGCGTACTATCAGTTTGGCATTAGAGATCATCGAAATTGCCAAGGCTATTGAGCGGGTAGGCGACCATGCCAAGAATATTGCTGAGTACGTGGTTTACCTGGTGAAAGGTATTGATGTGCGGCATAGCCCAGTTGAAGAGATTGAAAAACAAGCCCGCTGACCTGTATTGTGTCGTAAACAAGCCCCCATTATTGCTAGGGGACTTGTGTTTTGTCCCCCCGCTTCAGACAATCCGGCCATCGTCTCCGCCGGCCTAGTAGAAATGACTCCTCCCCATACCATTGCCGCCGTCGACCTTGGGTCCAATAGCTTTCGTTTGCAGGTTGCCCGGGTGGTGGATGACCAGGTGTACCCGCTTGACGCGCTGAAGGATACGGTACGCTTCGCTGCGGCGCTGGATGCGCAGGGCAACCTGGATAGCAAGGGTCAGACCCGTGCCTTAGCTGCGCTGGCACGGTTTGGTGAAAGGCTCAGAGGTATGCCACCCGAACATGTGCGGGTGGTAGCCACAAGCACGCTGCGGGTAGCCAAGAATTCGGCGGAGTTTCTACCGCGTGCTGAGGCTGCACTTGGGTTTCCCATTGAAGTGATTGCAGGCAGAGAAGAAGCGCGACTGATTTATATTGGCGCGGCCCATTCTCTGCCCGCAGGACGGGAAAAGCGGTTGGTTGTCGATATCGGTGGGGGCAGTACCGAATTTATTGTTGGCCAGCAATTTAAACCGTTTAAGACCGAAAGCTTGCTGATGGGGTGCGTCAGCTACAGCCTGAAGTTTTTCCCTGGCGGTAAACTGACCAAACAAGCACTTCGCGATGCTGAGCTTGCAGCACGTAGTGAGCTACAAGCCATCGTGCATGAATTCAATCATGTGCATTGGCAGCAAGCCATTGGTACATCGGGGACGGCGCGTTCACTTGGCGATATCCTGGAGTTGAATGGTTTAAGTAGTGGTGGGCTTAGTGTGGCCGGTATGGAAAAATTGCGCGATCTGATGCTCAAGGCCGGGCATATCGATGCATTGCAACTCAATGGATTACGCGCCGATCGTCGCCCGGTGTTGCCCGGCGGGTTTGCCATTATGTCGGCTGTTTTTGCAGAACTTGGTGTTGAGAAAATGACTATCACCCTTGGTGCGCTGCGCGATGGTGTACTTTACGACTTGGTCGGCAGGCAACATCAGCGTGATTTGCGCGAGGTAACCGTTACTCAGTTCAAACGTCGGTACCATGTGGATTTGGCGCAGCAGCAACGTGTAGCCAAGCTGGCGGAAATTTTTTATCGGCAGCTGGTGGCCAGCCTAGAGGTTGATCCCGATACGGATTTGAATATCTTGCTCTGGGCCGCTCGACTGCATGAGATAGGCTTGTCGATATCTCATTCCAGTTACCACAAGCATTCTGCCTATATCTTGCAGCATGCCGATATGCCAGGCTTTTCCAGCCAAGAACAGGCCCGGGTTGCATTGCTGGTGCTTGGTCATAAGGGCGGGTTAAAGAAATTGGGTAATCTGGCCAAGGATCGTTGGGCCCGGGTGCTGTCTTTGCGCCTTGCTGTACTGTGCAGCCGTAGCCGCACAGATCGTGAAACACCGCCCATTAACCTGGCAGCCAATCGTAATGGTTTTAGTTTGGCTGTGACGAATGATTGGTTGCAGGCGAATCCTCTTACCCATACTGCATTGCTACAAGAAGCGGAAGAGTGGCGTGAGGCGGGTCATTTACTTGCACTTTCACCCAATTTCCAGCATTGGGGATTGTGAAATGGGCAAGAAGCGGCGTTTGCTGCCAACGTTGGCAGCCAAGCCAGAGGTACCGCTTGGATCACCGCATTATGTAGGGGATAAAACAGGGGAAACCCTGGCAACGTTAATTGAATATGGTTCAGGTGAGCAGGACCTACGCGAAACACTTTTTACATCGCTGGAGCATGGCAAGAGTTTTACCCCCACTTTTTCGACCTTATGGCTGAATGTTCATGGCTTGGGCAATGTGGCGCTGTTGCAGGAAGTGGGACGTCGTTTTGGCCTGCATCCGCTTACCCTTGAAGACATACTCAACACCAACCAACGTACCAAGGTCGAAGCTTACGAGAACTATCTATATATAGTTGCCAAGCTGGGCCGTTTTGATGCCGAACATAGCAGCGTCGTTGCCGAGCAAATTTCCATCGTACTCGGCCGCGGCTGGGTGCTGACGTTTCAGGAGCACCCCAGTGGTACCTTTAATCAAATCCGTGAACAGCTACGTCAGGGGGCTGGTCAGGTACGGAAGCTCGGTGCCGATTATCTGGTCTATGCCTTGCTGGATAAGGTAGTGGATCGCTATTTTGGCGTGCTGGAGGCATTGGGTGAGTTGGTGGAAAGCTTGGAAGATGAGGTCGGCGAGGGTGTACATCTAGGTGTTCTGCAGCGTATCCATGCATTGCGGCGCGAAATGCTTTATCTACGCCGGGCCCTGTGGCCAATGCGGGAAGTGTTGAATGCGTTGCAGCGTGATGATGGAGACTATTTTTGTGCGGAAACCCAAATCTACTTGCGGGATGTCTACGACCATGCTGTCCATCTGATCGAAGCGCAAGAAATGCTGCGTGACTTGGTGGGTGGGTTAACGGATTTTTATATGTCCAACCAAGGCAACCGACTCAACCGCGAAATGCGCATGCTGACGGTCATCGCCACGATTTTCATGCCCTTAACGTTTATTGTCGGCGTGTACGGCATGAATTTCGATTTCATGCCCGAATTGCATTGGCGATATGGCTATTTCTTGATCTGGGGCATCATGGGACTGATTGCAACCGGCATGGGTTATACATTCTGGCGCCGTCGGTGGCTTTAGGCCGCCCCCGTAGTTGCTTCATACACCAGTGGTGTGGTCCTTGTTTTTTTCTGGCTTGATCGGAGTGCTGCGAGATAACCCGGTGTGGTCAAAAAAATAGCGATGCAGCATGGGCTGTATCGCTATTTTGACTTTGAAACGCTATCAAATGCTTTTCTACGTAGCCAAAGCCTAGAAGAGCATATCTCTTACTTCATCTTCGATTGGATCAGTGCTTCCCGTACCTGCATTATCCAAGCCCAATTCCGGGTTGGTTTGTGGGAACTCAGCATAAAAATACTCATCCCGTACGCCGCGTGAGGTCTCTGTTGGGATCGTGATCACTCCGTCAGGCATGGGGATCGCCCGTTCGGGTACACCCTGCAGAACTTGGCCGATATATTCGATCCAAATGGGCAGCGCAGCTTGTCCACCGGTTTCCGTTCCGCCTAACGAGCGCGGCTGGTCAAAACCTATCCAACTTACTGCCACTAAATCGGCTGTGTAACCGGCAAACCAAGCATCGTGCGTATCATTGGTTGTACCTGTTTTCCCTGCCAAATCATTGCGATTCAATACGGATGCTTTAGCGGCGGTACCGAATCGTGTTACATCTTTCATGATGCTGGTCATGATGAATGCGTTCCTCGCATCCAATGTGCGTTCTGCATTTTCTCCGGCATGTACAGGTTGTGTGCGTGCCAGTACTTGGCCTTTGGCGTCGCTGACATGGTCAATAAAATACGAAGGCACCCGGTAACCTGTATTGGCAAATACGCTATAGGCTTCCGCCATTTGTAGTGGTGTAACCATACCGGCACCGAGTGCCATGGTTAGATACGCGGGATGATTCTTGGCTTCAAAGCCAAACTTACCAATATAGGCTTGTGCGTAATCTGGCGTGATGGATTGAAGGATGCGAATCGAAACAAGATTTTTTGATTTAGTCAGCGCATCACGTAAAGTCATCATGCCAAGGAATTTGCCATCAAAGTTTTTTGGCTCCCAGCGTTGCCCCCCTATTGAGGCGGGATCGATAATAAGCGGGGCGTCGTTGATTTGCGTGGCGGGCGTAAATCCACGCTCTATGCCTGCGGAATAGATGAAAGGCTTAAATGTGGAGCCCGGCTGTCGCCATGCTTGGGTCACATGGTTGAATTTATTTCTATTGAAATCGAATCCACCGACTAGTGCCCTGATTGCTCCGTTATTAGGATCCATAGCAACAACGCCGACTTCTACTTCCGGAAGCTGTACGACCTGCCATTCTTCTTTAACTTGCTGAAGCCGGACGACTGCGCCTACTCTAATTCTTTGTGTGGGTGCTAATTTATTGCTAAGAGCGCGGCTGGCAAATTGTAAGCCCTTCGTAGCTATATTTAATGTGCCTCTTGAAGGCAGGTAAACATCGATTCCATTATTCGTTACCCGGGTTACAACGGCAGGGAGTAAGCCTGGGATGAGCGTAAATTCAGATAGCTTTTCATCTAATCCATCGCGTTGTGGATTATCAAGATCACTTAATTCGATAAATCCTTCCGGCCCACGATAACCATGGCGGCGATCATAGGCTAATACACCATTACGCGCTGCCTGATATGCCGCTGTTTGATGAGTGGAGAGGAGCGTGGTATAGACTTGAATGCCTTGGGTATAAGCAGCATCTTGATATTTCTCAACAGCAAATTGCCTAGCCATTTCTGCAACATACTCGGCTTGTATGCTGAAACCTTCGCTTTTTTTGACTACATTTAATGGTTCTACCTTGGCCGCATTATATTGGGGCACATCAATCATCTGCAACTCACGCATTCTGCGCAATACATATTGCTGGCGTAATTTGGCCCTGCTTGGATTAACCACCGGATTATAGCTGGAGGGTGCCTTTGGCAAGCCTGCCAACATCGCCATTTCTGCAATAGTCAAGTTTGGCAGTGTTTTCCCATAATACGCCTGTGCAGCGGCCGAGAAACCATACGCTCTTTGCCCAAGATAGATCTGATTTATATAAAGTTCCAGAATTTTGTCTTTCGATAAACTATGTTCTATCTTGAAAGACAACAAAGCCTCGTTAAACTTACGGGAAAAGGTTTTCTCACTCGAAAGAAAGAAATTCCGGGCGACTTGCATGGTGATGGTACTGGCGCCGGATTGAGCATGACCTGAGGCAAGATTGGATAAGGCTGCACGTGCTACACCAATGTAATCAACTCCTCCGTGGCTGTAGAAACGTTCATCTTCAGCAGCGAGAATCGCTTGCTTCATGAGGAGTGGTACTTTTTCGATTGGTACAAAGTCGCGGCGCTCTTCACCAAATTCGCCGATTTGCACCTCATCGGCAGTAAAGATACGCAAGGGTATTTTTGGTTTGTAGTCAGTGAGAGTCTCAAGCGATGGCAAGCGTGGGTAGGTAAAAACTAATGTGAGAGTAATCGCACCGGCCAAAGCGACGATCACTGCAAAAACCAAGCAGGCTATGAGCACTAGCCAACGTTGCATCATGATAAATTAGGTCTTTCTGAGTTTGACGTTTGCATTCTATCGCGTTGTTGGATGCACAAGGGTTTAGAATAAATGCATAAATCGGCTTTACACTGTAAAGGTGGGCTGCTAGGATTTAACGTGAATTTACTGAAACAACCCCCGCTAACCTAATTTTAAAAGGGAAATTCAAGTTGAATCTAGATTTCCTAAAGCCTAAAGCGCCACCCATGATTGGGTTGGACATTAGTACCTCGGCCGTTAAGCTCGTTGAGCTTTCAGAAGCCGGGAAACATTTGACAATTGAGCGCTATGTCATTGAGCCTCTACCAAAAGATGCCGTCAGCGATGGAAATATCGTGAATCTAGACGCGGTGTCCGAAGCGGTCAAGCGGGCTTGGCGCGTTATGGGGACTCGAGTTAAAGGTGTTGCGTTGGCATTACCTGCGGCAGCGGTTATTACAAAGAAAATAACAGTTCCTGCTGGGCAGTCTGAGAATGAATTGGAACAGCAAGTTGAAACTGAAGCTAACCAATACATTCCATTTGCTCTAGATGAAGTCAATTTAGATTTCCAAGTTCTTGGGCCTTCAGCTGCGACACCGGATGAAGTCGAGATTTTGATTGCTGCATCGAGAAAAGAGAAAGTTGAAGATCGTGTAGCCGCTGTAGAGGCTGCGGGATTAAAAGCTGTAGTTATGGACGTAGAGTCCTTTGCAACACAAGCTGCTTATGAGTTGATTGAGCGACAACTCCCGAGCAACGGCAGGGACCAAACAGTTGTTATTGTTGATATTGGTGCCGCAATGATGCATATCAATGTACTGCGAGATGGTCAACAAATTTATTCTCGTGAGCAGGCATTTGGTGGGAATCAGTTGACCCATGACATACAACGAAAGTTCAGTCTTTCTCCTGAAGAGGCTGAGGCTGCTAAACGTAATGGAGGGTTGCCGGATAATTATGAGCCGGAAGTATTACAGCCCTTCATGGATTCCTTGGCAACAGAGATTTCTCGCGCACTACAGTTCTTTTTTACATCAACACAATATAATAGTGTCGATCACATTTTATTGGCTGGTGGCTGTAGTGTGATATCAGGATTGGATGAGGTGGTTGCTAGTAGGACGCAGGTTAGCACCATGATTGCAAATCCCTTCCTTAATATGAGTCAGTCTTCACGAGTTAAAACGCGTCAATTGCTATTGGATGCTCCTTCGCTTTTAATAGCTTGTGGCTTGGCTATGCGGAGGTTTGATTCATGATAAGAATAAATTTATTGCCTCACCGTGAGCAGAAACGAAAAGCTAGATTAGCTCGTTTTGCGGTGTTGGCGGGTATCTCTGTTGGTATTGGTATTGCGATTGTTGCTGCAGCCTACTTGGCGCTGGCCGCCCAAATTGCTATGCAAGCGGAGCGCAATGCTTTTCTTGAGGAAGAGAATGCAAAGCTGGATAAGCAGATAGCTGAAATCGAGACGCTTAAAAAGGAGCGCCAGTTACTGCTAGATCGGAAAAAAGTCGTTGAACGTCTTCAGGCAAATCGTGGTGAAGCAGTGCAGATACTGGACCAGTTGGTGCGTCAAACACCTGAAGGTATCTATTTATCTGAAATTAAACAAACAAATAATATTATTTCATTGACGGGGTTTGCTCAATCTAGTGCACGTGTTTCAACATTGATGCGTAGCCTGAATGACTCGCCGATCTTTGAGCAGCCTAATTTGATTGATATCAAAGCAGATGCTACAACGGGACAGCGGCTTAATATGTTTAGGTTGAATGTAACGATTACCCGTGAGGCAGATGAGGATCCAGCTGCTAAGGCTAAGGCGAAGAAGGGGGCTCAGCCATGAATATGGATGAATTGCGGAATTTAGACCCCAAGGACATCGCCAATTGGCCTGCTTCTCTACAAATAGGCGCATTGGTTGCGCTTATTGCTGCAATCGTTGCAGCAGGGTATTTCTTAATCTTGGCCGATCAGAATGAAGAGTTAGAGCAAGGGCGGAATCGCGAGGGAGAGTTGAAGCAAGCGTTCCTAGATAGAAAAGCCAAGGCGATAAACTTAGATGCCTATAGGCAGCAGCTTGCAGAAATCCAAGAGTCATTTGGTGCTCTACTTAAACAACTGCCCAGCAAAGCTGAAATGGAAACGCTTATTACTGAGATTAATCAGTCTGGTGTTGGTCGAGGGCTGCAGTTTGAACTTTTCAGGCCTGCTGTCACAGAGACGAAAACAGCGGAATTTGCGGAGCGGCCAATAGAAATTAAAATTGGCGGTGCGTACCATGACTTGGCTGCATTCGCTAGTGATGTTTCTCAATTATCTAGAATTGTGACTTTAGGAAGCATGCAAATTGCATTGCCTACTCCTGGCGCATCGAGTGCTTTATCCATGCAGGCAGTGGCCAGTACTTACCGAGCTTTGGATGAGGAAGAGGCAGTCGATATTCGTAGGACCGAAGCCGCGGCCAAGAAGAATAAGAACTGACGGGTGCCTATATGTTCAAGTTCAAGAAAATCGTTACATTAATTCCCGTACTTTTCCTTGCAGCGTGTGCTGGCGAAGAGTTTGGTGATTTAAAAGCCTGGATGGATGAAAGTAGTGTTGGGCTTAAGGGGCATATTGAACCGCTTCCAGAAGTCAAACCTTACGAACCGTTCATTTATGCGGCTTTTGATCTAGTTGACCCCTTTAATAAAAGCAAGATGGCTGTCGCAAGGAAGTCGGGCGGCTTACTGGCGCCAAACCTGAATCGTCCTCGTGAGACTTTGGAGTCTTACGATCTTGAAAAGCTTCGAATGGTTGGCTCGCTTCAGCGAGGTAAGGAGATTAACGCTTTGATTAAGGCGCCAGATGGAAATCTTTACCGAATAAAGTTGGGCGGTTATATGGGACAGAATTTTGGTATGGTTACCGCGATCTCTGAATCTGAGATTTCTTTGAAAGAGATTGTTGAAGATAGTGGTGGTGACTGGGTGGAACGCACGAGTGTCCTGGCACTGGAAGAAACGGAGCAGAAGAAATGAATAAGCGGTCTTGGTCTGGTTGGCTGAAAAATTCTGTATTTCTGCTGCTTGCGGGTACTGTTCTTGCCGAGGAGCCGAACTCAATTAAATCTGTTGAAGTTCGTTCGGATTCCGTTGAGCGACAGGAAGTCACGCTTGTTATGCAAAGGCCTGTCAAGGTGCCGGCAAGCTTTGTCGTTAATACTCCACCACGATTAGCATTTGATTTTGTCAATACTGCTAATGAAACAGGGAAGTCTAGTTTTCCTGTCGCCGGTGCTAATTTGAAAAGTGTAAATTTAGCAGAGTCTGGTGGGCGTACGCGCGTTGTGCTTGGTTTGGTGAAGCCGGCATCTTATGAAACGCGTGTTGAGGGTAATAGAATAGTACTCAGTTTGAGCGCTGCTGATGGGCAGATAGCCGGAAATGCGTCTACGCAATTTTCTTCTGCCCAAAATAAGAATAGAGAGTCTATCCGTGATGTGGATTTCCGGCGAGGGAAAGCCGGCGAGGGGCGTGTTTCTATTGATTTATCGAGTCCATCCGTTGGTATAGATATTAGGCAGCAAGGGAAAAACTTGGTGCTGGAGTTTGCAAAAACTAGTTTGCCTAGGCAGTTTGAGCGCCGCATGGATGTGGCCGATTTTGGCACGCCCGTGCAGAACATTGATAGTTATGCTCAAGGCGAAACTGTCAAGATGGTGATTGAACCAAAGGGAACTTGGGAATACTCTGCATACCAGACAGATAACCGCTTTGTCGTTGAAGTGAAGAGTGTTGATGAGCAGGCGAAGAAATTGGCGCAACTGGATAAGCCAGCTTATAAGGGTGAAAAGTTATCGCTCAATTTCCAAAATGTCGAAGTGCGTACGGTTCTTCAGGTAATTGCCGAGTTTACTGGAAAGAACATTATCACTAGCGATACGGTAGTGGGTAATGTCACCCTTCGGTTGAAAGATGTTCCCTGGGACCAAGCGTTGGATTTGATCTTGCAAAGTAAAGGTTTGGATAAGCGAGATAATGGGAATGTAACCTGGGTTGCGCCGCGTGAAGAGATTGCATCCCGTGAAAAGCTTGTGTTGGAAGCGAAGGCACAGGTTGCAGATATCGAACCACTGCGTAGCGAGTCATTTCAGTTGAACTATCTGAAGGCTGAAGATATTCGGGCGATGTTGACAACTGATAAGCAATCATTCCTCAGTAAGCGTGGGAGTGCCATTGTTGAGGCGCGTAATAATGTATTGCTTGTTAGCGATATTCCTTCGAAGCTAGATGAGATTAGAGCGCTGTTATTACGGGCAGACGTTGCTTCCAGGCAGGTAATGATTGAAGCAAGAGTAGTAATCGCTAATGATGATTTCAGTCGAGACTTAGGCGTTCGATTGAATGTGAGAGGGGACAGAACGCTTGGCAGCAAAAACCGCGTGATGTTTGGCCATACGCTTGAGGATGGTATATCAATGGCCAATAGTAATGATATTTCAGGCACCATTAATGGTAATGCCGTGAATCTTCCTTCTGCAGCGGCTAGCTCTGGCAAATTCAGCATGACTTTGCTGAATCGCAGTGTGGGTGCTTTATTGGGACTTGAGCTGTCGGCATTAGAGGCAAGCGGTAATGGCCGTACGGTTTCGAGCCCAAGAATAGTTACCGGCGATCAACAAAAAGCGACGATCAAGCAAGGCTCGCGTTTTTACGTGACTAAAGAAAGTGCTAACGTTACAACACTAGAAGAGAAGGAAGCTATCCTTCAGTTAGATGTAACTCCGCGAATTACCCCTGATGGTCGCGTGTTTATGGAGCTAAAGATTCTTAAGGATGCGCTTGCGGCTAAGAGTACAAATGCCGCTCCTTTGGTAGATACGCGTAGTATTGAGACTAAGGTATTGGTTAACAATGGTGATACTGCGGTTATTGGCGGTATTTTTGAACTGGAAGAGATTGATAAAGGAGCTCAAATACCATTCCTTGGTGATATTCCGATTCTGGGCAATTTATTCAAGAATAAGAGTAAGTCGTCTACGAAAAAGGAACTTTTGATATTCATCACCCCGCGTATCTTGGATGATGCATTGACCCTACGCTGAACAAGCTGTAATCCGCTACAATGCCCGGCATGAATTTGCCGGGCAATTTTTTTCTAGTCGGCTTGATGGGCGCCGGGAAGACGACGATTGGGCGTGCTTTGGCGCGGCTGACGCATAAGGTCTTTTACGACAGCGACCACGAGATCGAATCGCGAACGGGTGTTCGCATTCCATTCATTTTCGACGTTGAAGGTGAGGCCGGATTTCGCCTGCGCGAGCTGGAAATCATCCGAGAGCTGACTTCCTTATCAGATGTTGTCCTCGCTACCGGGGGGGGCGCTGTCTTGGACCCCGAGAATCGACAGTACCTGTCGAGCAATGGCTATGTAATATATCTGAGGGCATCGCCGGATGAGTTGTACCAGCGGACGCGCCTGGACAAGAATCGTCCCCTTCTGCAAACGGCAGATCCAAGAGCGCGTCTGCATGCGCTTTATGCTGAACGCGATCCACTGTATCGGGAGATCGCTGATTTGGTCGTTGATACTAGCCGGCAGAGTGTTAATCAGTTGGCGCTCCATATTTTGAATGATCTGCAAAGTAAACATGTTCACCGTCCCCGTTGAGCTTGATCATGCTCCGTATCAAATATTGATCGCCAGAGGTTTGTTGAAAGACGCAACACCCTTTCTGGAAATCCTACCCCAGCCTCGAGTCGCAATCGTTACTAACACTACGGTTGCTGCCCTTTACCTTGAGGATTTTCAGAAGGTACTTGATTCGGCAGGTGTTGAAGCACTGCCAATCGTGTTGCCGGACGGTGAGCAATACAAAACCTGGGAAACGTTGAATCTTATTCTGGATGCGTTGCTTGAACACCGCTGCGAACGTAGGACGACGTTGATTGCACTTGGTGGTGGTGTGATCGGTGATATGACAGGATTTGCAGCTGCGATTTATCAACGTGGTATGCCGTTTATCCAAGTGCCAACCACGTTGTTGGCTCAAGTAGACTCTTCTGTAGGGGGTAAAACTGCAATCAACCACCCTCTCGGCAAGAACATGATTGGTGCGTTTTATCAGCCTCGACTGGTTCTTGCGGACTTGGATACTTTGATTACTTTGCCAGCGAGGGAATACTCGGCGGGCCTGGCTGAAGTCATCAAATATGGTTTGATAGATGACCTGCCATTTTTGGAATGGCTTGAAACCAATATGGCTGCCTTGATGCGGCGTGATCTTGATGCTGTCGCATATGCGGTTGAAAGATCATGTCGGAATAAAGCCCGTATTGTTGCCGCCGATGAGCGTGAGGAAGGCATCCGTGCCTTGCTGAACCTCGGGCATACCTTTGGCCACGCGATAGAGGCAGGCCTTGGCTATGGAAAATGGCTTCATGGGGAGGCAATTGCTGCAGGCATGGTGTTGGCAGCCACTTCCTCTAACCATTTAGGCTGGCTTGATGTGGCGGATGTTGCAAGAGTGAAAGCCGTGTTGACTCAGGCTAACCTGCCTGTTGATGCGCCTGCCTTAGGCTATGAGCGGTGGATGGCCTTAATGGCACAAGATAAAAAAGTGTTGGATGGAAAGATCCGATTTGTCTTGATGCGTCGCCTTGGTCAGTCCGAATTGGGCTATCTAACCGCTTCACAATTGCTTTCGATCCTCCCGTAGATCGGATGGGATAAAAAACGGCGTGGATTTGATTCCACGCCGTTTTCTAATTTTGCACGTCTTGAACCCGGGCTTGAGGTCGCTGCCGAGGAACTGGGCTGAGAAAACGCGCAAGCTCTGATAGTGCATGCTCATAAACACCACGTTTGAACTCGATAACGGCTTCTAGCGGTGCCCAGTAGTCATTCCAGCGCCATGCATCGAATTCGGGATGATGTGATGCACGTAAAGACACATCACATTCACGGCCTACCAAGCGTAGCAAGAACCAAATTTGCTTTTGTCCTTTATAAGTACCGCGCCATTCCCGCCGCACCCAATGGGTGGGCACGTCATACCGTAACCAGTCGCGTGTTCGCCCCAGGATGCGGACATGCTCCGGTTTTAGCCCAGTTTCTTCCATCAATTCACGAAACATGGCTTGCTCGGGTGTTTCGCCCGACTTGATGCCTCCTTGCGGGAATTGCCAGGAGTGTTCGCGAACACGCTTGCCCCAAAAAACCTGGTTTTTGTCGTTGCAGATAATGATGCCAACGTTGGGGCGATAACCGTCTCGATCGAGCATGGGTATCACCGTATAAATCGTTAAATTACAGTGATTTTTTCACATTGGCTCGGTGATGGAAAGCGCGGCTGATTAGTGTTGGTTTAGATCACTAATCGGCGGTCGTTATGTTCGTTCATACGGGTGAGATCGGTAACGAATTCGCTGAACTCAAGGGGGAAATGCGCCTCCAGTACACTGGCACGTTCTTTCAGGCTGCTCCAACTGGGGTTATGGCTGCTGCGCTTGAAGCAAATTGCTGTGATATTGCCGCGTTGCCGGGCCGGAAGACAGAGCACTTGGCCATCAAAAGCGCGGGAAAGCCGATCGACATACACCTGAAAGCGTGGATCGGAACCCCATAGATTGACGAGCAGGCTGCCATCGGGGGTGAGCCGATTACGGCAATGGCCAAAGAAGTCTTCTGTTGAGAGGCTTTCGGCGATGCCCGTGGGGCCAAAGGCGTCCAGCATGATGACGTCGACGGGATTCACCATGTCTGCAATGTAGGTTGCACCATCGCCCACCACTACCTGCAGTCGTTCGTTGTCCTGTGGTAGGCAAAACATGCTGCGTGCGATATGTACCACCTGAGGCAGCAGCTCTACCGCCACAACGCAAGTGTTCGGCATGTAGTGATGCACGAACTTGGGAATTGAGCCCCCCCCTAAGCCGATCACGACCATACTTTTTGGTATGTCCCGAAACAGCAAGAAGCCAAACATGCAGCGGCTGTAACCAAGTATGAGTTCTATGGGGTCGCGTACTCGCATGGAACTTTGAATGGCCTCTGAGCCCAGGTGTAGTGAGCGGATGCCATCCTTCTCACTCACATCAACGACAGCATCATCTTGAAATGATTTGTGAACACGGCGACCGAAGCGCATTAGTGGCAGCCTTCCGTGCGGTCACGGCTATTGAGGACATTCACGCTGGCAAATGGATGGTCGGATGCGTGTTTGGGTAGTTCTGGCGCGTCAAAAGCGGTATCGCCATCTGCATAGGGGGTGTCTTGCGTCTTTAGGCCAACAAAATCGAACTGCTTGGGATCTGCCAAATGCGACGGCACAACGTTCTGTAACGAGCGGAACATGGTCTCCAGGCGACCTGGAAAACGCTTATCCCAATCTTTCAGCATTTGGCCGACAACTTCGCGCTGAAGATTAGGCTGCGAGCCACACAGTGTGCAAGGGATGATGGGGAACTGGCGCATGCCGGCATAGCGTTCAATGTCCTTTTCCCGGCAATAGGCCAATGGGCGGATCACCATATGCTTGCCATCATCGCTGACCAGTTTAGGTGGCATTGCTTTCAGGCGACCGCCATGGAACATATTGAGGAATAACGTTTCCAGGATGTCATCGCGATGGTGGCCGAGTGCAATCTTGGTACAGTTTAGTTCGTCAGCCACTCGGTACAATATGCCACGCCGTAAGCGAGAACAAAGACCGCAAGTGGTTTTGCCGTCTTCGATAACCCGTTTGACGATGGAGTAAGTATCTTCCTCGACGATGCGATATGCCACGCCCAGCGCCTGCAGGTATTCCGGCAGCACATGTTCGGGGAACCCGGGTTGTTTCTGGTCCAGATTTACCGCAACCAGCTGAAAGTCGATCGGGGCGCTCTTTTGTAGGCTGAGCAGGATATCCAGCATGGTATAGCTGTCTTTGCCGCCCGACATGCAAACCATGATGCGATCACCCTGTTCGATCATGCCGAAGTCGTTGATGGCATCACCCACGGCATGACGTAGGCGCTTGGCGAGCTTATCGAAGTTGTACTTCGTTTTTTGCTCGGCCGAAGCGAGCGGAGTATCGGTTACTGCGGCGTCCATGATGCCACTCTGAAAATCGGAAAGGGCGTGATTTTACAGGGTTTTTTGTCGAAGGCGGCAGACTCTTACTTAGAACCTGTTTACGATCTTACTGCGCAGTAAGATCGTAAACAGGTTCTTAGAGATAGATGCTACGTCCACCATCGACATTAATGATCTGCCCGGTGATGTAGGGGGCATCCTGTATCAGGAATAAGATGGTACGGGCCAAGTCGTCGGGCTCTCCCACCCTTTTCAATGGGATGGAACCAGTGATTCTTTGGCGGGCCAGCTCATCGAAGACCGATTCCTCATCCGGCCAGATGTTTGCGCCGGGCGCTATGGCATTTACCCGCACATCTGGTGCTAGTTCACGGGCAAGTGACCGGGTCATGGCTACCAAACCTGCTTTGGCAATGTTGTAGACCAAGTGGCCCTTCATTGGCCGTTCGGCGTGGATATCGGCAATGCTGACGATGCACCCCTGGTTTTTCTTTAATTCTGGGGCCGCTGCTTGGGCAAGAAAAAGGGGCGCTTTCAGATTGCTGCCGATTAAGTCCAGCCAGCTGTTCTCATCAATTTCCCCGACAAGGGTGGGAAAGAAGCTTGAGGCATTGTTGACGATGGCGTCGAGGCGGCCGAATTGCGATAGGGTCTGCTGCACCAAGATAGGCAGACCGGCGATATTCAGTAGGTCGGCTTGGCTGATGGCAACAGAGTTGGGGCGTTGCAGATTAAGCTCCGCCGCCAGTGAGCGGGCTTCAGCCAACGAGCTGCGATAGTGCAACATGACATTTGCGCCAGCGCCATGAAGCTTGCGCACAATGGCGGCGCCCACCCTTTTGGCCCCGCCTGTAACCAATACTACTTTGCCCTGCATATCGCTGCCTCGTTAAACTGGTCGGTCTGGTAAACGAATCAAAAATTGAATCTAACACATGCGCCAACTGCCTGCCCCTGATGCTGACCAGCTAGCTGCCAGCCAATCATTAACCGCCCTGATCCGTATCGAAATAGACCGTGCGGGGGGATGGCTGCCATTTGCGGACTATATGCGCTTGGCGCTATATGCGCCGGCCTTGGGTTATTACAGCGGGGGTAGCCGCAAGTTTGGTGCAGCGGGTGATTTTGTGACCGCCCCCGAATTGTCGCCATTATTTGCGCAAGCCTTGGCGCGTCCGGTATCTCAGGTATTGGCGGCCGTGGGTGGCTCAGTGTTGGAAGTTGGTGCAGGTACAGGGCGGCTCGCGGCGGATTTGCTATTGGAACTGCGCCGAATGGATGCACTGCCAGTGCGCTATTACATTCTGGAACTCTCAGCTGAATTGGCCGAGCGGCAGCGCGCTACATTGATGGCGGTGGTGCCAGACTTACTTGATCGGGTGATATGGTTGGCATCGCTACCCACCGATTTCAACGGCTGCATTATTGGCAATGAAGTGCTGGATGCTATGCCCTGTATGGCATTGGAGCAGAGTGATGCGGGTTGGTTACAGCGTGGCGTTGTGTGGCGTGAGGGTTTTGCCTGGGAAAGCCGGCGGCTGGGCGATGCTGCGGGATGTGAGTCGCTACAGGCCTTGCCTCTACCAGCCGGTTACCTGACAGAAGTCCAGCACGAGGCGCAGGCATTTTTGGCCAGCTTGGCTGCTTCAGTAAACCGAGGCGCAGTCATTCTGCCTGACTACGGCTTTGTCGCCGGCGAGTACTACCACCCGCAGCGGCATATGGGCACCTTGATTTGCCACTACCGTCACCACAGCCATGACAACCCTTTTCATCTGCCGGGCTTGGAAGACATCACCACGCATGTTGATTTTTCGGCTATTTACCGTGTGGCAACCGAGGCTGGCTGGCAGCTGGAGGGATTTACCTCCCAAGCTTCTTTCTTGTTGGATGCGGGTGTGCTCGATGTGTTGGGGCGTATGAAGGCCGGTAGCACCGATTATTTGAAAGCCACTGTGGCGTTGAACAAATTGATAAGCCCGGCTGAGATGGGTGAATTGTTCAAGGTGATTGCGTTTTCCAAGGGTGTAGTACTGCCGGATCTGATGATGGGTTTTCGGCGAGATGATCGTTCGGGGGGATTGTAGCAACGTAGTTGCTGCATTCGATGCGAGCGATTTTGAGGAAAAGTTAATGCGCAGGGCTTGACGAAGATTGCGCCCATCTAGATAATCGCGCCCTCTTCGATGGCTATGTAGCTCAGCTGGTTAGAGCACAGCACTCATAATGCTGGGGTCACTGGTTCAAGTCCAGTCATAGCCACCAGGTTTCAAAAGCCCGTTGCCATTAGGCGACGGGCTTTTTCCTTATGCGTGTTCGTCGCGTGGCGGGTAACATAAGCGATTGATTTGACGGTGCTAACAGCGCCTTGGGGTAAGTTATCGTGAGCAAGAAAGTCTTCATCAAAACCTTTGGCTGCCAGATGAACGAGTACGACTCGGACAAAATGGCCGACGTCCTGCATGCCAGCGAGGGCCTGAGCAAGACCGATAATGTGGAAGAGGCCGACGTCATTCTCTTCAATACCTGTTCGGTACGCGAAAAGGCACAGGAAAAAGTGTTCTCCGACCTTGGGCGTATCAAGCACCTCAAGCTGCAAAACCCTAACTTAGTGATTGGCGTGGGCGGTTGTGTCGCGTCGCAAGAAGGTGAGGCCATCGTCAAGCGCGCGCCCTATGTTGACGTGGTGTTCGGCCCGCAAACCCTGCACCGATTGCCCGAGTTGATCGCCAAAAAGCGCAGCAGTGGTTTATCGCAGGTAGACATCTCTTTTCCTGAAATAGAAAAGTTCGACCACTTGCCGCCTGCTCGGGTTGAAGGCGCATCGGCATTTGTTTCCATCATGGAGGGCTGCTCCAAATTCTGTTCCTTCTGCGTGGTGCCTTATACCCGCGGCCAGGAAGTGAGCCGGCCGTTTGAGGACGTGCTGGTGGAAGTGGCTGACTTGGCGCAACAGGGCGTCAAGGAAGTGACCTTGCTGGGCCAAAACGTGAATGCCTACCTGGGCAAGATGGAAGATGGCGAGATCGCCGACTTTGCCCTGCTGCTGGAATATGTACACGAGATTCCGGGTATCGAACGCATTCGCTACACTACCAGCCATCCCAAGGAGATGACCCAGCGGTTGATTGATGCTTATCGTACCTTGCCCAAGCTGGTATCGCATCTGCATCTGCCGGTACAGGCGGGTTCCGACCGCACCTTGGTGAATATGAAGCGCGGCTATACGACGCTGGAATTCAAAGCCATTGTGCGCAAGTTGCGCGATGCACGCCCTGACCTGTGCATTTCGTCAGACTTCATCGTTGGCTTTCCGGGCGAAAGCGAAGATGATTTCGAACGCACCATGAAGTTGATTAACGACGTACGCTTCGATGCCAGTTTCAGCTTCGTCTACAGCCGCCGCCCGGGTACACCCGCGGCAGATTTGCACGATGAAGTGGCAGAGGAGGTAAAGCTCAAGCGCTTGCAGCGTCTGCAAAAGCGTATTGATGAATTGGCTGATGAGGTGAACCTCAGCATGGTCGGCACGGTGCAGCGTGTATTGGTAGAGAAAATTTCGCGTAAGAACGAAAGTGAATTGGCTGGCCGCACGGACAATAACCGGATCGTCAATTTTGTGGGTAACCCACGTTTGATCAACCAGTTTGTGGAAGTCCTCATTACCGAAACCGCCACGCACAGCCTGCGCGGCGAGATTGTCATCAAGGAAACCATCGCCGCATGAGTATTCGCCACGCTACCCGAGAGCTGAACTTCGCGCCTGTTGATAACGGCCGTTTGGCCAATCTGTGCGGCGCGCTTGATGAGAACCTGCGCCAGCTCGAAACCGGGCTGGAGGTTGATATCGTGCGGCGTGGCGAGCACTTCAGCATCTCGGGCAGGATTGCCCAGACCAAATTGGCAGCTGAATTGCTGGAACGGTTTTATGGCATTTCGCATCGGCCGGTGGACGTTGAAGAGGTACAGCTGAGCTTGATTGAATTGCGTTTGCCGGATGTGGGCCAAGTGCTTGCACCGATCGAGGGCGATATGCCGGTGCTCAAAACCAAGCGGGCTGACCTGCGTGGGCGCACCCCGCGGCAGAATGAGTATCTGAAGGCTATTCAAGAACACGATATCACCTTCGGCATTGGCCCCGCCGGTACGGGGAAGACCTATCTGGCAGTGGCAAGCGCGGTTGATGCGCTGGAGCGCGATACGGTAAAGCGCTTGGTGCTGGTGCGGCCTGCTGTTGAGGCGGGGGAGCGGCTGGGTTTTCTGCCGGGCGATTTGGTACAGAAGGTTGACCCCTATTTGCGCCCGCTGTACGACGCACTGTACGACCTGATGGGCTTTGAGAAAGTCACCAAACTATTCGAGCGTGGTGTGATCGAAATCGCCCCGTTGGCTTTTATGCGTGGCCGTACACTCAACCATGCGTTTGTTATTCTCGACGAAGCGCAAAACACCACGCCCGAGCAGATGAAGATGTTTCTGACACGAATAGGCTTTGGCTCGCGTGCGGTGATTACGGGCGATGTAACGCAGATCGACCTCGCCAAGCATCAGAAGTCCGGTTTGATTGATGCGCAAAGCGTCTTGCAGAACGTGCGAGGTATTGCCCTGCATTACTTCCAGACCGATGATGTGGTGCGCCACCCGCTGGTGCAAAAGATTGTCGATGCCTACGACAAGCGCGACAAAGCCTTGAAAAAGGCGGAAGCGAACAAAGGGCCCACCAATGCTTAGAACCTGTTTACGATCTTACTGCGCAGCCGTGATCAGGGCTCATGTGCTGCTCGAAATCCTCATGTACAAAAGTACATTCCGGTTTCTGCGCTGCGCTTTACCCTGCTGACGCCTGCTCGTGACAGATCGTAAACAGGTTCTTAGGCTTGCTGCGGTTCTTTTCGCATTGGCGGTGTCGCCTGTTTGGGCAATGGATGCCAACGCCACACGCGAAATCAACCATTTGCTGGATTTCTCTGCCCGATCCGGTTGCCAGTTTGTGCGTAATGGCACGGTATATGGTGCCAAGGAAGCCACCGATCATCTTCGTATGAAACTTGGTAAAGTGGGCGAACGTGTTAAGACGGCAGATGATTTTATCGAACACATTGCCAGCCAGAGCTACCTGAGTGGCACGCCCTATAGCGTGCGCTGCCCCGGCGCCAATGAACAAGCCACCAAAGCGTGGTTGAGTACTGAACTGCGCCGATTACGCGCCGCACAACCCTGAGATTGCCATGAACAAAGTCGCTGCCATTACTGTATTTGCCATCGATGCCAAAGGGCGTGAGAAGTTGGTCAAGGCCGAACAGCTGCGCCTGTTGATGGCTGATGGGACTGAATTGCATGTATTGCTTGATTCTCCCGATGGTGTTTTGATTGGCACGCCGGCAGAAGAGTCGGCCCCGGCTCGCTTGTTGGTTCGGCCCGCCAGCGCCAACGCGGTCAGCATTGCGGTTGAATGTAACGAACAGGAAAACGCTGAACTGGTGCTGGGCGAACTGGATTTGACGGTGCAATATGCCGACAAACCTAAGGGTACACCCAATAGGAAACTGTTTCGTGCCTGGACCGAGGCGGCGTTGGAAGCAGGACTGAACGCATCGATTACCGTGCGTGTTGTCGATGAGTCCGAAGCCCGTTCGTTGAATCGCGAATTCCGCGCCAAGGACTATGCCACCAATGTGCTTACCTTCGCCTTCAATGAAGGGGAGGCCATGCCTGGTATGGAAGACGTGGTAACTGGCGACCTGGTGCTATGTGCGGATGTGGTGCAGCGTGAAGCATTCGAGCAAGGGAAGAACCTGGAAGCACATTGGGCGCACCTTGTCGTGCACGGTGTGCTGCATCTGCAAGGTTACGACCATGAGGATGAAATAGAAGCCGAGGCAATGGAAGCGCTGGAAACAGCTATCTTGGCGAGCCTGGGTTACCCAGACCCCTATCTGAGTGAAAAGGGCGCGCCGGATGCATAGGTCTGGCACCCGGAATCCGCCATGTCGCTGCTGAAGCTTGCATTCATTCTGTTTGGATTGTTGATGGTGGGTTTAGGCATTCAGCGACTGCGCGACCCGCAGGCCGCCCGCCGGCAAAGGTTGGCAGGCGTTTTATTGCTTTTGGCGGCTGTGGCACTGGGTTGGATAGCGTGGCATGGTGTTGACATCCATGTACCCTGAGTCGCCCTCTCAAGCCGGTATGATCGCCGGCATTCATCATATTGCGATCATCGTGGCTGATCTGGCTGCCGCACGGCGCTTTTATATTCAGGCGTTGGGCGGGGAAGAGTTGGCTGCCAATTATCGCGCCGAGCGCGACTCTTGGAAGGTGGACATCCGCTTACCCGATGGGGCCCAGCTGGAACTGTTTACCTTTCCCGATGCACCAAAGCGCTTAAGCCGCCCTGAAGCGCAGGGTTTGCGCCACTTGGCGTTTCGGGTGCTTGACCTCGATAGCGTCATCGCCCGGCTTGGCAACTTCGGCATTACTTGCGAGCCTATACGGTGTGATGAGTTTACTGGGGCACGCTTTACCTTTTGCGCTGATCCAGATGGCCTGCCCATCGAGTTTTATGAGTTGTACCCGTCAGCTCACTTATGCACTGAACGTTCCCCCGGCTATAATCCGCCTCAATCTTATTCTTGAACCTAGTCATGGACTTACCCTCTAGTCGCTTGCCCAATACCCCCCAAAACTCCAAAGCCAATTGGCTGGAAAGACTGACAGCCTTCCTGCTACGTGAGCCGGAAGACCGAGAAGAGTTGGTTGAACTGCTTCATTCAGCTTTCGAGCGACACCTGCTTGATGCCGACGCGCTGGCAATGATTGAAGGTGTGCTGCAGGTGGGTGACTTGCAGGTGCGCGATGTGATGATCCCGCGAACCCAGATGGATGTGATTGAGGTGGAGGATGCGCCCGCGACCTTCATCCCTTATGTGATGGAGTCAGGCCACTCGCGCTTCCCGGTCTATGAGGGCAGCAAAGACAACATCATCGGCATCCTGCTGGCTAAGGATTTATTGCGCTACTATGCCAAACAGACTTTCAATCTGCGCCAGATTCTGCGCCCCGCGTTGTTCATTCCCGAATCCAAACGACTCAATGTGCTGCTTAAGGAGTTCCGCGCTAATCGTAATCATCTGGCGATTGTGGTGGATGAGTACGGCGGTGTGGCGGGGCTGGTGACCATCGAAGATGTGGTCGAGCAGATTGTTGGCGACATCGAGGACGAATATGACTTCGATGATACCGAAGACAACATTCTGCAAGACCGCCAGGGCCGTTGGCGGGTGAAGGCCATGACGGCTATCGGTGACTTGAACAGAATGCTTGATACCAGCTTTAGTGATACCGATATCGATACTGTGGGGGGGCTGGTGGTGACTGAGTTTGGCCGTGTACCCAAGCGCGGTGATGCCATCAGCTTTGGTGGCCTGCACTTCCAGGTGCTGCGTGCAGACAGCCGTCGTATCCATACCCTGTTAATCGAACGCGAAGCCCCGCCTGCTTCGGAAGTGGCGTGATGCGCTGGCAGCCTGTGGGTCGGCTGCTCGCTCGTTTCCTGCCGCCGGCATTGGTTGGTGCATTTGCCCTGCTGGGTTTTGCGCCTTACTCGTTCTGGCCTGTGGTGGTGTTGTCTTTGGCGTTGCTGTTTGGTCTGATCGATGCCGCCGCTACGCCGCGCCGCGCGGCATTGGTGGCATGGGCGTGGGGTTTCGGTTTTTTCACTGCCACCATTCATTGGATATTCATCAGCCTGCATACCTATGGGGGGATGCCGGCGATTGTTGCCATACTGGCGATTGTTGGCCTTGCTGCCTTTCTCGCGCTTTATCCTGCACTGGCTGCTTTCTTGGCACGCAAGCTTGCTGGCCAGTCACGGACAGGGCTATTGCTCACGGCATTGCCGGCGCTGTGGTTGCTGATTGAATGGCTGCGTGGCTGGCTGTTTACAGGCTTCCCATGGGGGGCGGTTGGTTATAGCCAGATGCCAGATGGCCCACTTGCTGGTTTCGCACCGATAATCGGGGTGTATGGCGTCAGTGGTTTGGTGGCTTTGCTTGCGGGTGTGGCTGTATGGTTGATAAGCAGGCAATTTCAGCTAAGCGATAAGCTAGCCCTATTGGCTGCAGTGCTGCTATGTGGGGCGGGCTATGGTTTGAAGCAGGTAGTGTGGACCGAGCCGGCAGGTAAGCCGCTCAAGGTTGCGTTGTTGCAAGGGGCGATTCCACAAAACCAGAAGTGGGGGATTGATGACCTCATATACAACCTGCGCACCTACTATCACTTGGTGAAGGAAGCAAAGGCAGATTTGATTGTGCTGCCTGAAACCGCGTTCCCGATTTTCCTGCATGAGGTGCCGGACGATTACCTTGAGGCGGTGCTCAGCTATGCCACCGCCCAGAATGCCGCCTTGATTGCCGGCGCACCGCGGCAAGATGGCAAGAGCGAGCGCTATTACAACGGCGCAGTATTGCTGACCGATCCGGCACGCCCATCCAACTACAAGGCTCATCTGGTGCCATTCGGCGAGTACATCCCGATAAGGCCGGTGTTTGGCTGGGTGTACGACAATATTCTGCAAATGCCGCTGGTGGACTTTTCGTCGGGTGGAGCGGTGCAAAAGCCATTACCCGTGCGGGACCAGCGTATTGCCGCCAATATTTGCTATGAGGACGTGTTTGGCGAGGAACTGCTGCCAAACGCCCGCCAAGCCACCATCTTGCTGAATTTGTCCAACCTCGCTTGGTTTGATGGATCGGTAGCGTTGGCGCAGCATGGTCAGATATCACAAACCCGTGCGTTGGAAACCGGTCGGCCTATGCTGCGCGCCACCAATAGCGGTACAACAGCGGTCATCACGCCCGACGGCCACTATGCCGCCCGCTTACCGGAACGCGTGGAAGGCACGCTGTATGCCATGGTGCAGGGCATGCAAGGTGAAACCCCGTATATGTGGTGGGGAAATGTCGCGGCGTTGCTATTGGCGGCTGTAGGCCTGGCGATAGCATTGATTGCAAGGCGCCGAGCGCGGTTTGAGTATTGGCATGGTGTTGAGTCTATGGATTCTCTCTACATAGATTCATCGCTTACCAGCTCATAGCGAGTATTAAAGCCAGTGCTGCACGATGTACCGGCACATCAGCATCAGAAGGCGCTTGACCTGAGTGTGGGTTTGATATTTAATTTCTGTAACGACAGAAATTAAAGAAATGCAACATGAATCTCAGCCCGACGACTCAAAAATACATCCTCCACTGGGGAGAGATGGGCACCCGCTGGGGGGTAAACCGCACGGTGGCGCAGTTACATGCCCTGTTATTTCTTAGCGGCAAGCCGTTGCATGCCGAAGAAATCAGCGAAACCCTGGATGTGGCGCGTTCAAATGTCAGCACCAGCCTAAAGGAACTGCAAAGCTGGGGCTTGATTCGTGTGACCCATGTGATGAGCGACCGGCGAGATCACTTCGTTGCCTTGCAGGACGTATGGGAAATTTTCCGGGTGATCATGGAAGAGCGCAAAAAGCGTGAACTCGACCCTACGTTGCTGGTATTGCGTGAATGCGCCGTGGAGGCACAAAACGATACAGGGCTTGATGCCGCCACGCGCACCAGGATGGATGAAGTGTTGGTTTTCCTGGAAATATTAATGCGCGCCTATGACGACTTCAAGCACCTGCCGCCCCCAACTCTGCAACGGTTTTTGAAGGCTGGCGGAAAGATCGCGCGCCTTCTCGGCCCCGATGAAAAGGATGAACTATGACAACCCTGACGCTCTTCTTTGATAGCCGGTGCGCATTGTGTGCGGCTGAAATGCACCGTCTGGCTCGGTGGGACAAGCACGGGTGCCTTGCTTATATCGACATGCATGGTGAGGGGTTTGACGCAGCAGATTACGGCACTACGCTGGCCGCAATGGATGCAGAACTGCATGGCTTGGATGCACAGGGGCATTTAATGGTGGGTATCGACGCCATTGCTGCGGCTTATACCGCGGTGGGGTTGGGTTGGTTGGTGTGGCCGCTTAAAGTGGAATTGACCAAACCACTTTGGGGTAGAACTTACCGATGGTTTGCACGTAATCGTTACCGCGTCAGTCGGCTCATGGGATATCGCTGTGCGGATGGGGTGTGCGATCTACGTTTTCGTTAAATTTTTTATCTTTTTATTTCTGTTTTTACAGAAATTAAGGAAAGAAAGAATCTCCGAAGCTGCTATCTAAGAACCTATTTACGATCTGTCGCGAGCAGCCGTCAGCAGGGTGAAGCGCCGCATTTGAGTAGTGAGACCAAGTATGCATACCACGCTCGTTTTAGGCGGCTATGGTTTTTTTGGTAGCCGTATTTGTCAGGCACTTGCATCGAATAAGCAGATCTATCTGCTTATTGGGGGGCGCGACGGCGCGCAGGCGCAGGCACTTGCCAGCAAGCTTTGCTTGAAACCCGATCAAGGCCTTGCTATTGACGCCTATGCGCCAGATCTTGCCGAGCGTCTTGTGGCATTAAATGTTGATACGGTGATACATACGGCTGGGCCGTTCCAGGGGCAGGACTACACGGTGGCGCGGGCGGCAATTGCAGCTGGGGCAAATTACATCGATCTGGCGGATGGGCGTGATTTTGTCTCGGGTATCGAGCAACTCGACATCTTGGCGCGCACCCGGGGTGTATTTGTCTCAAGTGGGGCGAGCTCACTGCCGGCGCTCTCATCCGCGGTTGTTGATCGCTACCTGAGCCGATTTCGCCAGTTAACGTCCATTACGCACGGGATTGGTTCGGGTGCCCGCGCCCCAGGCCTCGCCACTATGCGAGGTGTATTTAGTTATTGTGGCAAGCCGTTTTCTTGGCTAAAGGCGGGTAGCTGGCAAACTACGCACGGTTGGTTGAACTTGAAGCGCTATCGGTTTCCCTCGCCAGTTGGTACCCGATTGCTAGGTAGTTGTGATGTGCCAGATCTGGTTCTGTTTCCGCGTCGTTACCAGGGCGTGCATACCGTAGCGTTTCATGCAGGTTTTGCCGGCACTTTGGGGCATTTGTTTGTATGGTTTGGCGCTCAGCTGGTCCGTTTACGCATTATGCCAAGCCTTACACCGCTCGCCGCGCCGTTACATGCGATAAGCCAATGGCTTGAGCCCTTTGTCAGCGACAAAGGTGGGATGTTTGTCTCGTTGGAAGGAATCGGCATTGACGGCCAACCGCTTAAGCTGAATTGGCATTTGGTTGCAGCCCAAAATCATGGGCCATACATTCCCTGTGGCGCTTCTATTGCATTGGCTCTAAAGCTGGCCCGTGGTGAAAAACTGCCGCATGGAGCAATGCCATGCATGGGTTTGTTAACAGTTGAAGACTATCTGGCGGCGTTGCAAGGTTTTGATGTGCATGAATTGCCTGCTTAAGCAGACCACATTGACATGAAAATACTACTGATAGGTGCGAGTGGTTTGGTTGGCAGGGCGTTGCTTGCCAAGTTATCAACTGAAGGTCATACGATCTTGGCATTGTGTCGCCACCCCCTAGCCAGATTGCCACAAGAACAGGGCGTGCGCTGGTTGTCGGTCGATATGGTGAGGCTTTGTAGTGCGATTGATTGGCTGCCTTTGCTGGATGGAGTGGATGTAGTAATCAATTGTGCTGGCAGCTACCAGAAGACCCTGCCCAATGAGTATTTTGTGCTGAATGCTGAAGCACCAGCCGCCTTGTTTGCGGCCTGCGCTGAAATGGGCGTCGCCAAGGTAATTCAACTGTCGGCATTGGGGGCCACGCCGAACGCGGTATCAGCATACTGGCGTAGTAAGGCGGCGGGTGAAGCGGCATTGATGAAGACGGGGCTCGACTGGGCTATCGTCCGTCCTTCGTTGGTGTATGCCGATGAGGCGAACAGTAGTGTCTTGTTTTGCCGTATGGCAGCGTGCCCCTGGCTTTTTGTTCCGGCCGATGCGGGTGTCGTGCAGCCTATCCATCTTGATGATCTGACCTTGCTGCTTATGCAATTGCTTGAAAGCCCCAGCATTGGTCGGCGCATCATTGATGCAGTCGGGCCCCACGCGTTGGCATGGGCAGACTACTTGCAAATTGTGCGACAGAGCATGGGGTTGTCGCCTGCCAAGGTGATTAGGCTTCCAGCCGGGTTGCTCCGTTGGGTAGTGAAACTGGCGCATTATTCATCTGGTCATCTGCTAAGCGCAGACAGCCTGCTCATGTTGCACCACGGTAGTTGTGCTGCTGGGCTTGATACCACAGGCCAGCTTGCGCGTATTGCGCCAAGCCAATTTACGCATCCCGCGCTTTTGGCTCAGGCGCAGCTAGCCAATTGGTTACCGCTGGCCCGGTTGGTATTGGCGTGGCTCTGGTTATTTACCGCACTGGTGTCGTACTGGGAATGGCATACCGGGCTGGCCCTGCTTGCCGATATCGGATTGCCACCTAAATGGCAGCCTGCCGTACTGTGGGCAGGTATCGGGCTGGACGCCGTAATGGGGCTGCTTACCTTGCTGTTGCCAAGTCGCAGCTTATGGCTGGCACAAGCCGGATTAGTTGTGGGTTACACCGCCATCATCACTGTCTTTCTACCCATCTGGTGGCTGCATCCGTTTGGACCAATCAGCAAGAATCTGCCCGTACTGTTGGTGCTGGGCTTGCTGCTTTGCACGCAACCACGGCGGTCTGCCGCGCCTTAACAGGGACTCATCATGGACTACCTACTGACCAAATGGGTGCATATCCTCTCCGCCACGCTGATGTTTGGCACCGGTTTTGGCACAGCCTTTTACATGTTCGTCACCAACCGCAGCAAGAACGTCCAGGCCATCGCGGTGGTAACCCATTGGGTAGTACGTGCAGACTGGTGGTTCACTACGCCTTCCATCATTGTTCAGCCGCTCAGTGGTTTCTGGATGATTCATCTCGCTGGCTTCCCAATGGCATCTCTCTGGATCGTATGGTCGATCGCGCTCTATATATTGGCTGGGGTTTGCTGGTTGCCGGTAGTCTGGTTGCAACTACGCATGCGTGATATGGCTGCAGAGGCAGCGAGGAACAACACGCCTATCCCCTCTCAATATTGGTTTTATGAGCGAATATGGACGGCATTGGGTTTCCCTGCTTTTGGCGGTTTGATCGTCGTGTATTGGTTGATGGTGCACAAGTCGCTGTAAGGCGTGGTATCCATCGCCTTTTCCCTTCACTGGTGCCCCATGGGAAATGCCTTTACGGCGGTAAATCACGATGGCCATCATCGAACACCTTACAGATATCCGCACTACGCAAGCCCGAGCCTTCCAGGCCGCCCAAGATTACGCACTCCGTAAACGTTGGGACCCGTTCGCCGCCCGGCTGGAAAAAGAGGAAACCGTTGATGGTCGGCAGATAGTGACAGTGACGGCTTGGCATGGTGCGACCATGCAGGTCGAATTTGCCGCCTGAGCGTGCGGCTATCCGAATGGTGGTGGGGCCGCGTATGTTGCAAAGCTTTGCCGGTAGCTGGGCTTTTCTTGATAAGGACACTGAAAGTGTGGAGGCGCGCTTTCGCTATCAACTCAAGGCTACGCCGGCATGGATGTGGTTGGAATGGCTGATGCGGTGGTATTTCAGCTGGGAAACCCGGCGCAGGCTGCATGCTCTGAAGCGATATCTGGAATCGACGGCCGATGACCATGTGAATTGAGGTGCAGCGCAGATTACTGCGCCACGCTGCACGAGTGTGCTAAACCTTCTGCCAATTAGCCCGATATGAATGCAAGTTGGTTGGAGCCTTGCGAGCTGTATGAGGGTCAGTTCTATTGATTGAGTGACATGAAATCACGTGTTCACCACAGACGTTGAACACACTAAAGGTGCATGGACCATGCCTAGTCTCTATCAAACCGCATTGGGGCCTGAATTCGGCCAGCTTGTGCCGTTGCTGCAATGGTTTCATACCGAGGTCAGAACCGTTTGGCAGGGTGAAGCAACGGTGCGTTGGAGTCGCAATCCCTTGTTTCGCCTTTTGGTATTGCTGGCCCGTCTGCCGAAGGAAGGTGAAGACATTGCGGTGGCTGTACAACTTTTTGTACATGATGGGAAAGAGATATGGCAACGCCGTTTTGCTGATCGCCCCATGGTTTCCCGCCAGTACATGGATGCCGATGGTTTGTGTGAATCGATGGGTCTGTTTAGTCTGCTACTCAGCACAGAGGTACATGAGGGCGGGCTGATTCAGCACAGTACGCAAAGTCGCTGGTTGGGTATATCGCTGCCCACTTTCTTGGCTCTCCGCGTGATGGCAAAGGAATGGAGCGAACGTGGACGCATGCACTTTGATGTCACCATCTATTGGGGACGTTGGGAGTTAATCCGTTACACCGGCTGGTTGCAGCCGATTTATTCACGCTGGCTACCTTCAAACAGTGATTCTGAGATTTACGCTGCCTAAGAACCTGTTCAAAGCCTCGCGAGCTAGGGCGGGACAAGGCGAAAACAGCCGAGGTAGCGGAGTTTACATAGGGTAAATGAGCATTCCGAGAGTGTTTTCAACGCCATATTGCCGTCGCACAGCAGACTTTAGACAGGTTCTTAGAGAAAGCTTGGTTACAGCATGAGATCTGGTAGGGGTGCCGTTTTGAGATGAAAAGCAGTACTTTCAATGGAACCGGGCTCACGATAAATCGTGGACTGGTTCCATTAGGGGTTTGAAAACGCTACTTTCAATCACCTCCGCCGCAGCCACCCCCACAGCCTCCGCCATCTCCTCCACCGTCGCCACTATCGTTGGTATTGCTGCTCGAACTGTCTGAAAAGCCGTCGGTACCGCCATCAAAACCGCTATCAGAGAAGTCGCTCCCACAATGAACCACGCTGTTGCCGTCTGTAGCGGCTTGTGGGATGAGTGATTTGCAGTTGGCGGCATAACTGAAGCCATTGAGGATGTTGAGTTTGGTATCCAACGCAAATAGCAGGGGTAAACGTGTCGGCGTAAGCGGGTTGATGTTTTCATCGCGGCAGGTAAACCGCCAGCAACGTCGCAGCCCAGCATTGCTCTGGCGGTTGTCGTTCAGCACGGCTGCGGGCGTATGGTGGAGGAACCGACCAAATGCCTTTTTGCAGAAGGCTTGATAGTTTTTTGTGTAAAGAATGAACTCGTGCCAGAGGTCATCTGCCACCTGGGAAGGCATGGATACATACTGGTAGCCGCTCTTTTGGTAAGCGAGGAAGAACTGCCGCAGGCCGTTGGCAACGAGTTGGCATTCTTTAATGGAGAGTTGGGGATGCTGCTTGCAAAGCTTCTCGAACAGCCCCTTGGGCAAGGTGAAGTTTCGAACATAGGCTTCCCGCTGCAATGCAAGATACCGCCGCCAGAGTACGAAGCAGATAGTGCTGCTGACGATGAAGCAAACGATAAGAACGCTATTTCGCAATGGATGGCTCCTGATGGGTAAAACCAGTTCGCAGTCCTGCTATGCATTAAGTACGAAAGCACACCGATGTTGCAATCGTTAGGAGAGGCAAAGAAAAAAGGGACGCTGAAACGTCCCGTTTTGTTTGGTGAACCAGTGAGGGCTTAGCCGAGCACCATCACGCCATCGGCTTCCACCAATGCGCCCTTGGGCAAGGCCGATGCCTGGATGGCGGCGCGGGCAGGGAAGGGTGCCTCGAAGTATTGGCCCATGATTTCATTAAGCTTGGCGAAGTTGCCTAGGTCGGTAACGAAAACGCCGAGTTTGACGATGTCTTTCAAGTCGCCACCGGCAGCGCGGCAGACGGCACGTAGATTTTCAAACACGCGGTGCGCCTGGGCTTCAAAGCCCTCTAACATCTCTCCTGTGGTGGGCTCCAGTCCGATTTGGCCCGATAGATAGACGGTATTGCCCACCTTGACGGCTTGAGAGTAGGTGCCAACGGCCTTGGGCGCGTGGTCGCTATGGATAATCTGCTTGCTCATGCTTTTTTCTCCTTGGATTGGCGTGGCATTTGGCCGCGCTGGTTTACTCGTCTTGCAGGAATAGCTGCAACAGCGTGTTCTGGTAGCGCCGGCCACGTTCACTTGGCTTGATCGCTTTGAAGTCACGCTCGATCAAGCCCTGCGTTTCGGCAGCCTGCAATTGGCTTTCAACCACATTGATTGGTAGGCCGGTCCGCTCTGCGAATAGTGCAACGGGAAAGCCCTCGGCCAGGCGTAAGGCATTGAGCATGAATTCGAATGGTAGTTCGGAATGGCTCACCATCTCATCGGTTTGTACCCCATTACCTATGGCTACCGCTTTCAAATAAGCGGCGGGTTGCTTGAAACGGGCCTGGCGGATGATGCGATCGTGAAAGCTCAACTTACCGTGTGCGCCTGCGCCAATGCCAAGGTAATCACCAAACTGCCAGTAGTTCACATTATGGCGGGCGCGGTGGCCAGGGCGAGCAAAGGCGCTGGTTTCGTAATGCTCGAACCCGGCGGCTTGCAACCGATTTTCGATGGCATCGTGCATTTCGGCCGCAGCGTCGTCGTCGGGCAACTCGGGCGGGTAGCGGTAGAAGTAGGTATTCGGTTCCAAGGTCAGGTGGTAGCAGCTGAGGTGCGTTGGCGCAAAGCTTAGCGCGGTGTCGACGTCCTGTAAGGCTTGCTCGATAGTCTGACCCGGTAGGGCGAACATCAGGTCGAGGTTGAAGGTGTCGAAGGTTTCGGCAGCTAGCGCCGCTGCGCGTTTGGCTTCGTCTGCATCGTGAATGCGGCCTATGGCCTTCAGGTGATCGGCATTGAAACTCTGGATTCCGATGGAAAGCCGGTTGATACCCGCAGCGCGATAGCCCTTGAATTTGCCGGCTTCCACTGTGCCGGGGTTGGCTTCCAGCGTGATTTCGGCATCGGGCAGCAACTTGGTGCGCGCGCGGATGCCAGCCAGCAGCATGTCCATGGCCTCGGGCGAGAACAAACTGGGCGTGCCGCCACCCATGAAAATGGTGTGGATAGACCGGCCCCAGATCAGCGGCAGGCTGTGTTCCAGGTCTTGTAGCAGCGCATTCACATACCCCGCTTCGTCAATCCCACCTTTGGCCTCGTGCGAGTTGAAGTCGCAATAAGGGCATTTACGCACGCACCACGGGAAGTGGATGTAGAGCGACAGCGGCGGCAAGGCAGTCAGCTGCCAATTGGCGCGGCTGACAGGCTGCTTGGCTGGGCGGTAGGTGGGGTGCGGGTGGATGGGGATGTTCATGGTGCGGAGGGCAAACAGTCGAGTTGTGCTGCGGTGCTGCTGGTACGGCGAGACAGTTGCACGGTTTGGTTTGAGTTTAACAAGGAGCTGCAGGCATTGAGTTGCACCAGACTCCCCGGCACCTGCTCAATCCGCGTCAACTTTCCTTCGGTAAACCCCAGCAAAATCACTTCTTTGGGCGGCTTGGCCAGCGCGGTGCGGCAGTCTTCCTGCCCTTCGCTTAATTTGGCGCAGGCGGCCATCAGGTCATCACCCGGTTGGTAGAGCTGTGCGGTTTGCCATTTGCCGTCGTTGAGTTGGCCGAAGGTGGTGTTCACCGGTGTGTCGCGCGCCAGGGCGAAGGCTTGCTCGGCGGTGGTGCGGGCCAGCGATGGGGAACGCCCGGAGGGCATGAACCATGTTTGCAATATGGCAAAGGCAAGCCCAAGTGCGATCAGGACCATAAAACGGCGTTGGTCGCCGGCGGGTTTAGGGGGCGTGACGATGGGGCGGTCATCGTCAACGGAGTCTTCAGCGGCCATATGGATTGATCAGCGTATCCACCATACGATGCAGCGCCTCGCGCATCTGTGCTTCGCTGACTTCCATCAATAGGCCATCTTCAAACGCATCCTGAGCCATCTGCCGAATCTCGTCGAGGTTCTCCTCCATGACTTTGACCTTTTCAAAACAACTTACGATTTCACCATCGTTTTTGTGCCATTTCGGCCAAGGCATGTTCATAAGGCTTCTTCCTTGAGTTTTGCCAGCAGTGTGGCCAGCGCACGGCCACGGTGGCTGATGGGGTTTTTCTCTTCCGGTGTCAGTTCGGCAGCGGTTTTGCCCAGGGCGGGGATGAGGAAGTGGGGGTCGTAGCCAAAGCCGCCTTCACCACGAGGTTCGGCGACAATTTCGCCGTCGAGCCGGCCCTCGACAATCAGCGGGCGAGGGTCGTCGGCCGACCGCACCAATACCAATACGGCATAGTAAAAGGCGCGTTGGTCGGGGCTATTGGCTAAAGTCGCCACCAATTTTTCGTTGTTGCGGGCATCAGACTTTGGCTCGCCGGCATAGCGGGCGGAGTAAACACCTGGCGCGCCACCCAAGGCTGGTACGCAAATGCCGGAATCATCGGCCAGGGCCGGCAGGCCGGTGGCTGCGGCAGCATGGCGGGCCTTGGCAAGGGCATTTTCCACGAAGGTGATATGGGGTTCTTCGGCTTCGCTGACACCCAGTTGGCCCTGGGGAATGATGTCGATATCCAGCGAAGCGAACAGGCGGCTAAATTCTTTCAGCTTGCCGGCGTTATTACTTGCCAATACCAGTTTCTTCATGGTGTGTTCCTCAAGTACGCTTACTGCGTCAGGCCGCTTCGCCCGATCGGGGTAGTGCAGAGCGAAGTGCGGTGGCGAATTTTTCAGGCTGGGGCAAGCCAAACCAGATGGTACGGCCATCGCGACAGCTGATTTTCACGCCACGGTTGAGCGCCGGGGTGAAGTTGCCGCCATGAATTTCCGCACCATTAAACCGGCGTATGGGCTGTGTAGGTTTGTCGGGCAGCGGCATGACTTCGACATTGACGATTTCTGCCAGCGGCAGCTTGCCGTTGACGCCATTATGCAACTGGCCCCAGCGCCAATGCAGCGCATCACCGGCATGCCATATCTTGCAGGCCAGTCGCGGCAGCAGCCACCATACCAAGCCTATGCCGACGATGACATAGGCAACCAGAATGGCATCGGCCGGCATCATGCGCCGTAATAGCCACATGCCGATTGTCCAGATGATCAGCACCGCCAGGGCCGGTGGCCAGATCAGCCACTGTTTCAGCTCACGTTCCTGCGAATTTTTAGTTTTTTCCACGACTCAGTACTTCTTTCTCAGGGTCATATTGTCGCCGTCACGCAGCATTTGCAGGCGATTCAGCACACTCATGCCAATCAGCGGTACTTCCGGGAAGTTGCCTTCGGTGACGACAACGTCCACTTCATATAGCGGAATACCTTCAAGCTTGATTGCCGTTGCCTTGCTCATCCACGCGATCTTGCGGCCCTGTGCCGTACTCAGTTGTACCGGGCGGTCTCGACCATAGTTGATGCCGAGCTGCGCGGCATGGGCGCTTGACAGCGAAAGAAAGGTCGCGCCGGTGTCGATTACCCCGCGTACAGACGACTGACCGGTGCTGATCTGCGCCAGAAAGTGTCCACTGCCTGCATCGAACAGGGTAACTGTATCGCCGCTGCTGGATGTGCCCGTGATGCTGCTGCCACCACTGGCAAAAAATTCCTGGCCCAGGCCTATCTGGCGTCGCTTGCCCCGTGACTCGAATACCGCCGAGTCGGTACCGATGGCGACGAGGCGTACGCCTTCCATTGTCTGCCCGACGCTCATCGTAATGGGTTTGCCGCCGAATGAGACCGAGACCTTATTGCCCATGGTGGCGAGCAAGACAGGTGCGGCTGCCATGACAGGCAGGCTTAGGAAGAGCGTGATGAGGGCGGGCAGATAAGCATGCATAGGATTCAGGCAACCAAAGCCGGCTCGACTTCCGCCAATGCGCTTTGAATGATGGAAGGACTGGCGCTTTGCAGCTGTTTGCTATCGCTGAGCAAACGCCGCCAATTACGTGCGCCGGGCTTGCCCTGGTACAAACCCAGGATATGGCGAACGATATGCTTGGGCAGGGTTCGCCCTCCCTGCATACGTTCCGCAATATAGGGCATCAGCAGCCGGGCTACTTCGGCACGGCTGGCAATCGGGCGATCATCGCCGTAGTAGCGTGCATCGACCTGGGCGAATTGGTACGGGTCGTGATAAGCCATGCGGCCTATCATCACGCCATCCACCTGCTGCAATTGCTCGTCTACCGTGTCCCAGCTATCAATGCCGCCATTGATGATGATTTCCAACTGGGGAAAGTCACGCTTGAGCCTGTGTACATAGTCGTACTTTAACGGCGGAATCTCGCGGTTTTCCTTGGGCGACAAGCCCTTGAGAATCGCATTGCGAGCGTGGGCGATAAACACTTCGCAACCGGCTTCCGCTACGGTGCCGACAAAATCACGCAGGTATTCGTAGTGTTCTACTTCATTGATGCCAATACGGTGCTTGACGGTAACCGGAATACTTACCACATCACGCATGGCCTTAATGCAATCTGCCACCAGTTGCGGCTCTTCCATCAGGCAAGCGCCAAACGCGCCCGATTGCACGCGTTCGCTGGGGCAGCCAACGTTGATGTTTACTTCGTCATAGCCCCATTGCTCGGCCAGTTTGGCGCATTGGGTCAGGTCCGCAGGTTCCGACCCACCCAACTGCAACGCCACCGGGTGCTCGCATTCGCTGAAGTCCAGAAAACGGCTACGCTCGCCATGAATAATGGCCCCGGTTGTCACCATCTCGGTGTACAGAAAGGCATGGCGGGAGATTTGTCTTAGAAAGAAGCGGTAGTGTCTGTCAGTCCAATCCAACATCGGTGCCACGCAGATGCGGCGCGGGCTTGGTTTTGCTGATAAATCGTGGTTTGGTGCGGGTTTCATCGTTTTCGAGCGAGCCTGTTTTCTGCTTAATCATTGCTTATTGATGACGTACCGGTGTTCAGTTTGCCGTCAGTAAAAGCACCGCATAGTTTACCGCGAGGTGTGGGTATTCTCGCGTCAAAAATGGAAGCAGTACGCGCCGTTAAGCTGGAACTGATGTGAGAGTAGCCGGCACCATTGCCGTGGGTAGACTCGGTGAGAGGAGTGCTTCGTCTGGGCGTGGACAGGAAAATCGTGGTGGAATAGGGAACCGCGCTAATTTTGGCCAAGCCTTGCAGTCCGTGAGTGCACAAAGATATGGCGGATTTAAAAATGAACCTGACGGATTCAATACCAGCGGGAGAGAGCGGTGAGCGGCGGTAGGATGCGCTCCCCTTTTCCCGCCAGGAAATTGAAGACCGATGACCTACACGCAACTCACCCAAGGCGAACGATACCGAATCGCAGCCCTGTTGGAAACGCAGCATGCCGCCGCCGCCATTGCCAAGCTCATGAATCGAAGCCCGACCACCATCCGGGCCGAACTCCGTCGTGGCCGCAGTACGCCGATGGCAGCCTATTGCCCTGACACAGCCCAACTGCGGGCGCTAGCTCGCAAAGCCAATAATGCCCAGCGACTGGATGACGCCCTCTGGCAGCAGGTGCGACCGCTATTGGCCGAGCAGTGGAGTCCCGAGCAGATTGCCGGCCGGCTGACTGCAGAACAGGGCGGCAAAGCCCAGCTGAGCCATGTCTCTATCTACCACTGGATTGCCAGAGATAAGCGCGCTGGCGGCGTATTATTTCAGCATTTGCGGCATGGTAAACCCTATCGGCGGCGACATACCAAGGACACTCGCGGGAAGATCGTGGGCCGCCGCGATATTATGGAACGACCTGGAATCGTTGAAGAAAGAGGGCGTATCGGCGACTGGGAGTTGGATCTCGTCATTGGCGGCCAACATAAAGGCGCGCTGATCACGCTGAATGAACGACTGTCGGGTCTGTCGCTGCAGCGGTGGATACCCAGCAAGGAGGCGGATAAGGTGGCGGTTGGTGTGATACACCTGCTAAGCCCGCTAAAGGCCTTTGTGCACACGATCACTTCGGACA
>NZ_PDZH01000357.1 GCF_002735695.1 Chitinimonas sp. BJB300
CACCTACCATCGCCGACAAGCCCGTTGCTGTCGCCGCGCCAAACGTGCTCAGCAAATAGTCGGTGTACAAATCGAGTTCTTTGTTCTTCATTGCGACAGGTTAGCGTATGCACTGCGTAACATCAGTTATTAAGTGAACGGCATGATAGTCAAGGCAATCTCCTCCCTCCCGACCCAATACAACAACAGTTAATCGCATTGATCAGCGCAGAAGCGGGGTTGCGTTTCGAAATCAAGCCTTATCCGTGGCGGCGAGCACAGAAGTTGGCTGAACATGGAGAGGGCTTGCTGTGGGCTGTGGTGTCAACCCCTGAGCGGGCGCGACACCTTGAATTTTCGGAACCAATATTTCCATCGAAAGTTTGGATAGTGGTGCCGGTTGGCAAGGCCTTCCCTTATCAGGATATTCATAGCTTGAGTGGCAAGACAATCGCTATTGGCGGAGGGGTATATTATGGGGAAGCCTTTGCCACTTATCGGGATAAGCTATTTAACTGATGTTACGCAGTAGCTGCGAGAAGCAGCTGTAGCTGATCATAAGCCGCGCGGGAGGCGTTGATCAGTAACTTGCGGCAAAGTGCGAATGGGTTCTTCTGCGTCTTGATGCTCAGGCATTCA
>NZ_PDZH01000358.1 GCF_002735695.1 Chitinimonas sp. BJB300
CTGGCTTGGCTGGATCGTTACCTATTGGACGCCCGCCCGCAGTTGCTGACGGTGGATGAAACGGCGCTGTTTCTGAGTGACTACGGCGAGCCGATGACACCGGCGCATATCTCGCTGAAGGTGAAGAAGTACATGGAATTCGCGGGGGTCAACAAACCGGGCAGTACCCATCTGCTGCGGCATGCGATGGCGACCCATATGCTGGAAGCGGGCGCGGATGTGCGGATATTGCAAGCCTTGCTGGGGCACGCGCAGCTCTCCACCACCGAGATTTATACGCACGTGAGCATTGATCATTTACGGGCGATTCACGACGCGACCCACCCGGCGCGGCTGACGCGACAGGACGAGACGCCGGTACCACCGCCCCCCGGCCTGCGCGCAACCCCGGCCAAAGCACTGCTGGATGTCCTGGCAGCAGCAGAAGAAGACGACGCGGTTGATGAGGAGGCCTTGCATGAGACAGTTTGATTTAACTTCAGGAGGCCATCGTGCTGACCATCCGACTCCCTGCCGACATTGAAAATCGGCTGAATGCATTATCGAAATCAACGGGGCGCACCAAGACGTTTTACGCCCGTGAAGCCATCCTGGCGCACATGGACGAGCTGGA
>NZ_PDZH01000359.1 GCF_002735695.1 Chitinimonas sp. BJB300
TGGGTCAATACCCGCATGGTCTGATCGGAAATAGCCAGTACGTCAATGGCCTCCCTGCGGCTTAGCAAAGGCGAACCGACATCTACCGCAATCACCACATCGCCACAGACGCCGCGCGCTACATCCACAGGCAGATTACGAGCGATGCCGCCATCGACAAGAATCCGCGTATCACGCTCTACCGGTGGAAAAACACCGGGCACCGCCATGCTGGCGCGCATGGCAGCCGCCAAATCACCGCGTGATAACACCACCATATCGCCGCTTTCCAAATCGGCGGCTACCGCCCGAAACGGTAGAGGTAGGTCATCAAAATATTCCAGCGTCGCGCCTTGCACCATCCGCCGAATCAGCAAGTCCACCTTCTGCGTACCTAGTGCACTCTTGGGAAACAGCATTTGCCCGCTATTGGAGATACCTACCTCAAACCCGGACATATTCAACCAATCATCCTGCTTGTCGTGATACCGACGCTGCTCCCGGTTGGGCCGATCATTCAATACATCGTCCCAGTTGATTGTTTCAACCGCCTTCTCAACTTCGTCTGCCCGCTTACCTGAAGCATAGAAACCGCCAACCAAGGCGCCCATACTGGTTCCCAC
>NZ_PDZH01000360.1 GCF_002735695.1 Chitinimonas sp. BJB300
GGCATGTCTTCCTCCAGCTTCAGTGAAGGGCCCGCAGCGCAATTGGCCGGCGAAAAAGCGGCGCGCGATCTGCTGCCTATGTTGCACTCATTAAGCGTGAGTGAGGCTGACTATGCTGCTTGGCGTACCCAGCTGGAGGCAAAGAGCTTTAAGCCGGGGTTGATCAGGTCGGTTGATGTGGAGCCCACGCGCTTTGTTAATCCCGAGGTGCTGAAGGAATTGCTCGATGTGAAGTTGGATAAAGCGCTCGATCTGGATACGCTGGAGCAACGGCTTGCGTATGTATATGGCCGGGATGATTTCGAGCAAATTGATTACCACCTGGTGCCGGCGCAGGATGGGCATGCGATTAGCCTGCTGGCGCGAGAAAAGCCCTGGGGGCCTGGGTATTTGGATTTTGGTATGGGTTTGCGTACCGACTTTGAGGATGAGTCAGGGTTTCAGCTGTCGGTCCAATACAAGCGGAAGTGGCTGAATAAAATGGGCGCGGAGTGGAAGACGCGCGTCCAGATTGGAGATGAAAGAGGGATATTTACAGAGCTTTACCAGCCGTTAACGTTGAATGGTGAGTTGTTTGTTGCATTGGGCGG
>NZ_PDZH01000361.1 GCF_002735695.1 Chitinimonas sp. BJB300
TGGGCCATACAGCGGTTTTCGTTACCGTGACGGCCCCGAGTGCTTACCACCCGAGCAAGACCATCAGCAACAAGCGCAAGCGCGGCAAACGGGCGTTTACGCAGATTATCAACCCGGCCTGGGTGGCGGCTGGCAAACCCACCCCCAAGCAAGCCAACGATTACCTGTGCCAGACCTGGGGCAAGGTGCGGGCAGCGGCCGACCGCCGTGGCTTGCGCGTGTATGGCCTGCGCACCACCGAACCGCATGCCGATGCCTGCCCGCATTGGCACATGATGCTGTTTGGCGAACCCGAAGCCCTCACGCGCTTTGTGGCGTTGTTTCAGGATTACGCCTGCCAAGCCTACCCCGAAGAGCTGACCGGCAAGGTGTGGAACAAGGAAGCCGGCAAATGGCACAAGGTGCCCGCCACCAGCGTGCGGTTCAACTGCCAGGTCATGAACCCGGCCCAAGTGCTAGCCGATGGTAGCCGCGTCGGTGGGGCCGTCGCTTACCTCACCAAATACCTGACCAAGAACCTCGACGGTAAAAGCGAACAGCGCCGCGAAGACGGCGAACACCTCGCCATGGGTGACGACTACGAAGCCG
>NZ_PDZH01000362.1 GCF_002735695.1 Chitinimonas sp. BJB300
CAGGACAAGGGGAGTACAGGGGAATGAGCCTCAAGGCCCGCTTAATAGGGGCCGGCGCGGTAGGAGCGGTACTGACTGCTGCGCTTTTGATTGCCCCGCATGAAGGTGAGGTGCGCAGTACTTACGCAGATCCCTTGGTGCGCACCGCTGCACATCCTCTCGGCATTCCCACCGCCTGCTTTGGCCAGACTGGCACCGACATTCCTATGGGCCAAGCCTATACGGCGGAACAATGCGCCCAAATGCTGGTTGGCGAGGTGCGTGAAGTCCTGCACCAGGTAGATGCGTGTATGCCCGGTTTGCCGGCTGGCCCACGTGCTGCCTTTACCAGTTTGGCCTACAACATCGGTGCGCAGAACCTGTGTCGTTACCGACTCGCTGAGAGGGCTAGGCAGGGCGATTATGCCGCTGCTTGCCGTGGCATTGACTCGGTTGTGTATGTCGCTGGTAAGGACTGCCGTGACCCCGCCAACGGCTGTAGTGGCATTGTGAAGCGCCGCAACCAGGAGCGTGCTGTTTGTGAAGGGAGGGCTGCCAGATGAAGCTGACCTACTCCACAAAGGCGCTGCTGTTGTTGGGCATGGGCGG
>NZ_PDZH01000363.1 GCF_002735695.1 Chitinimonas sp. BJB300
GTCGTCAACTGCACTATTTCCGCTACAGCCTCCGGTTGCGTCACGGATGTCGTCTCTGAGTTCTGGCAAGCTATATAGACCCAACGGATCGATGTATCTCAGCGGATTTCCGTTGACATAGGCATAGATATTCGGCTCTGACACAAACGGTCGTACCGACTCCCACCAAACCCAGACACCATGCGGGTTCCAGCGCATCCGCACAGGCTCAATCGCAGCAATAAAGAACAATTTTCTCTAGACGCGGTTTTACGCGCTGCGCACAAGGTACGCCGACGCAGTGTAACGCCTTGCCGTGGGCGGCTAAAGGGGTGAAGCGCTGATCTGGGGCGTTATCGTCGCCCAGGCCCCTTTACAGGGCGTTTACGGGGACGGCTGGGGGCTTGGAGAGGCGGTGGACAGCAGAAGCCCGCAGACAGGGCTGCGGGCGGCGAGAATGGGACTGCGGATCAGGATTTGCGCTTCATCAGCACTTTTACCCGCATCGCCTCGGTATCGCTGGCGCGTGCATCCGTCAGGTGTTGTTCCGCCAGATAGGTGTCTTCCAGGTCGCCCAGGTGCGCCAGGATGGCTTTGCGGGCG
>NZ_PDZH01000364.1 GCF_002735695.1 Chitinimonas sp. BJB300
GATCGGCCACGGTGTCTTACGATCATTGGTGGACATTGAACGATTTGTTCTATGTCAGCGCTACCCGCACACTGGGGGGTGGCTATGAGGGTAAGCGCGGGAGTAAAAGCCATACGGTGCATTACTCCGTGCCCTGGGGATACTGGTTGATTGGCATGACCACCAGTCAACACGGTTATCACCAGTCGGTGGCGGGGGATAGCGTGGACTACGTCTATAGCGGTACCAGCGCCAACCAGGAAATCAGCCTGAGCCGGCTGTTATACCGGGATGCGGTTTCCAAAGTGCAGACCTCACTGCGTGGCTGGAAACGCGAATCGGCAAATTTTATTAATGATGCCGAAGTAGGCGTACAGCGTCGCAGGACAGGCGGCTGGGAGTGGGGCCTGAACTATCGGCGATATATCGGCCGTGCTTCGATGGACATGAATACCAGCCTCAAGCGTGGTACCGGCGCAAACCGTTCGCTTTCGGCGCCGGAAGAACAGGATGGGGAAGGAACATCTCGCCCATTCATCGTGTTTGCCAATGCACAACTGAACGTCCCTTTCCATTTGAACGAGCAGGCCTTGC
>NZ_PDZH01000365.1 GCF_002735695.1 Chitinimonas sp. BJB300
GAGTAATGCACCGTATGGCTTTTACTCCCGCGCTTACCCTCATAGCCACCCCCCAGTGTGCGGGTAGCGCTGACATAGAACAAATCGTTCAATGTCCACCAATGATCGTAAGACACCGTGGCCGATCCCATGTACTTACCGGTGCTTTTGCTGCCCGCATCATCCAGCGAAAGGGCCAGTCGGAATGGGGACGATTGCCGCCAGCGAACCAGTAGATCACTCTCTCCTGGCCGCGCATCCCTCCCCTCTGCTGGTGTAATCTGGATATCCGCATCCGCGCTGGGGACGCGCTTCAGGTTTTCCAGTCCCTGTTCGATCCCACGCAGGTTGAGAACATCCCCCGGCCGCAAGGGAAGCGCATTACGCAATGTCGCCCGATGTCCTTGGGGATCGATCAAACGTAACTGGCCGACCCGGCCAAGCATCAGGGTCAGATCAAGCTGACCAGCTTTCAGGTCCTGCGGCGATGCAAGCACACGGCTGGTGACATAGCCTGCCGCAACCAGGGCGTTCTGCATGCGACCCATCACCACATTAATGCCCTGTGCGCCCAGACAGCGCCCC
>NZ_PDZH01000366.1 GCF_002735695.1 Chitinimonas sp. BJB300
TTGCCAAATCGACGCCAACTCGAATACTCTTCATGGTGGACTCCTCTTTACCGTTGACTGGTGGTCGGAACTACCAGTCTGGCACCTAGATGCCGCTTAGGTGAGGAGGGGTCCATCCCATTGCTTAAGAGCAATACCTAATGCCCGATCATTAAATAGGCGGTACTTATGGGTGGCTGCATCTTGACCGCCTTGCCAATGGCGTAGCCTTTCACGAGGTAGAACAAGCAGTCGTGTCACCAGCCGCCATTTGGACTGCAGCAGATTAAGCCAGATGTCCATCTCAATTGGCAAGGGATTATCAGACGACACATCAATTTATTATGCGGGTTCGCGAAAAAGCAGATGTGCCTTAAGTCTCGTTATTTGAACGCAGATGGCGGCTGGTGACACGACTGCTTGATCTACCCCTATCTTGGCTGTTTGACGGCACCTAACAACCCAAGGACTAAACCGCTCGCGCGGTAGGGGTCGTGCTCAACCGCAGCGCGCAGCTCTGGCAGGCAAGGGGTTCGTATCGTGCTGGCAATTGCCGATGTTGGAAATGAGGCATTCCCGCCTCG
>NZ_PDZH01000036.1 GCF_002735695.1 Chitinimonas sp. BJB300
AGCCATTGCGGAATGGCAATACGCAGATTAGCCAACTCCTTGGGGGCGACTAATCCATACTCGGCAATGAGCCCTCGAATCTGACAGGCCTTGGCTGTGCGAGCACTGATCAGTTCTGCACGTATGCGGTGCACCGCTTGAATGTCTTGCTGCTCGACGCTTTTGACCGATACAAACCGCATGTTCTTGCGAGATACCGCCTCACAGATGGCCTCGGCATCGTTGGCGTCATTCTGACGTAGGGTTTAACGAACTGTGGTGCCATCAGGCGAACTGTATAGCCCTTAGCTTCCAGGGTTCTTGCCCAATGATGGGCACCGCCACACGCCTCCATGGCGATCACGCGGCCAGGCTCAACCTTTTCGCAAAGTTCTTTGATCCAGGTGTCGCGAGATAATTTGCGCCGCCACACTGGTTTCTCGTCATGATCCACCGCATGAACCTGAAAAACCGACTTTGCAATATCGACGCCAACTCGAATAATCTTCATGGTGGACTCCTCTTTAACGTTGACTGGTGGCTGGAACTACCAGTTTGGCACTTTGATGCCGGTTAGTTGAGGTGGGGTCCATCCCATTGCTTTGGTTTTAAAGAGGATCATCTCTAAGCCGCTATCAAATTTTGGCTTTTCTTTAGTACCACTAGCCATAAAGGCTTTGTCCGGACTCACGCCAAACAAGGAATAAATAAATAATTTCTCTTCTGCCAGCACCAAACGACATGCTTCTTCCAACCGCTCTGCTGAAATCTCTGGCTGAGCTATTATTTTTATGTAGGGCGAGCAAGACTTTTTTGAAGGCATATATTGCTCTACCCAACGCTCTTTTATGTTACACGTGTCATATTCAGTACAATTATTCTTTCTCGTTTTTTTATCCACATCATAACTACTTAACGCCCCAACTGCAGCAACATACACACTACTTCCACGGCTATTGATATCCAGCCCCCTTAAAACCTCCTTTATCTGCGGCCTGATTTTCGATCTCAACTGCTCATGATTTAATCCACCGGCCAAACTTACCACGGCATCCATAAGTACCTCTTCATACTTAGTACTCATCAGCGAGGTATTATTGTCATAGAAATACTTAAATGCAGTAATGTAAGATGTATCCTCCGCAACTTTCTTATTTGCATCAATCACATATTTTGGCTTGTTTTGTATATAGATGTCATCAGGGTCAATCCTAGTGATTTCCTTCCAAGTATTAAACATGGAACGGATGGCCGCAAGCGACTCGTCATCTTTAAAAAAATCACCTCTTATTTCTGATAACTTGGTCTTTAATATTGGTAAATAATTCGAATAGTCTGCGGAGTGGTATATTATGTCATAGACCAATTTAAGCTTGTGTTGATTGTCATACTCAGGCATTCTACTGGCCCGATTGTTTAATAGCAATTCAAGCCCTTGTTTAATTCTCTGCTTTACTGCATAGCCATATTGATATTTGTCATCACTATCAAATCGGTATTTATAGGTCGCATCAATATATCCTAGAATAGCAACAAGTTCCTCCGTCTTATATGTATCTTCATAGTTATTCGTTAATCGCACTAACTCCTCGGCAACAGCGCTCACTTTTGTCTCTTCAAATAATGACTACCCATAACCATTAGGGTACCAAAAATCCTGATAACAGCTAAAGGATTTTATTTCCTTTATTAAGCTATCACCGCTTAATGCCGCTATTCCTTCCAAACTACATCCCTTACCAACAGAGTCTGCTGCGATATTCCTTTTTTGGACTCTCTTCTGTTGTTTAGCTTTTTCTAAACTCCGCTCATAACTCTCATAGTCCTGTGATTTTTTCACAGATGAAACTAATGAATTATTCTTATTAGGAATGCCAACATCGGCTTGTGCTGAAAAAAATAAAGCACCCATCACTAGAAATAGAGGAGTCAATTGGTACTGCTTGACTATGGTAGTCATTACGTCACCTTAGCTAAAGTTAGTTAACCTCACTTATTATTAGCAACGCTTCTAAAATACAATCTAAGCATGCTTTAAGGAGGCATCTCTAAAACACCTACGCTTCACTGCAATACATCACAAACCACGCAAAATACCTCACCACCATTCAAACCTATTTGGAGTTGAAATTTTCTGGGTAAATCTTGTTTCGTTTGGAATCTTTTTAATAAGCAGCTTCTAGGGCTCTCCTCCCAAACTTTCGGCTAGGGACGGACAAGTTGAAAACAAGGGAGAAAGCGGTGCTAGCATTCCGAGTGCGTTTTGAACGCAGTACGGCTTTCAGTTAATAAACTTAATGTCATAATATGACAAACAGATAATTTTCTAAAAAAAACATAAATAAGGGAGGGTGTAAAGATGAGACAGCACTGATTTCGCAAGTCACACAGACTGGCTTTGTTGACTGTTTCGTACCCAGCATGGTCAGGGATTGACCTCGCAGATTGAGCACGTTTGGCAGACCCATATGCAGGTCTAAAGTACGGTCAAAGTCTGGGAACACTAAAATATGATGAGATGAAGGTGGCACGTTGCGCCGTCAAGGTGGGTGCGGCATCATCCGTGGCGAAGGGGGTGCCTATCTCCATCAGTAATACGGCTATGCCTTACCCACTTGATCCGATGAATCGGGTATCCAAGTAAGACCCGTCCAAACAAGCTCTAGTCTCGGACTCTATCTATATTACGACTTGGCAAGGCTGGCTGCCCGTGGCCCGCGCAATCGACGACCAATGCTGCCACAGAGTACAGTACCCCACCATGTGTTACAGCAAGCATCTCGACGAGACCGGGACAAACTACTCGCTAATCAGGGGGGTACGCCGGCCCAGCTTAAACCCAATAACCCCCTAAATCTGGGGTGGTGCAGAAGGGGCCAGTTCAGCTGTCAAAACAAGCCATCTGTATCACCCGCTGTTTGCTGCGGGTAGCGGTGTGCCGGCCAACACGGCTTACCGGTGTGGAAAGACCGCTATTCAACCTCCCCTGCGGCTTACCTGGCACGAGTTGTTGCGCTTCCGGGTGGATGCAACACACTAGGCTGGCTGGCAACCAGGGAAGATCACTCAGGCTATCAACTTCCTGTAGCCCCAACTTGGCGAGCACCTTGCGTGAGGGCGTGTTCTCTGGCCGGACCAAGGCATATACCGCCGACTCTTCCAACTGCCCGAAGGCCAAGTCCAACGCTGCCCGCCCGAGTTCCGAGGCAATGCCCTGCCCCCAGGTAGCAGTACGCAGGCGAAACCCTAGGTTAAGCCGCTCTACACCCCCATAAGGACGCCAGGAAAGCCCTCCAAATCCCAGTACAGTTTCAGGCTCGCCCCGCTTGCATACCACCCACATGCCAAAACCATGCTGCGCCCAATGCAATTGCCAACGCCACAGCATGTGGCCAGCAGCGTCACGGCTCGTCAGCGGGCCCGCAGGGTTATAGCGATGGGTAGCTGGGTCGCCATAGATCTCAAATACTGCGGCAAGATCAGCCGCCGTCGGTGCACGCAGATAAAGACGGTCGGTCTCGCGTTCGGCAAGATGTACTGGATAAGCCATGGCACTTCCACACGTGGTTACTAAAGGACCCACACATTGTCTAGGCTCCTAAGACATTCAGGAATACGATGATGGCTTATAGTTTTTATAAGTAATCATTATGTCTCTATCGACTGGCGACCTTGAGCTGCTGTGCGAAGTGGCCGAGCGTGGCAGCTTCAGCCAAGCCGCGGCGGCGCGTGGTTGGTCGCAGCCCCAGGTAAGCCAGCGCATCGCCCAGTTGGAAGCCTCGCTCGGTGCGTCGCTCTTTCAACGCCATCGGCGTGGCGCTGTCGCCACACCTGCATGCCTTATCTATCTGGAGTCGGTGAAACGCGCATTGGCCGAGCTAGACAACGGCCGGCGACATATCCTGGGCTCACCGGCCCTGCCTGAGGCACGTGTGGGTTGCCCGCCTTCACTTGCCTCGCTGGTATTCAGCCCGCTGATTGCTGCATTGGCCGAGGCTCCGCTTGAATTGTTTTGCCATACCGATCACTCGCCAGAACTGATGGAACGGGTACTCAGCGGCCGGCTAAAAGTCGCTTTTGTATTGAACCGCCCCACGATCAATGGCATCCAACTTGAGGTGTTGGCCGAATCTCCTATCCAGGCGTTGGTTGCGGCTACACACCCCTTGGCGCAGACCACCACCACGACACTGGCGGCATTGGCCGCAGAACGCATTTCTCCACAATGGTGGGGCCCAGATGTAGAAGCGCTGGTAAGGCTATTGCGCCAATATCGGCGGGCACCCCTGCCTATTCATACCAACCAGCCCGCAACTACTGCTCGCGAACTGGCTCTGCGGCACGGTTTTGTCGTCTTTGCACCCGCCATTGCAATGCTCGACGATCTGTTGGAAGGCCGACTTGTACCCCTACCCGTACAAGACCTGCCGGACTGGCGCTGGCAAGTCATGATGGCGTACCGTGCCGGCAAACGACCTGATCCAAGCCGCGAGCAGGTATTGGCCGCTGCGCGAGCAATGGGGCAAGACTGGCGACATACCCTGGAAGAATTGGCCCAGGCCGATCGCCTTTATAGAGGCCGAAAATAAAGCAAGCGCTTGATTTTTTGACGCCATCTTGCCCCTCCCGCATCATTAGGCGATTTTTCTTCCCGAGGCGCACCCGCGCCAAACAACAATAGCGAGGAACAACCCCGTGGAACGCGAATTCATGGAATACGACGTGGTGATCGTCGGAGCCGGCCCCGCAGGCCTCTCCGCTGCGATTCGCCTCAAGCAAATGGCAGCCCAAAAGGGTAGCGAAATTAGTGTCTGCGTATTGGAAAAGGGTTCGGAAGTCGGCGCCCATATCTTGTCGGGCGCAGTCATCGACCCCATCGCCATGAACGAGCTGTTCCCAGATTGGAAAGAACGTGGCGCACCCTTGAATGTGCCAGTCACCGAAGACAAATTTCTGATTCTGGAAGCGGACGATAGCCACCGTATTCCCAATTTTCTGCTACCGCCATTGATGAACAATCACGGCAACTACATTGTCAGCCTCGGAAATGTCTGCCGTTGGCTGGCAACCCAAGCTGAAGCGCTGGGTGTGGAAATCTACCCGGGCTTTGCCGCCGCTGAAGTGCTTTATCACGATGATGGGTCGGTAAGAGGAGTGGCAACAGGCGACATGGGCGTCGCCAAGGATGGCAGCCACAAACCCGAATACGCGCGCGGTATGGAGCTGCATGCCAAGTACACCCTGATTGGCGAAGGGGTACGTGGTTCACTCGCCAAGGAAATCCAAGCCAGGTTCAATCTACGTGAGGGCGTAGACCCGCAGAAATTCGGTATCGGCATCAAAGAGCTGTGGAAAGTTGACCCGAAGCAGCATCAGCCTGGTCTTGTGATGCACTCGCAAGGCTGGCCTCTTGATGCCAATACGGGTGGCGGTTCGTTCCTGTATCACCTTGACGATAATCAGGTAGTCGTCGGCTTCGTGGTGCATCTGAACTACGAAAATCCGTATCTGAGCCCCTACGACGAATTCCAGCGCTTTAAGACCCACACGGCCATTCGCGACACTTTCGAGAACGGCAAACGTATTGCCTATGGTGCCCGCGCCATCAACGAAGGGGGCCAGCAATCCATTCCGAAGCTTGTCTTTCCTGGTGGTGCACTCATCGGTTGCTCGGCAGGCTTTGTGAACGTACCGCGCATCAAGGGCACCCACAATGCAATGAAAAGCGGCATGTTGGCCGCCGATGCCGCTTTCGAAGCAATAGCTGCCGGCCGCGCTGGCCATGATGAACTGACAAGCTATGCAACAGCCTTGCGCAAGTCATGGGTATGGGAAGACCTGGACAAGGTGCGCAATATCAAACCGGCGTTATCCAAGTTCGGCCTATGGGCGGGCACGGTCTATGGCGGTTTTGATATGTGGTGCCATTCGCTGGGTATCCGCCTACCTTGGACCTTCCACCACAGCAAGGCCGACCATGAATGCCTGAAACCTGCTGACGAGTGCAATCCGATTAACTACCCAAAGCCAGATGGCAAGATCAGCTTTGACAAGCTCAGTTCGGTATTCATCTCCAACACCAACCACGAAGAAGACCAACCTAGTCATCTGACACTGCGTAATATCAGCGTACCAGTGAAATTAAACTGGGCGGTGTACTCTGGCCCCGAGCAACGCTTCTGCCCCGCCGGTGTGTACGAATTCGTGAGCGTAGAAGAAAACCAACCCCGCTTGCAGATCAACGCGCAGAACTGTGTGCATTGCAAGACCTGTGACATCAAAGACCCAAGCCAGAATATCAACTGGGTGGTACCCGAAGGTGGGGGTGGGCCGAACTATCCGAATATGTAGGCATTCACATTACAGAATGCCATCAAACAAAAAGCCCCAATTGCTGGGGCCTTTTGTTTGCTTGCAACTACCTGCACATTTCAATATGCGTAAGCATTGCTGCCCAGTGCACCCACTGCGACATACCCACCGCTACTGGTATTCGCCAAGGCTTTCACATCGCTGCTATTGCCGGTGGATTTCAACGTCCAGGCGCCATTGCCGTTACCGTACAGGATCGTGCCACTATCACCACCAATCATCACCCGGCTGCCGACAGCGACGGTATTCAAGTTAGCTGGCGTAGTGATTGCATCAGCAGTCCAGGTAATCAGGTCTGCCGATCGCAAAATGGTACCGCCATTCCCCACCACCACATAGGTGTTCGCCCCATTCAGCGTAACCTGGGCAATATCGTTCAGCACGGTCCGAACAGTACTGTTTTGCACAGTCCAAGTGATAGCATCCGGACTGGTCAGGATAAACCCGCCATTTCCCAAGGCAACAAACTGATTGTTAAGAAATGCGACCTTATTGAGGTTGACCGTGGCACCAGAATTTTGCTGGGTCCAGACTATCGTTTTATCAGTACCTGCCACGCCCGACAGAAGCATCCCATTCGTGCCCACGGCAACATAGGTCGTCCCGCTGTAAGCCACGCTGTTGAGCCGGTTTGGTACGCCTGTTACCGTGGCTTTCCAGGTAGGCGTGCCAGCAACCAAGTCTGTGCTGATCAGCGCAGTACCCTCGTCGCCCACAGCAACGAGACGAGCACCGTCATACAGCAGCCCCCTCACGTCCTTTGAATTACCCGAATCCCAAGTACCCCAAGTACCGGCATTAGCTGATGTATAAAGTACACCACCATCCCCCGCCGCGACCATGGTCCCGTTGCCATTAACCAATGCATTGAGATTCCGCGTACCGGCAGGTTTGCCAGCAAACCAGCTATCACCCGCCGGACGTGGCACGATGGCTTGCGAAACCGCGGCTTCGCCGTAAGGTCCTCCCGTACTTGCGTTAATAGTAAATGAGTAGGTCTGTCCGTTGGTCAATCCAGAAATCACGTCGCCTGAATGTGCATTGTAAACAATCTTCGCTTCAGGAAATGTCGTGTAATTCGCAGGGGTAATCTGACCAGCACGTGCGCTATAGACGCGGTAGGAAACTTTGGAATCTTCACTCCATGTTACTGTAGCGCGGCCATCTCCAGCGGTAACCAGAAAAGTATTCTGGGTCGTTTTGGTTGCATCCTCACTACCGCATGCTGTCAACACAAGGAATGGGAGAACCAAAAGCGGCTTTAGCCACACTTTGGACAAGGTATTAACTAACATAAAATAGTCCTTTAAATAAGCTTGAACAGCACAACCGACAGGGCATTCAGACGCACCGCATCATATTCATTCTTGCTGAACAGAAGCTGACTAGCGGCCCTATTGGAAGCAAATAGACCCTGAAAATTCAGGGTCTGTCTCACATCATTTGATTGATCAATAAGCATGAGCATTACTGCCACTGGGGCCGACACCAATATAGCCACCATTGCTGCTTACCAGCGCCGTTACATCAGGATCCAGGCCAGTAGTCTTGGCCGTCCATGTAGTGCTTCCCGTACCATACAGAATGGTCCCTTTCACCCCTGCAATCACTGTTCGACTACCTACGGTCACTGCAATCGCGTTTAAGTCCAGCGCCGTACCCGAGGCTTCGCTAGTCCAAAGTATCAGGTTGGTTGATCGCAAAATAGTTCCCGCACCGCCTACAGCAAGGTAGTTTGGCTTCTTATCAACAAGTACCATGGCAATATCACGCAACGGCACATTGGTGGTGCTGACCTGCTTGGTCCAAGTAATACCGTCAGGGCTGGTCAAAATAGTGCCTGCATCACCCAAGGCCACGAATTGGCTATTTAGGTACACAACCTTGTTAAGATTATCCATGACACCCGATGTGCGCAGCGTCCAGGTAATCGTCGCCGATGCCGGCGTCGTGGTCGCATCGGTAGCACCCACACCGGACACAATGACACCACCAGCACCTACGGCTACGTAGGTTGAGGCGCCGTAAGCGACGCTATTGAGCTGTGCCGGCGTATTCGTCGTCGTCACTTTCCAAGTGGGCGTATCCGTCAGGAAATTGCTGCTTATCCGCGCTAATCCCCCTTCACCCACCGCGATCAACTGAACCGTGTCATAGACGAGCCCACGTAAATTATTGGTAAAGCCTGTACCTGCATCAAGCTTTTTCCAAATATCACCTTTCGTGGCCGAGTAGAGCGCCCCACCATCTCCTGCCGTCACCAATGTGCCATTGACACTGATCAATGCATTCAGATTCGTCGTACCCGCCGGGGCGCCGGCGGCCCAGCTATCGCCCGAGGGACGAGGTGTTGCCGCCACCGACTCTGCCGCAGGCCCCGATGGGCTGCCCGACTTGGTCGTATTGATCGTGAAAGCGTAGATCTTGTCGTTGGTCAAACCCGAAATGACCACCCCAGGACGAGCAGGCCATGTCAGGCGACTATCAGGGTAGTCCTTGTAATTATCCGGGGTAATCTTGTCGTTTTGTGCGCTGAATACCCAATAGACCAAACTTGGGTCTTCCTCCCAAGTAAGCGTGACGCGGCCATCCCCGGGGGTCACTTTCAAATTCTGTGGCACACCTGATGGCGCTTTTTCAGTAACACAAGCGGCCAGCACAATAATGGGGAGAAGCAAGACCAGCCTTAGCCAAGTCTTTAGTAAGGTTTGAAGCACCGAGAATATCCTTTTCCGAAACAAACCAGCCATTATCAACTGGCGGGTGATTGAAGCACACTTTTCCTAGAAAACGGCTGACCTTAGAACCTGTGTAAAGTCTGCTACGCGTCAACAATATGGCGTTGAAAACGCCCTCGGAATGCGCATTTACCCATTGTAAGCGCCGCTTCCTCGGCTGTTTTCGCCTTACTCTTGCCCTAGCGCGCAAGACTTTTAGACAGGTTCATACACAAGCAGGAATCGCAAGTCTCCACGCCGGGTAAACCCTTGTGCAAGCAATTTTCACCGCACAGACTGTCTACCCCGCCACTCAATTCATATAGACAACACCTGTAGGAACCATTGGCACTATTGCTTTGGCAATGCATGCCACAAAGGCACAAAGCCGTTTTTTGGCAAGCCTCACTGACAAATACACATCAACTTGGTTGCATTTGCCTGCACTGCTTTGCCACACCCCATCTCTCCTTCACGGAATCAGAAACATACAGCCACCCCATGGCCAGCTAAGCATTGAGGTAAATACTCCAATGCCGTAATAACTGCGGTAAACCGAGGCAGACCAAAGATTTTCCATTAAATTCATTCATTTGTAATGCATACCTCCAGGTACGGACCGCTAGCGCCCCGGTCCGTCGGGATTTCCCACTCGGACGAGGCGGCAGAGCAAGCCTATAATCGCGAGCTACCCTACCCAGATGATGTATGGAGTGTGAGATGGATGAAGAACTACGAAAAAGCGCGCTCGATTACCACCAGTTTCCGCGTCCCGGCAAGATTCAAGTTGCCCCGACCAAGCCGCTGTCCAGCCAGCGGGACCTTGCCCTAGCCTATTCACCGGGCGTTGCCGCTGCCTGCGACGCCATTGTTGAAGACCCACTCAACGCCTTCAAATACACCGCCCGCGGCAATCTGGTGGCGGTCATATCAAATGGCACTGCTGTGCTAGGCCTGGGCAATATCGGCCCCTTGGCCGGCAAGCCGGTCATGGAAGGTAAAGGGGTGCTGTTCAAGAAGTTTGCTGGCATCGATGTGTTCGATATCGAAGTCGACGAAAACGACCCCGACAAACTGGTCGATATCATCTGCGCGCTGGAACCCACCTTTGGTGGCATCAACCTTGAGGATATCAAGGCCCCAGAGTGCTTCTACGTCGAGCAGAAGTGCCGCGAGCGGATGAAGATTCCCGTCTTCCATGATGACCAGCACGGCACCGCCATCATCACAGCCTCGGCAGTGCTCAATGGCCTGCGCATCGTCGACAAGGACATTGCTAAGGTTCGCCTCGTCGTATCCGGAGCAGGCGCTGCCGCGATTGCCTGCTTGAACCTATTGGTACAACTGGGTATGAACCCCGCCAATATTATCGCCTGCGACTCGAAAGGCGTGGTACACAAGGCCCGCGAAGACTGGGACAAACTGGACGAATCCAAAAAACGTTACGCCCAGGACACCCCGCACCGTACATTGAAAGACGCCATGATTGGCGCGGATATCTTCCTAGGCTTGTCCGGCCCCCGTCTGGTCAGCCAGGACATGGTGCGCAGCATGGCGTCGCACCCATTGATTCTGGCGTTAGCCAACCCGGAGCCAGAAATTCTGCCGCCGCTGGCAAAGGAAGCACGGCCCGATGCCATCATCTGTACCGGCCGCTCGGACTATCCAAACCAAGTCAACAACGTCCTGTGCTTCCCCTTCATCTTCCGCGGCGCGCTCGATGTTGGCGCATCGACCATCAACGATGAGATGAAGCTGGCCTGCGTGCGCGCGATCGCCGACCTGGCCATGGCCGAGCAATCGGACGTGGTGGCCGACGCCTACAGCGGTGAGTCTCTGAAGTTTGGTCCTGACTACATCATTCCCAAGCCTTTCGACCCACGCCTGATCGTCAAAATCGCACCCGCAGTGGCGAAGGCTGCCATGGATTCCGGTGTCGCCACTCGCCCCATCGCAGATATGGCGTCCTACCACGAATCGCTCATGCAATTCGTCTACAAGTCCAATCTGTTCATGAAGCCAGTGTTCAGCGCGGCCAAGAAAGCCAAGGCCCGCGTAGTCTATGCCGAAGGCGAAGACGAACGCGTACTGCATGCAATCCAGGAGATTGTCGACCTGGGCTTGGCCAAACCTATTCTGATCGGTCGCCCAAGTGTCATCGACATGCGCATCGAAAAACTGGGGCTGCGCATTCGACCAGGGGTGGATTTCGAGCTGGTCAACAACGAGAACGACCCACGTTACCGCGAATATTGGACCGAGTATTACCAATTGCGCATGCGTCACGGTGTCAGCCAGGAATACGCCAAACGCGAAGTACGGCGTAAGACCACACTGATCGGTGCATTGATGATGCGCCGCGGTGAAGCCGAAGCCATGATCTGCGGCACCTATGGCCATTACCAGGATCACCTCGATTTCGTCTGCCAAACCATCGGCAAGCAAGCAGGTACGCATACATTTGGGGCTATGAACGCGCTGATTCTGCCCAAGGGCAACGTGTTCATTACCGATACCTATGTGAACCAGAACCCGACGGCCGAACAGCTTGCCGAGGTTACCCTGATGGCAGCCCAAAGCGTGCGCAACTTTGGCATCGTGCCAAAAGTGGCGCTGCTCTCGCATTCCAACTTTGGATCAGTCTATTCGCCCACTGCGCTCAAGATGCGCGAAACCTTGTCTATCCTGCGTGCGCAAGCGCCGGACCTGGAAGTGGATGGCGAAATGCATGGCGATGCTGCTTTGTCCGGCACCATCCGGAAAATGATCATGCCGGACTCGACCCTCAAGGGCGACGCCAATCTGCTGGTCATGCCAACGCTGGATGCCGCCAATATCGCGTTCAACCTGCTCAAGGCCAGTGCAGCCGACGGTGTCACGATCGGCCCCATGCTGCTTGGGGCAGCAAAGCCAGTACATATCCTTACGCCCACCGCCTCGGTACGCCGTATTGTCAACATGACCGCCTTGGCGGCAGTGGAAGCAGGCCAGCGAAGCTAATTGCCTGCCTCCTACCGCGCCCCAAACAAAACACCCCGCATTATGCGGGGTGTTTTGTTATTCACCCTCTCATTATCAATTAATTGAAACTTGCTTGAATTGTCACTGCTTAATCAAAGTAACACCACACTTCTGTAAATTACCAAAATCATATCCAGACATTTGAATTGAATTACCTGCTTGTACAGCACTGACTATTTCACTGTTATTCATACAGCCAAACCATGTAGAACTATTGTAGGTACCTATTTTCCCCCAGGAAAAATTTTCATAGCCTGGGATTTTATCAATACCTGCATTTCGCAAATCGAGCTCAAACGGATGGCCCGCGATTACGCCGCTCACCCAAGTGGCTGACATTTGCCCACCGCCACTATAACAAGATAGCGCTGTTTGCATACGGCCTGCATTAAGAATAGCTACACTTGCACTACAGGAATAACTTCCACCTGCATCTTTATAATTGCCTGGCACAAACCCATTGCCAAAAAAGGTGGGGGAAGCTGTTGCCACAATAGTGGAACTGGTCGTATTAATCATGCCACTATCAGTAACGCTAAGCGTAACCGCCACATCATAATAACCAACCTTACCGCTCACATCTTTGGTTGGAACACGATAAATATGAACTTGATTATCTGCACCAATAATATTTGACTTTTCCAAGTAAGCTGCTGGCGCAGCAAAAGCAACAATTGGAGTCAAGACTGCGGCAATAATAGACACAATGTTTTTTTCTAACATGGCAATACCTCCTGGATTCATTTTAATAAGCATATTTATTTACCAATCCACCAATCAGAACCTGAAGGAAAGCAACGCTTTCTCATTCAAGATAAAAAGCCGTTCTTCTATGCAGAAAGTACTCATTCATACTTCGTACTATCTACATTGCATTGCTATATTGGCGGCTGGCAGTCTCAGGGTAGGTTATGAATGCTGATTATGTGTCGTGTTAATCATGTTTATATTACCAGCACAGCAAACCCTTCTTATTACTTAGAACCTGTTCAAGATTTGTCACCGTCAGCGGGGTACAATGAAAAAACCAACTGTGCTTTTGTACGCGAAGCTTTCGCGCAGCCCATGAGCCCGAGTCACGGCTGCGCAGCAAAACCACAAACCAGCTACTACTTGGCGATCAACACCACCACACCTCGGCCACATACAGTATAAGGAGTGGATTCGGCCCCAATAAGGTCCTCCATGCCCGGATTGCGTACCTGATCATTTCCCTCAGCCCAAGCACAGCTATCCGCCACCCGGTACCAGTTCCGTCCCGTACCAGGCCAAGGCAGGCTAAAGGGGACGCTATCACGCCAACCGTTGTAAGCCACATAAAGGGCAGCAGCACTGTCCCCCAACTCAGTGCCATCAATCCGCCAAGCAATAGCATGGTTATTGGCATTGTCGAAATAGGCAGCGTCCGCCACACCACCATCAGAACGAAACCAACGCAGCTGTTCCATCCCATTCCCGTTCAAATCCACCGCTGAATAAAAATTGGCTGGGCGAAGCGCAGGGTGCGCCTTACGAAACGCAATCATGCGTTGGGTGAAGGTACGAAACTGGGTTTGATCGGTAGTCCATTGCCAATTCAGCCAGTTGGCTCTGGAATCAAGGTTATAAGGGTTGTTGTTGCAATTCAGGGTGCGCAGGTATTCATCCCCCGCTACCAGCATGGGCGTGCCACCCGAGAGCAGCAACAACGCCAATGCATTACGTGCTGCCTTACGTTGGTCTGCAGCAATACCATCCTGGTTCCAACTGAAGTTGAAGTCTTCACCCCCATCCGATGGTCCATACGGCCAGGACTGCAGGTTGTTTTTGCTGTTACAGCTATATAAGTCCTTGAGGGTAAAGCCATCGTGGGCGGTAATGAAGTTGATCGAATGCCACGGTTTACGGCCATCGTCCTGATACAAGTCGCTCGAACCGGTGAACCGCATCGCTAACTGCCCTGGGGTGATGGCTTCACCTCCCATAACATTCTGGTCTTTGCGCAAGGTGTCGCGATACATGCCATTCCACTCTGCCCAAGCACTGGGAAAGCCACCTACCTGATAGCTATTTCCGCCAATCGCCCAGGGTTCAGCAATCAAGTCCATACCACTGCCACCATTACCCGGACGCGGTGGTAACTCGTTGGTAATACGATTGATTGCATTAGAGGCGTCTTGCTTATCGAAATTGAAGCAACCGTGCTCACAACTGTTACCCAATATGGGTGCCAAGTCGAAGCGGTAGCCATCTACTCCCATAGCATCCCGCCAATACACCAAGGAATCGATAATCAGGTTCTGCGCCACCAGGTTACGTGTATTGTAGTTGCCGCCTACACCGGTGTTATCGACATTGTGCTGCTTGTCTGAGCTTAGGGAGTAATAGGTCGGGTTATCCAGGCCGCGCCAGCTATAGAGGTTGTAGGTATTTTTGTCATCCAAATGCCACGCACCGCCTTCGCCGGTATGGTTGTAAACCACATCGATCAGTACTTTGATACCCGCATCATGAAACACCTTCACCATGTCCTTGAACTCTCGTGTCGGCCCACCTGCTGATTTGTCACTGGCATAGCGGCGATCGGGCGCGAAATAGTTCAGGGTCATGTACCCCCAGTAGTTGTCGCCTAAGGTGGTGGTTGGGTTCAGTTCGTGATTGTCATTCTGGGTCTCCTGCACCGGTAGGAATTCAATCGCGGTGATACCCAAGCCAGCCAACGCAGCCGCCTTCATACCTGCACCCTTGTAGGTGCCACGATACGCAGCCGGGATGCTGTCATCGTTCATCGTCAGGCCACGCACATGTGCCTCGTAGATCACATCATCCTTGAGCGCCCGGATCGGCTTCATACCGGTACTACGTGTATCAGGGCGTAACACGATGCTTTTTGGCGCTTCACTACCATTATCTGTGTGCCTATACAACGGGCCACTGGCATAGATGGCCCCTTCTGCCAACTCCTTCGGCGCCGGGTCGTGACTCAGCTCCAGCGCATAAGGGTCACTCAAAAGCTTATTCGGATTGAAGCGATTTCCCGCTGCATCCACATCACTGATAAAACCAATATTGGAACCCTTGGTCCACCCGTTAGCATAGGGCCAGTTAGGCCCCCATGCACGGTAGCCGTAATACACAGTACCGGTAAGACCATATTGTCTTGCTAAGGTGCCGACAGGCAGTGACAAACTCCAAACATTTCCTGGCCTGATATTCATAGGAATGCGCGCCACCTCCTGAACGCCCTTTGGGCTTCGGTAGAGATACACCTCAACCCGGGTGGCACGTGAAGAAAATACCTTGAAGTTCAATTTGGTCTGCGTTGCATCGAAGCGGGCACCCAGTTGATCGGGATTGGCGGCTGCATAGGTGTGCGGCGGGCTGATGGCCAGACAGGCCGAAAGCACCAGATGGCGAAAATGCATTGTGTTGTCTCCATTTTGTGTGTTCGAAACAGGTGAGTTCATGCCCACCAGCTTTACGCGGCCACAACTATCTACAATGCTTACCGCGTAGATCAAGAGACAGCTATGCAATTTACTATTCCAGGTACGGTTACGCCCAAACCATCAAAGACCTGCTCAATGGCTTTCAATCAACACCCTCCAGAAAGCCAACAGGCTCAAACAGGAGTGAACAAAAAACACAACAAGAACAATGAAGCGCTGACGATACAACACCAGAAGAGCGCGGAACGCCTGGGGCCCTGCCATAATGGGCCATCTTCGAGGAGGGCCTATGAGCGACCCGAGCAACACCAACCCATTTGCGTTCTTCCAGCAATTCTTCAAACCAATGGAAGGCATGCAACCATTCATGCCCCCCCTGACCGAAGAAGAATGTGCCCGCAAAATTGCCGAATTGCGCACAGTCGAGCAATGGCTGGGCATGCAGGTAAGTATGTTGCAAATGAGCATACGCGCCCTGGAATTACAACAAGCCAGTTTGGCTGCGCTTAAGCCGAGAGATAAACCAGCCTCAGACAATCCAAGTCGGTAACAGCGTAATGCATCAGGCCGCCATAGCGGCCAGAATTGAAAAAGCTGTAACACAACAAGTGTGTTGCCTATAACGCCAACTCAGCACTCACGCCAGCTTTACGGGCCTTATGCCAGGACAGCAAGCCAAGCAATGTTGCGCCTACCGCCCCCAATGCCAATGTCCAAGGACGTTGCGCCAACACGGGGGAAAGGACGCCAGCCACCAATGCACTGGTCATCAACTGCACAAACGACTGCAAAGAAGAAGCCGTACCGCGCTCATTTGGGTAAAGATCAAGCACCAATAGGGTCAGTGTCGGAAACGCCAAGGTGATGCCCACACCGCTGATCATGATGGGAATCAAAGCCCAGTACCAGTCCATACGCGGCGCCAGCAGGCAATAGGCTACGTTCACGATACCGGCCAACAGCATCACAAGATAAGCCAGCTGAATATTCGATGCAGGACTGTGCCGCCCAGCCCGCCAGCCCGAAAGATACGAGCCGGTCATCATGCCTGTAATAACAGGGACAAAGAAGTAACCAAATTCTGTCGCACCCAACCGCAGATGCGTCAGCACAAACATCGGTGCGGACGATATGTAGATGAACAAGGCTGAAAAATTAAGCGCACCGGAACAACACAGCCAGGTAAAACGGCGATCCCGCAACATATCGATATAGCGGCCAAACAACGGCAGCGGATCAAGCGGTAGGCGCGCCTCAACAGGATGGGTCTCGGACAACCAACGCCAGGAGCTGCCAAACAGGATCACCGCAAACAACGCCAAGAACCAGAATGTTGATTCCCAGCCAAAACGCGAGCCAATCAAGCCGCCAATCATAGGGGCAATTGCAGGGGCCACCCCAAACACCATGGAAATACGAGACATCACCCGCTGCGCCTCAGCACCGTGGAAACGATCTCGCACGATGGCGCGCCCGACGATGATGCCCGAGCCCGCAGAAGCACCTTGTAGCGCACGGTAAACCAACAACTCCCCCAACGAGCTGGAAAACGCACAGCCTACAGAGGCCAGGGTAAACACCCCCACGCCCCCCAACACCACGCTTCGCCGACCCAGCGCATCGGACAAGGGCCCATGCAATAACGACATGAGGGCATAGGCGAACAAATACACGCTGATGGTTTGCTGAATCTCTATCGCACCGATACCAAAGGCTTGTTCCATCTGTGGAAAAACCGGAAAGAAAGTATCGATAGAAAACGGGCCAAACATGGATAAACCGGCAAGCAGCAAGACAAAGCCAGTTCGGGAGGATTCGGTGCGGCTGGACGACATTAGCAATTCGATGAACTAGCGATGAGGATTATCGGATGGTAGTCCTCAACCAACCGAATGACCCGAGACAGTTACGACGGTTAACTGCGGACAAACTTCCCTAAGAGTCTGTCTAAAGTCTGCTGTGCGTCGGCAATATGGCGTTGAAAACACCCTCGGAATGCTCATTTACCACTTGTAAACTCCGCTTCCTCGGCTGTTTCCGCCTTATCTTGCCCTAGCTCGCGAGACTTTAGACAGGCTCTAAGAACCTGTCCAATTTACATACATAATCAATTGGTTAATTAATTCAGGATGGTAATGGGATCAATAACGTGGCTTAAAAACGGGGTTTTGCTACGCCAGTGTTGCCAGTAGGCAACATGTAAGCATTTGTAAACAGATTGTCATGCCGTATACGTATAAACCGCGCTGTTGCCGACCATAATTGGACGGGTCATGAACTGATGTAGCGACAACAATAAACCTACGGAGCCAATCCAAGATGCAAAAGCAATTGATCGCCCTCGCCGTATTCGGTGCACTTACCGCGCCAGCCTTTGCGGAAGACAGCAGTGTCAACCTGTATGGTCGCCTCGACATGGGTATAGAGTCCAATGATGACGCCACCACCAATCGCCTGGTTGTACAAAACTTCGCATCACGCATTGGCTTCAAGGGAGAGGAAGACCTCAATAATGGCTTGAAAGCGGTTTGGCAGATTGAAACCGTCATTTCACCGGACGAGGCCACAGCCACTGCCTTTGCAACCCGTAACAGCTACGTCGGCTTGAAGGGTGGCTTTGGTACCGTATTGATGGGAAATTACGATTCCCCATTCAAGTCGCTGGATAGAAACGTCAGCTTGTTGTGGAACCAAGGCGATGCCATGGAACAATTTATCCATGGCAAAGCCTCTGCTGCAGGATTGGGTATGAACGCCCACGTTCGCCAGAAAAATGTCATCCAATACCACAGCCCAAACATGAGCGGTTTCTTGGTCAGGGCGTCTTACGCGCCGGATGAAGCCAAAGTCAAAGGCGGCACCAACAAGCAGGAATACTCATTTTCCGGCGAGTACGATGCGGGTATGTGGAACGTCGGCGCTGCCTACTACGCCAAGGAAGATGCCGTTGCCCTGGGCAAAGATTTCAATGCCATCAAGCTCATTGCCGGCATGAAGATGGGAGATATCACCTTTGGTGGCGCATATAGCAAGATCGACAATGATGCAGGTAAAAAAACCGACGTCTTCATGCTTGCCGGTGCTTACAAGATGGGGGCAACCACGCTGAAAGCATCGGTTGCCACAGCGAAGGAAACTGCCAGCAACGCCAAGGATGGTGTGGACTTCCTCGCCCTCGAAGTGGATTACGCCATGAGCAAGCGTAGCACCCTGTACGGCTACTTGGCACAGATCAAGAACGAAGACTTAGGCATCGCCAAGTTTGAAACCGGCGACAACAAATTCCCACCAGCCGCAGGCAAAGACCCGCGTGTATTTGGTGTTGCAATTCGCCACCTTTTCTAAAAATCCACGCCTGATTTGACATAGTAATCGTTGGCGAAATGAAGCACAGTGCAAAAATTAGGTGTTTTTGGGCTCATCCTGGCAGGATGAAGAAAGAGCCATGATCAACCCCATAACGCTGGGCAGCGATCAAGGCTTTAGGTGCCCATAATGCTGTGTTTCATTTTGTCCATCGGTAAGAAACTACCGCTGTAGTCCTAGGTTACAGGCGACATCTCTATCTCTGCGCTGCCAATACAAAAGACGGGTGCTCAAAGCATCCGTCTTTTGTATTGGTGCTTTCCATTTCTGTTGTAAAAAGCACGAAACATATCCAATCAATCCCGAATATAAGGGTTTTCCAGATTGCACGAATAGGGGCTCACGCGCCAGACTGCGCCCGCCTGGGTCCCGGACGGGCTCACTGAATGAAATCAATATGGAGAATCAAACCATGCGTACTACCCTGATTGCTGTAGCCGTTCTGGGCGCACTTTCTGCACCGTCTTTCGCAGACGACAACAATATTACGTTGTACGGCCAAGTGAATGTCGCTGGCCTGTACAAAAATGATGGCGCCACCAAACAGTTCAAAGTAGACAGCGCTTACACCGGTTCGCGTATTGGCATCAAAGGCCAAGAAAGCCTTGGTAACGGCTTGAAGGCTTTCTTCCAAGTCGAAACCAAGATTCGTCCTGACGACGCTACTGAAGGCAGCTTCGGCTCCCGTGAAGGCTGGGTTGGCCTGCAAAGCGAATTCGGTAAGGTCTCGCTGGGTCGTGGCAAGACGCCTTACACCAACATCGCTGACTGGTTCGACAACTATGTCGACTTGGCTAATGGCTTGGCTGTGCAAGAAAACAAGCAAGCTAATGGCGGTAACGTTCTAGACTCTCGTTGGAACAACGCCGTACGCTTTGACTCTCAGGATATCAACGGCTTCACCATGTCGGCTATGGTCGGTGCTGGCGAAAACAAAGACAACGCCAAGGGTGTCAAGGCTTCGAACAATGCCGCGTTGTCCGGCCGTTATGTCCTTGGCCCAATGCAACTGGGTGCCGCCTACGCCTCACAGAAGAACAAAGACAGTGGTACCGTTACAACTGGTAGCCAAATTGGCAACCACAGCGCCTTCTTGTTGGCAGGCAGCTATGCAATCGATGAGTTCACCGTGGCCCTGGGCTTCCAGGCAGGTAAGGTGGATTCGTCTGTTCCCGGCCAGGACACCAAGCGCAATAGCTTCCTGATGGCTGCTTCCTACCAACTGGGTGCTACCAATCTGCGCGCTGGCGCCATCATCAATGACAAGCTGAAGAAAGATGGCGTCAAGGTTGCTGACAGCGACTTCGTACGTTACAGCCTGGGTGCCAAGCACAACCTGAGCAAGCGTACTGCACTGGTTGCTGAAGTTTCGGGCGATAAGAACAAGGGCGCCACCAAGAACCTGACCTACGTCGGCGTTGGTGCCATGCACGCATTCTGATCTTAATCAGACTTGCCGCACGACTAAAACGGGCATGCATCGCATGCCCGTTTTTCTTTTTACAACCCAATGCCGCGGGTAACACCGTTGTGCATATCGCAGCGTGCCATTTTTGTTTGCCGCCGCCGATCCGGTAAGCTTGTGGCTTCCACGCTGAAAATGACCCTCCCATGCGCCACTTTCTTACCTTCGCCCTGTTCTTACTATTGTTGGCCGGTTGCGCTACTCCGCCCGGAAAATCAAGTAGCTGCAACTGTAGTGACAATACCAAGCCTGCGCCCCTTACCGCACGTTACAACGCCACCAGCTGGTCTGCCCTCCCCAACTGGCCGGGCGATAATCTGCGCGATAGCTGGCCTGCTTGGTTGAAATCATGCAACAAGCTTGCCAACAAGGCTGGCTGGAAAGAGGTCTGCTCTGAAGCGCGTGCCCTGCCCACCAACGATGACGCCACGATTCGCACCTTTTTCGAATCGCGTTTTCAGCCATACCAAATCACAACCAGCGAGGGGGCAGAAAGTGGCCTCATCACCGGCTACTACGAGCCACTCCTGAAAGGCAGCAAGGAAGCCTCACCTACACGCGCACCTATCTACGGCGTACCCGACGATTTATTGCTGATCGACCTCGGAGACAACTTCCCTGCAATGAAAGGTCAGCGCTTACGCGGCCGTCTGAATGGCCGCAAAGTCGTACCTTATTGGAGCCGTGCCGATATCGAGGCCGGTAAAGCGCCTACCGCAGGGCTCGCCCTGGTGTGGGCCGATAACCCGATTGAGGCCTTCTTTCTGCAAATCCAGGGCTCGGGTCGGGTTCAATTGGAAGATGGCAGTCTGATGCGCGTGGGATATGCCGACCAAAATGGCCATCCCTATAAATCCATCGGCAAATGGTTGATAGACCAAGGCCAACTTAAGCCAGGCGAGGCATCGATGCAGGGCATACAAGCTTGGGCCCGGGCTAATCCCGCCCGACTTAAAACATTGCTGGACAGCAATCCGAGCTATGTCTTTTTCCGCCAGCTTCCCAATGCGGAGGGCGGTCCGATTGGTGCGCTGAATGTCCCTCTCACCGATGGCGCAAGCGCCGCGGTGGACCCCAAATTCGTTCCTTTAGGCAGTCCTATCTATCTGGCTACCAGTTGGCCCAATGAAGAAAAACCGCTTAACCGACTGATGCATGCCCAAGACACCGGTGGGGCCATCCGTGGGCCGATCCGCGCAGACTTTTTCTGGGGCTATGGCAACGAGGCGGGCCAATTCGCAGGCCGCATGAAGCAGCAAGGTAAAATCTGGCTGCTCTGGCCCAAGGGCGCGCCATTACCAAACACACAAAGTTAAAAAAGATGCGGTTTATGACTGCTGAACCCGGTCTCCACCCAGTCCACTGAAAACGCTATCCATGCGACTATCCTGGGACATCTTCTGTACCGTCATCGACAACTTTGGTGACATTGGAGTTTGCTGGCGCTTAGCCCGCCAGCTGGCCCAGGAGCGCGGCGAGCCGGTGCGGCTTTGGGTAGACGATCTGGCTGCGCTGGGAATGTTGCAGACGCAACTGGATATAAACGCCGCAACACAAATGCGGGATGGCGTGGAAATTCGGCATTGGACCACTCCCTTTCCAACCGTCCAGCCATACCAAGTCGTTATTGAAGCCTTTGCCTGCAATCCACCCAACGAACTTCTCACCGCCATGGTGGCGACCAACCCCAAGCCGGTCTGGATCAATCTCGACTATCTATCTGCCGAAACCTGGGTGGAAGGTTGCCACGCACTAGGATCGCGCCACCCCCGCCTACCGCTGACCCATCACTTCTTCTTTCCGGGCTTTACTGCGGCAACGGGCGGTCTACTGCGCGAGGCAAACCTGTTGTCCGAACGGGATACGTTTCAAACGCAGGGCACAGTACGTACCAGTTGGCTCGCCAAGCTAGGTTTGAGTGCCGCAGAGCAAACGCGGCCGCTAGTCTCATTGTTCTGCTACGACAACCCCGCGCTGCCCGGTTTATTGCATCATTGGGCCAGTGGAGCGCCCCTCTGCCTGCTCGTCACCCACGGCAAAGCCAGCCGACAGGTAGAAGCCTGGCTGGGCGAGCCCTTCCTGCCGGGCAACCGGCTGCAGCGTAGCCAGCTTACCCTCTTTGCCCTCCCCTTCCTGAGCCAACCTGACTACGACAGATTGCTTTGGGCATGCGATTTCAACTTCATCCGTGGTGAAGACTCTTTCGTACGCGCGCAATGGGCGGCACGGCCCATGGCTTGGCACATCTACCCACAGGAAGAGGAGGCCCACCTGCCTAAGCTCGATGCTTTTCTGGTGCGGTACCTTGAAAGCCTGCCTGATGCACAACGTAGTACGCTCACTGCCTTCTGGCATAGCTGGAACCAGTACGACACCATAGACACCGTAGCGCATTGGCAGGTGCTTTGGTCTCAACGCGACGAGCTGGCAACGCATAGCCAACGCTGGTGCAAGGCTCTGGCCCAGCAAGCCAGCCTGATGCAACAATTGGCTGATTTCGCCACCGCCAAATTCGATCCATCGGGTTGAGGGGGGCAGAAAGAATTACGTCACTTGGCACTCGTTCAAAGCCTCGCAAACAAACGCGAAGCACGGAAAAAAACGATATCGGCCGTTACATTTGCTTGGTTAAATACGCATGTCGTGGCTGCATTCAATGCCTAATCGCAGGCGCGCAGCAGGCATTGGGCAGGTTTTATGAAAATCTCGCATACCGGCGAAGTGGCGGAATTGCCTGGCTCCCAGGTATAATGCCGCGCTTTATCAAACGCTTACCTTTCTCGCAGGACTTACCAGCATGAAAACCGCACAAGAACTCCGCGCCGGCAACGTTGCCATGGTCGATGGTCAGCCGATGGTTGTGATCAAGGCTGAATACAGCAAGTCAGGCCGTAACGCTTCAGTCGTGAAAATGAAGATGAAGAACCTGCTGACCGAACAAGGCTTGGAGGCCGTGTACAAGGCGGACGAAAAGTTCGACGTGGTCGTGCTGGATAAGAAGGAATGCACCTACTCCTACTTCGCCGATCCAATGTTCGTGTTCATGGACACGGAATTCAACCAATACGAAGTCGAAGCAGAAAACGTTGGCGACACCGTGAACTTTATCGTTGATGGCATGGAAGACCTCTGCGAAGTCGTGTTCTATGACGGCAAGGCCATCTCGGTTGAACTGCCAACCACCATCGTACGCGAAGTGGAATACACCGAACCCGCCGTACGTGGCGACACCTCGGGTAAGGTGATGAAGCCAGCCAAACTCAAAGGCACCACCTTTGAACTACCTGTTGCCGCATTTATCGAAATCGGTGACAAGATCGAAATCGACACGCGCACCATGGAATTCAAGAAGCGCGCTTAAGCGCTTCCTGCAAAAAAAGGCAGCCGTGGCTGCCTTTTTTGTTATTTGAGTCTTGCCGTACCCTTGCCACCCCAAACGGCGCCCTCAATGCACCGCTTACTCCCATGGCTACCATGCTCTCACTTATTGCCGCCCTCGCCCGTAACCGCACAGTCGGTATTGAAAACCGCCTACCCTGGCACCTATCCGAAGATTTGAAGTATTTCAAAGCCACAACCAGCGGCCACCCTATCATCATGGGGCGCAAGACCTACGACTCGATTGGCCGGCCATTGCCGGGGCGGCACAATATCGTAGTGACACGCAATCCCGCTTGGCGTGTCGATGGTGTGACCATTACCCATTCCATCAAGGATGCCATCGCCGCAGCAGATCCCACCCAAGAGGTTTTCCTCATCGGCGGCGCATCTCTCTATGCAGAAGCACTACCGCTGGCAGACCGGCTTTATCTGACCGAAATTGAAGCTGATGTCGAAGGTGATGCATTCTTCCCCACTTGGTCACGTGAGCAATTCAAGGAAGTACGCCGTGAACGACATCAAAGCGATGCATTCGCTTATAGCTTTGTCATGTATGAGCGCATCTCCGCATAGGTTCCAACCTTATCGGCAGCCGACGGCTATCGTTAACCGCCCTGACCTTATTCGACCGACTCCCTCGGTCTGCTCATACAACCGTCAATATCGCTTCAGTCATCAAGAACACAACCGCCACAAAGCCGATAAACCATACGGCAGAACGCTGTGCCGCCCAGTTGGCCAAATAGCAAACACCGTGCAGGATGCGGGCGCAGACAAACACAATTGCAGCAATATTGATGGTTTCCACTGCCACCCCAACCTGCGCCGCAACCAAGACGGCAGCGGCAAAGCCTGGCAACGCTTCAAATGCATTGTTATGCGCCCATACCGCCCGCGCGCGAAAACCTTCGAACTTGGCTTGTTGTGCGCGGGGTGCATAGTTGTTGTAGCGGGAGGGCGTACCATCCTCGGTCTTACCGAACTTGGCAAAGTAGACCCAGACATAAGGCAGGAAAATAACAATCAACAGGCAGCCATAGGCAATACGCATGTTTTACTCCGGGTAGCAAGGGGAAGGCCCGATCTTAGCCCAAGCCGGTTGCACCGCGTGGCCCGGCCGGACCAAAACGGCTAAAATGCAACTTTCGCTGCTTGATATTCAAATCCGAGGAGACACCTATGTCCATGGCCGATCGCGACGGCTTCATCTGGTATGACGGCAAGCTCGTTGATTGGCGTGAGGCCAATACCCATGTACTGACCCATACGCTGCACTATGGCCTTGGTGTTTTCGAAGGTGTGCGCGCCTATGAAACAGCCAAGGGACCCGCCATCTTCCGCCTGCAAGACCATACCGACCGCCTGTTCAACTCGGCCAAGATCCTGGGTATGACCCTGCCTTACAGCAAGGATGAGATCAATGAAGCCCACAAGCAGGTCGTGCGCGAGAATAAGCTCAAGTCCTGCTACTTCCGCCCGATGGCCTTTTATGGGTCGGGCAAATTGGGCGTCGCCCCGCCATTGGGAGACGTACACGTTATCGTCGCCGCTTGGCCATGGGGCGCGTATCTGGGGGACGATGGTCTCAACAAGGGCATTCGGGTCAAAACCTCGTCCTTCAGCCGCCATCACGTCAACGTGACCATGTGCAAAGCCAAGGCCAATGGCAACTACATGAATTCCATCCTGGCCAATGCCGAAGCTGTGCGCGATGGCTATGAAGAAGCACTGCTGCTGGATGTGGATGGCTATGTGGCCGAGGGTTCGGGCGAAAATATCTTCGTCATCCGCAAAGGCAAGATCTACACACCGGATCTCACCAGTTGCCTGGCAGGCATCACGCGGGACACCGTTTTCCAGCTTGCCAAGGAACAGGGCTATGAAGTGATTGAACGGCGCATTACCCGCGACGAAGTCTATATCGCCGATGAAGCCTTCTTTACAGGCACCGCTGCCGAAGTCACACCGATTCGCGAGCTCGATGGCCGCAGCATTGGCGATGGCAGACGCGGGCAGATGACAACCGCGTTGCAAGCGGCCTACTTTGCAGCCGTAAAAGGCGAGTCCGCGCAGCACGCTGCTTGGCTTACTGTTGTTTGACTGACTGGCAGGCCGGTATCAGCCGCGCCTGCCGTATTGCGTCGGGGTTCAACCCGACCTAGAGGAATGCACCATGACCCAGCTTAAAGAAAACACAAAAAAGCACATTGAAGTCGATGCCAGCAACCTGCCGCTGCATTGCCCGATGCCGGACATGCTGAAGTGGAATGCCCATCCACGTGTCTTTTTGCCCATCGAAAAAACAGGCGAAGCACTCTGCCCCTATTGCGGCACCAAATACGTTCTAAAGGGCGGCCCTGCCGGCCATAGCCACTAAACAACGCTGGCATGCGGTTTTTGCCGATCGCGTTTATTCAAATTTTGGTTAGGTAAAGTGCAGAAGTAGCACTGCAGCATGACCGCAAACCTTACGCCAAAAGAGCCCGTCAATGCCATACCGAATCCTCGTCGTCGCCCCCGCGTGGGTAGGTGACAGCGTCATGGCCCAGCCGCTTTACCAACGGATAAAGCAATACCGGCCCGATGCCAATCTCACTGTTCTCGCACCCGATTGGACTTTGCCGCTGCTTGATCGCATGCCAGAGGTAGATGCTACCTTGCGCAATCCTTTCGGTCATGGCGCGCTCAAGTTGACCGAGCGCTGGAAGCTAGGGCGGGCATTACGTGGCCAGTTTGATCAAGTCATCGTGCTACCCAACTCACTCAAGTCAGCGCTGGTGCCGTGGTTTGCGCGTATCCCACAACGGACTGGCTTCGTGGGTGAATCGCGCTATGGCTTGCTGAATGATTTCAGGGTGCTCGACCCTAAAGCGCTCCCGCAGATGGTCGAACGCTTCGCCATCCTGGCCGAGGCCGCAGAAGAGCCGCTGCCACGGCCGATTCCAGCCCCGACGCTTCATATCGACCCCGCATCACACCAAGCCGCATTACAAGCGCTGGGCCTGAGTGATGCCCAACCTATCATCGCCTTTTGCCCAGGAGCAGAATACGGTCCGGCAAAACGTTGGCCGGCCCGGCACTTTGCCGAACTGGCGCGTCGCTTGGTGTCGCAAGGCTATGCCGTCTGGCTGTTTGGTTCCGCCAAAGACAAGCCCGATACCAGCGCCATTGTCGAACAAGCCGGGGTTCCCATTGTTGATTTGGCAGGCCGGACCTCGTTGGCGCAAGCCATCGACCTGCTGTCACTCGCGCATCTGGTGGTGACCAATGACTCGGGCTTGATGCATGTCGCGGCTGCCTTATCGCGGCCTATCGTCGCGCTTTATGGCTCCAGCAGCCCAGAATTCACCCCCCCGTTGAGCAAGCAAGCGGAAGTGGTCAGCTTGGACCTCGAATGCAGCCCTTGCTTCGAACGCACCTGTCCGCTCAAGCACTTGAACTGCCTGCAGCTACTGGAGCCCGACCTTGTGGAATCCGCCATCGCCAAAGTGCTGACGCGCCCTCTGGGCACCCCGTCCAACCCCTATATTCCAGCATTACCGGTGTAGAAAATGGCCTAAGAACCTGTCTAAAGCCTCGCGAGCTAAGGCAAGATAAGGCGAAAACAGCCGAGGAAGTGGAGTTTACAATTGGTAAATGAGCATTCCGAGGGTGTTTTCAACGCCATATTGCCGACGCGTAGCAGACTTTAGACAGGTTCTAAGAACCTGTCTAAAGTCTTTCCTCATCCACCGAAATGCTTGATCCTTGCCGGATGAGAACCTCCTACCCCAGTGATATCAGTCGCGAAAAGTTCGACCACATCCGCCCACTGTTAGCAAACGCCCGGAAAAAAGACCAGCCCTCGCCGAATCGACTTGTACGAGTTGTTTTGCGCCGTCCTCTACCTCCTCAGAACCTGTTTATAGTCTCGCTAGCTAAGGCAAGATAAGGCGGAAACAGCCGAGGAAGCGGAGTTTACAAGTGGTAAATGAGCATTTCTAGGGTGTTTTCAACGCCATATTGCCGACGCGCAGCAGACTTTAGACAGGTTCTCAAAAGTGGCTTCTAGTGGCGCATGCTGCCTGCCGAATTCCCCTAATGGCGCATCTAACATCGTAAACAGGTTCTCATAAGCGGTTACGTGGCTTGAAGAAGGTGTAGTGCTGATAAGGTTCGCTCGCTTGGTAGATTGAGGCGGCATGGGCAGGAATGCTGAGTTGGATGCTGGCAGCCTGTACCTTGATATCGGGCGCATTGCCCAGCGCATCTTTGAGGGGCACACCGTCGTACCAGTGGGAATAGGGCAACAGCAGCTTTTGTTGCAGCGGCTTGTCGCTTTCATTCACCACCACCAGCGCAGCTTCACCAGGTTGCTCGGTGTGGCGGAGGAATACCAGCGCGTTATTGCCCGGCAGGCGGTCACCCAGCACAATCACATCACCGTACTGTAGTGCCGGGCTGGTTTGGCGGATAGCGATCAGCTGCTTCACCCAACTGCGCTGCGCAGGGTCCCATTCGGCTTCATTCCAGCGCATGGGTCGACGGCAGTCTGGGTCGGCACCACCCTGCATGCCGATCTCCTCACCGTAGTAAACCAGGGGCACGCCCGGTAAGGTCATTTGCATTAGCAAGGCGGTACGCGCTTTGGCCGCGCTACCCAGGGTGGTAATCAACCGGGGCGTATCGTGGCTCGATAGCATATTCCACGAGCACAGCAACCCCTTCAAACCATAACCTTCGCGCGCATCGCGCACAGCAGCATTCATCTGCACCGCATCGATCTCACCGGCCAGCCAAGCCAGCGTGGCGGTGCGATACCAGTAGTTCATCATGCCGTGAAAGCCGCCGGGCGCTTCAAACCAACTGGCTGAGAAACCATTGAGCTCGCCCAACAGGACGGTATCGGGAAAGTGCTTGGCCACGGCGTTGGCCATTTCCTGCGCAAATGGAATACCCACATCTTGCGCGACGTCGAACCGCCAGTTGTCGACGCCCTTAGCCAGCCAATGTTGGACAAGGCTTTTGGGTTGGCGGTACATCACATCGCGCACAGCCGGGTTGGCCAGATTCAACTCCGGCATCATGCCGTAATCCTGCCAGCACAAGGCATCGCCTTTTGCATCGAAGGTAAACCAGTCTCGCTTGTCCGGGTCCCCCGCTTTGGCCGCCAAAAACCACGGGTGCTGGTCGGACACATGGTTCAGCACCGCATCCAGCGTCAACGTCATGCCGCGTGCGTGTAAGGCGTCAGTCAAGCGTTTAAGGGCGGGTTCGCCACCAAACATCGGGTCGATGCTGAAGAAGTCGGTCGCATCGTATTTATGGTTGCTTGGGGCGGTGAAGACCGGCGTGAGATACACACCGGTGATACCAAGGTCAGTGAGATAATCGAGTTTATCGGCGATTCCATCCAGGTCGCCCCCGTAGAATTGATTACCCCAGGGTTGTTGCAGCGTTGGTTCATCCCAACCCCGCTTATGCACGCCGGGAATGGCATAGGCCGGATGCGCCAGTTTCTCTGAACTGGACAGCCCCCCGCCGATTGCGAAGCGTTCTGGGAATATCTGGTACACCACCTGGCTTGCAGTCTTGCGGGTAAAGGCATCTAGGGCTGCTGTTTTCATGGTCCACTCGGGTAAAATGTTCAAATTGTTTTTATTGGGGGAAATCTGATTATGCCGTCATTCGACATTGTGTCCGAAGTCAACGAAGTAGAAGTCAAGAACGCGGTTGAGCAAGCCAATAAGGAAGTCGGCAACCGTTTCGACTTCAAAGGCTCGGACGCGCGCGTCGAGCAGGCCGAGAAGGTGCTGACCGTCTTTGCCGACAATGAGTTTCAACTGGAGCAAGCCAAGGAAATCCTGTTAGGCAAGATGGCTAAGCGGGGTGTTGATACTCGCTGTCTTGATGAAGGCAAGCTTGAGAAAGTTAGCGGCAACAAGGTTAAGCAGTCCATCACAGTCAAGGTAGGTATTGAAACCGAGCTTGCCAAGAAAATTGTCCGGGTGATCAAGGATTCCAAGCTGAAAGTGCAAGCAAGCATTCAAGGCGAAGCCGTGCGTGTATCAGGCGCAAAGCGCGACCTATTGCAAGACACGATCGCCCTGGTGAAGAAGTCGATCGAGGAATTTCCCTTGCAGTACCAAAACTTCCGCGATTGATCGCGAGCGATATAGGTGAAGAAAGCGCGTTTATAGGTAATACCGTTCACTTTAGCCCGTGAACGGTATTTTTCTTTTCTGAGTCGGATACTGCCCTACCCTAGGTCAATTCACTTCTCGCAGCGGCTCCAATGGTTGGCAAGGCTCACAAACACCCTAGTTTCACCGTACGTTCCCGAGATGGTCGTCCAGCTCGATCTCATCCTCCACGATGAAGTGAATCCAAACATCGCCAAAAGCACCTTGACACAAGCTCGCCAGCGTCTTGGCGAAGAGCCGATGAGGGCTTGGTGCGAAGTACCGTAGCAGTTCGGCGTCCCTCTTGCGGGGGCTTTCGAGCAGCACATGAGCCCTGATCACGGCTGCGCAGTAAGGAAGCTGTCTAAAGTCTGCTGCGGGTCGGCAATATGGCGTTGAAAACACCCTCGGAATGCTCATTTACCCTGTGTAAACTCCGCTTCCTCGGCTGTTTTCGCCTTATCTTGCCTTAGCTCGCGAGTCTTTAGACAGGTTCTAAGATTGTAAACAGGTTCTTAGTATTGCCAGCACTCATCGCTCGATGATTGCGAGCATGCCAAGCGCAATGAACAGCGAGCAGCTCAGGTAGCGGCCGATCTTCATCATTCGACCACCCGACGGGGCATTTCTGTGCAGCGGATGGGCGAGCGTGATGCACAGCAAGTCGGCAATCGAGAACAGCAGGTTCGCGCCCGCACCAAGCAGGAACAACTGCCAGCCGACGTCAAGCGACGACGACGGATCGACGAACTGCAGCAGGAACGCCATGTAGAACAGTGCGGACTTTGGGTTCAACGCCTCGATGAATGCGCTCGACACAATCAGGTTCTTGGGAATGCTCGCGGCTGTGCCCGCGTCGGTGTCCGGCCGCGCGCGGAGGCGCTGGATTCCGAGCCAGATCAAGTACGCACCACCTGTGATGCGCAGGGCATGGTAAAGCCACGGCGATGTCTTCAGGACGGTCACCGCGCCAACTGCGACGATACAAATCTGGATGAACGCACCGAGGTGGATGCCGAGCGCTGACAGCACGCCCGCACGGCGGCCATGCTGCAGCGTCAACGACACGGTCTGGAGGAGTGCCGGACCGGGAATGAAGCCGAACCCGAGGCAGGTGACGACGAAGGCAAGCACCTGGTTGAACGTCATCAGATGTCGTCACCTATGACGATCCCGAGCCGTGTGCATTCCGTCCGCACACGCTCGCGTGCCTGCGCAAGCCGGTTCTTGGACAGCGCGGGCATAAAAACGCGGATATAGTCGTCAATAGCCTGCTCCCGGTCGAAGATGTCGATGTTCCGATACTGTTCGGCCACCTGGGCGCGCAACTCGGCAGGCGCAATTGGCAGGCCGAGGTGGTCCGACAACGTCGCGGCTGATTCCGGATGGGTCAGGTAGTGAAAATCCTTCGAGCCCGGTTCAGGAGACAACAGTTCGATGTCGGCGCTGACTATCACGTCCTGCCCACGGCAGAGGAACTCGACATAGGTCTGCACGTTTTCCTCGAGCAGCGCTTCGTTCATGCCCAGATGACCGAGCACGAAGCCAGCCTTGATCGAGATACAGTGATCGCGGGCGTTCTGTAATGCTCGCAGGTTCGATTCGTACATGCGCTGCGCGGCTAACGCCGGCTGCTTGTTCTTGAGCGGCTTGTTAAGCGCCTGCAGTGAAAGCGCCGCGCCGGCATCCACGCCTACGAACAGGATCCGGAATCCGATGTGCCGCATCGCCTTCAGCACCTGCTCCTTCTCCATGCCATCGGCGCGCGCGTAGCCGACAAGGATCGGGCGTTCAGCAGGCTCGAGCGCCTGCCACCACGGCGGGGGTACCTCCGCCATGTCGAGCATTAACCGCGCGAACGTGAGCGGCAGCTCGTCCGCCGTCACATACAGGTAGTCGTAACCGGCCGACCACGCGGCATGAATTGCCTGCCATGCCTGTTCTGCGGGAAGCTCGTTCTTCCACATACCACCGTACTGGATCGAGCAGAACGAGCACGCGTCGTCGCCGCTGAACTTGATGCAGCCGCGACCAATTTCCACCGGGACCCCTCGCCGCACATGGCGCCCTGTCAGTTGCTGAATGCGGCGGCCAAGGCGGCGAGTGAAGTTGGCTGAATAGAGCACTGTGTGTGGCAGCGCACGGTCAATCAGCCGATAGTCGATCACGCGATTGACGCCCTCGCGGATCTGCGGATCGGCAACGAGCGCGCCGTCAAGCCAGCGCACGCATCCGGGATAGATGCCGTCGGGCGCACGGCGCTGCCGCTCCTGCAAATACTGGCCGAGTCCGGCGTAGATTTCGTTGCCAATGAAGCCGCAATCGATCAGGGCGTGATGGCGTGACAGGATTTCCTGACTCAGCGCCGAAAAATGATCGTTGCCCATCACGATCAGGATCTCTGGATCCAGCGCCCTGATCTTCCGCGCCAGCATGATGGCTGCTTCATAGTTCGCAGTGATCGCACTGAGACACACGGCAAGCGTGCGTGGTGCATGATTGCGGATGACTTCAACGATTGCGTCAAGCGCATGGACGACACCGTCGATATAGATTGATTCGAGATCCGGCAACGAATCGATATAGGACGCAAGCGACAGGATGCCCAGATGCGGAAAATTCGCCCAATCGGTGTGCTGCACGCCTTTCGATACGAATTGGCTGTCCGTCTGGACGGTCCCTATATCGTTGCTGTTGGGTGGATTGATGAAGAACACGACGGTCCTCAATTCTCTCATATGTCCCTCAATGTATTTTTTCTTAACCTCTTTGCAGTGAGCATGGACAGTTGTCGGAGCTTCACCAAGATTTGACCATTACAACGGTCGGCACTGATTCCCTGTTTGCAATTTTGGCCTTCATCCAAGATCACGCGTTAGGTGAGGTGTGCAATAAGCACCGTGTTGCCCGCCTGATGCGAGGTGAAGGGCTGCGCCCCTAAACAGACTATCCCCGTCTCCCTGGCCGCTAAGAGGTAGGCCCGCCATCATCGCATCCAATCATTTGGATCGACAGTTTGAGGTGACCGAACCTAACAAGGTGTGGGTAACGGACATCACCTAACGTTATAAGGACGCATGAAGGCGCATTGATTAAAGCCAAGTATTGAACCGCCGCGGTAACTGCCATGAAAACGCCGTGGCAGAAAGCTTCTTTCGGCTATGAAGGCATTAGCGAATCAAGCGGAAGACTTGTGTTGACCGGGTAAGAAGCACTGCAGGATGTATTCAATTACATCGAGAAATAAGCCTATGCGTAAAACCCTTCAACTTAGCTGGAACATTGCCTTAACCTGATCCATGCTTTGACTATCGTGGGCTTCATTTAAGAAACAGATAACAACGTCAGCACACTTGCCCGCAGATTACGAAGCGAGTCGGCCGACTCAGAGGCGGCTTAGCCACAATATTCCGAGCAGTAGAAATTTTAATGGCAGGGTATTCTGGTGCCGTGCATTTTGAGCGCTAGACTGGTTAAGTGGCCTGCATAGATTGGCCTGCAAATCATTGCGGAGCGAACAGTGAAACAGAGTGGTAGCGAATTCCTATTCCAGCGGCGCGCCTGGGTGCTGGCTCAGACGTTTTTTGTTCAAGACAACCAGCATCAGCTCACGCTGCTAGCGCATAAGTACGATTTTGATATGCAGTTCTTCGACCAGATGGTCGAATTCCAACAAGCCGCGATATTCGCCAGTGAGGAAGACCTTCTGGTGGTCGATCTGGACTGTCTCTACAGCCTGCAAACTGCCGACAACAATCGCACCCTCTTCCTGCGCGACCTCTTCAAGCAGCTGCCCAGCCATCGCGATTACGTCTATTTGCAAACCGAAAAACAGAGTGGGCGCTTTTTATTGCAGCAGATGTTGGTCGAATCGAACTGCTTGGCTTATGCAGAAAAACCCATCGCCAATGACAAACTGGTCGACAAGCTTTTCAACCTGTTGGCGCAGGCACGCCGCAACATGGCCGGTAAGATCATGCTGGTGGGCACACCCGGGTTGATCGATCTGGAAGTCATGCAGGAACGCCGTATCCAGGTCATCGAGCATGATGAATTGCAAAGCCTGCAACGTGAAGTAAAGCGGGTACAGCCTGATATCGTGGTGATTGCCGAGCAACTCTATCGCCGTACCGAATCGATTGTCCGCATTCTCAAACGCAATCTGGAGGCCGACCCCAGCCTCGAAGTATTATTGCTGATCGACAGCACCGATGATGACTTGTCCCGCAAGGCCGTGATGGACGGGTTTGATGCACTCATGCAGCGCAAGGCCAGCGACATTCTTACTCGCCAGCTCATCAACCGGCTTGGCAAGATTCGCCTGGCACGCGACTTGATCAGCCGCGACCGCGCCACAGGTCTCTTGAACAAGATCGGCTTCCAACAAGCCGCCAGTGAGGTCATCAAACAGGCGGAGGTGCAAGGCAAGCCGCTTGGGCTGGCTGTCATCGACATCGACAAGTTCAAAACCATCAACGATACATGGGGGCATTACTTCGGCGACATTGTCATCAAGCGCCTATCGTTGCACCTCAGTGGCTATATGGGGGAAGAAGACCTGCTCAGCCGGTTTGGTGGCGAGGAGTTCGTCATGCTGTTCTGGAATTGCAACATGGCCGACATGTTGAAACGTCTGGACAAGATGCGGGAGGAATTCAACGCGCTGATTTTCGAAGCGGAGCCGGGGCTGGACAAGCAGTTCAGTTTCAGTGGCGGCGCTGCCGCCTTCCCCACCTTCAAGACCGAGAACGAACTCTTTTTGCATGCCGATGCCCAGCTATACAAAGCCAAACAAGGCGGCCGTAACCGTATCGTCGGCTGAATCCATCACCGTCGTACCACGAACGCACTATCCAATCATCGATGCAGCGATCCTGAAAACCCTTTCAAGGCAGGCAGCCCACGGGTTCTAAAAACAGGCCGATGCATGTCCCAATACTGGCGAGTAGAATGCGGGCCACCTGCCCGACCCAACGTGGTTGATTCAAGATCGTCGACAAAAAAAACAATCATTGACCACTACCAGGGCTTTCATTCTCGTCAGCGGAGTCCCTCCACCATGCGTCAATTCATTCTGGCCGCCAGCATTGCGCTGTGTTTCGGTGCAGCACAAGCAGCCGAAGTCGCTTTGGATCTGAAAGTACGCGATCTATCACCCAGCTTCGTCGAGTTCTATGAAGCCGCCAACAAACCGGTTGCCGCGGTCCCCGCAACAGCAACCACGCCTGATGCTACAACGCCCGAATCGCAGGAAGACCGCCGCTGGCGTCTGTTCAAGCAAGACTATGGCTTCAGCGCCCAAGCCACACCAGAAGCAACACGTGCCGCCCTCGACACCGCCTGGCCGCGCTACGCCGAAGCACTGCCGAAAATCGAAGCCGGTTTTGACGGCATTGCCAGCGAACCCAGCAAAACCCTCGATACCCTGTCCAAGCACTTCAGCCTCGATAAATCGATGAGCATGCGGCTGGTTGCCTATGTCGGTACTTTCGATGGCCGGGTCTGGAGTGAACAGGAAGGTGACATACTGAACGTCTACCTGCCGTTGGAAGTCGGCCCTGATACACGCGCCGTACCCGCCGCCCGCCTGATGGGCCAAGCCATGCTGGCCAAGACGGCAGGCTGGGGTAACAAGCCGCGTTCATTAGCCGAGTTGGTCGTGGGTGAAGGCGTTGTCGCCCACGGTGCAGCCGTGGCAGCACCAGGAAAGAGCGTCGAGCAATACCTCGCTATCAGCACCGACGAGCTAGCCAAATTGCGCGCCAATCGTAAAACCGTGCTGAGCACCATATTGCCCAAGCTGGGTGACAACAGTGCAGCAACGCTCAACACCTATTCCACCGAACAATTGGCCGAAGCACGCTTTGCTGGCTGGCTACTGGTGGAAAGCCTTGCCAAGAAAAACGCCCTGTATTCGGACATGATCCGCCAAAAACCGAGTGACCTGATCAAGGTCAGCCAAGCCACCATGGCGAGCGTCAATCGCAGTAAATAGAAAGTTTGCAGGCCGCCCACGGGCGGCCTTGCTACATTTAACGCCAAGACCTATCACCCTGAGCCTGCAGCGTGGCAGAAGACAGCGACCTCGAACGTACAGAAGACCCCAGTCCGCGAAGACTGGAAGAAGCGCGCAACAACGGGCAGGTCGCGCGTTCGCATGAGCTGGTCACGTTCTCTGTCGTCATGACCGGCCTCGTGATGCTGATCGTCACCGGGGATAGCATCCTGGCTACGCTCAAGCAAATCACCATCAACAACCTGACTTTCAACCGCGCCGTACTTGGTGATATCGATCAGCTCCTGGTGCACTTTTCCACTGCCGCTTTCGACGCACTGCGTGCTCTCATACCAGTACTCGTAGCCACTGCCGTCGCCGCCATTGCCTCGTCCATCGTCATTTCAGGCTGGCTGTTCACTTTCGATGCGCTCGAACCCAAGTTCAGCAAGCTCAACCCCATGACAGGCATCGGCCGCATTCTTTCAGTGCGCAGCCTGGTCGAGATGGTCAAGGCCATTCTTAAGTCCGGCCTGATTGGGGGTGTCGCCATCGCCACGATCTGGTTTGAAAAGGAACAAATCATCCAGATGATCGCCATGCCGCCTTTTGCGAGCCTGGCCTTTCTGTTCGACCTGACCAAAACCACCCTGTTGATGGTGGCGGGGTCGATGCTGTTGATTGTCGCCATCGACGTGCCATTCCAACTGTGGGATTACAAGAAGAACCTGCGCATGACCAAGGCCGAGGTCAAACAGGAGAGCAAGGAATCGGACGGGGACCCGCAGGTCAAGGCCAAGATACGCCAATTGCAGATGCAGGCAGCCCGCCAGCGCATGATGAGCGAGATTCCCAAGGCCGATGTCATCGTCACCAACCCGACGCACTATGCGGTCGCCCTGCAATACGACGAACAGAAGATGAAGGCGCCAAGAGTCATCGCCAAAGGGTCTTTCCTGCTGGCCGAGCGCATCATCGAGCTGGGGCGCGACAACAAAGTGCCCATTCTGCGTACCCCACCCCTAGCACGTGCCCTGTACCACCATGCTGAACTGGGTGAGGACATTCCCACCCCGCTTTACAATGCTGTTGCAGAAGTGCTGGCCTATATCTATCAGCTCAATCACTTTGAACGCTACGGCGGCTTGGCACCCGCCTTATCCAAAGACCTGCCTGTTCCGCCTGATCTCGACCCTGGCGGTGAAGCTTAATCAACAGCGGCTCAAAAGCCCGTTGGACATGTATATGGACCCCTCCTCGGTTGCAAGCACGCCATACTTTGGTTGGTAGGATCGACTGCTCACGTATATCCGGCCTCTTACAGCAGCATCAAGCATCTCGATGCCGGGCCATGATGGGCTATTCGCGCGCCAGTTCCCAATCGCTTACACGTGCTTTTCCGCACTACGTCCAACAAGGGCTTTTCCGGCGCCGGTTCGACCTGTTTGCCATCGTTCGGCTTGCTTCGCAATCGTGGTTGATCTGGTCCTACGTTGTGCCGCTGTTACTCAAGACCGGCCCTTGGCGTGGGCGTCAGCCCATGGCAAGGGCCGGTTGATAATCCTTTCCCGTCCGCAGCATCGCCCAGGCAATGCGCACAGTCTTGTTCGCCAAAGCCACGGCGGCCACATTGGGGTGGCGGCGCTGCGCAAGGGACATGACCCACTGGCTCAAGCGATCCGTTTTGTCTTTGGCCTTAGCCATCCGTATTACGGACCGCGCGCCATGAATCAGCATCGCGCGCAAATAGGAATCTCCCCGCTTGCTGATGCCCAGTAATCGCTCTTTGCCGCCAGAGCTATGTTGACGAGGCGTGATACCGATTGCTGCCGACATCTGGCGGCCGTTCTTGAACTGTGCTCCATCTCCAACTGCGGCAATCAGCGCAGTCGCGACGATCGGCCCAACTCCGCGCAACTGCATCAGCAGCTTGGCCAAGGGATGGCTCTGTGCAATCAATTCGATCTCTTGATCCAGTTCCTTGACTCGACTATCAAGCACCAGCACATCGCCCCACAAGCCCCTCAGCAATCGCCGAAACCGATACGTCAGCCCGTTATCTGCATCTTCCAGCCAGATCGGGACCGCCCGGCGTAGCTGCGTCATCTCTTTCGGCGCCACCAAACCATATTCGGCAACGAGCCCGCGAATCTGATTCGCCTTGGCGGTACGCTGCTCAATGAGCTCTGAGCGCACGCGATGTACCGCTTGGATGTCCTGCTGCTCAATACGCTTCACCGCAACGAAGCGCATACTGTTGCGTGACATGGCTTCGCATATGGCTTCCGCGTCGTTGGCGTCGTTCTTATTGCTCTTCACATATGGCTTCACAAACTGTGGTGCCATTAATTTCACCGTAAAACCACGGGATTGCAG
>NZ_PDZH01000367.1 GCF_002735695.1 Chitinimonas sp. BJB300
TCCAGGCTGCGGCCCAGCACTTCATGCGCCAGCGTATTGGCCTGTGCAATGTCTTGCGGCGTCACTTCCACGTACTCAATCTGCCGATCCCCTACCGTCAAGGTCTTGATCGGGCGTTGGTACTGGTGCAGTAAGGCGATCGTGTCGATCAGGGAGAGGTACTTTTCATGATCGCGTCGCGTCCGCGTGCGGTCGTCCAGGAAGGTCAATTGATCCGCAAACGGATTTACCACCGCCAAGGGACGCAACAAACGCTGGGCATTACGCTGCAACGCCAGCACCGCATCCTTGGTTTCCTTGCCCAGGAAGCCTTCCAGCGTGCGCCGTTCCCGTTGCCGGCGGTGAATCGCTGCCGTCTGCTCGCGGCCTTCATCCACGCTAAGCACCAAGCAACGATTCAACAGTTCTTCGTCGATGTCGATGGCCGTGGTGGTCATGAACAGGCTCATCGGGCCTTCCACCCGGTATTCCTGCGCCACCAGATTGCCATTGGCGTCGGAGCCGGTGCTGGCCATCGTCAACTCACCATCCGATTGCAGCAGCTTCAAGGCATAGCTGG
>NZ_PDZH01000368.1 GCF_002735695.1 Chitinimonas sp. BJB300
TTGGCTTTGCGAGCTAGCGCCCGCAGTTGGGCTGTGTCAGGGCAATAGGCTGCCATCGGCGTACTGCGGCCACGACGGAGTTCGGCCCGGATGGTGGTCGGGCTTCGGTTCATGAGCTTGGCAATGGTGGCGGCGGCATGCTGCGTTTCCAACAGGGCTGCGATTCGGTATCGTTCGCCTTGGGTGAGTTGCGTGTAGGTCATCGGTCTTCAATTTCCTGGCGGGCAAAGGGGAGCGCATCCTACCGCCGCTCACCGCTCTCTCCCGCTGGTATTGAATCCGTCAGGTTCGTTTTTAAATCCGCCTATTCAACCAATCCTAGCTAATAGCGGATAATAAATATTAAATAAATCGGCATAGGGGCGGCCAGATTACCTGGCCGACCCCTGCCACACCACCCGGCATGCGGGGCCGCACCGGGCGGTTCAAGAAGTTGAGGTTAGGCGAGTCTTGGAACTCCCAAGCGATCGAAATAGGCGATCGGCAGCGCACGATTCAGCACGCCGTAGCCATTACGCCACCAGCGTCTGGCATTGCTCGCTATCCTCGTCGCGT
>NZ_PDZH01000369.1 GCF_002735695.1 Chitinimonas sp. BJB300
ATATTGGAGAAGAAACCAGGCGCACTGCGCAATGGCGCACCATTCCGTGAATGGGATTTGCCGACAGCCATTCAGGTGGTGCGTGATCGTCTCTTGAAGCAACCCAAAGGAGATCGAGCCTTCGTGGAGCTGTTGCTCATGGCACGAGAGGTTGGGCTGGAACCTTTGGAGGTGGCCTGTGAACTGGCATTGGAGTGCGGCGTAATCACCGCAGCGGTCGTAATGAACGAACTGCGCCGACTAACCGCACCTGTGCAACCGATGGCGCTGAGTTTGCCTGAACAGTTAAAGCTACGCGTCGAGCCGATCGCTGATTGCCATCGTTACGATCATTTGCGAGGGGAGCACTATGTCCATTGACCGGCTCACCCAACTCAATGCGCTTCATTTGTATGGCATGGCAGCAGCGTGGGGAGAATTGCGGGCCGAAGGTCCACGCCAACCCATGCAGCCAGAAGCTTGGCTTGATCGGCTGATTGAAGCTGAATTGGCGGATAGGCAAGCACGCAGCTTGCGTTATCAGCTCAAGGCGGCGCGTTTCCCCATTCACCG
>NZ_PDZH01000370.1 GCF_002735695.1 Chitinimonas sp. BJB300
GGTCAAAGGACGTACCCGGCACAAGACGATGACACTTGCGCCAGAAGAGTTCATGCGCCGCTTCCTGTTGCATGTGCTGCCCACTGGCTTTCACCGCATCCGCCATTATGGGCTGCTGGCCAACGTCGGGCGACGGGAGAATCTAGCCAGGGCGAGGCATATGCTGAACACGCCCCCGCCTGAGCCGGTCATGAATCAAGCCGCTGTCACGCCAGTGCCCAACTTCGTCTGCAAATGCTGCGGCGCCACCATGCGTGTTGTTGAAATCATCATGCGCCGGCAACCAATCCGTGCACCACCATGATGCTCCTCCGAAAGTTTCTTCGTGAAGTGCCCAACTCAGCTTCCGGATTGCCGGTGCCGCAGACAGCCTGTTGCTGCTTGTGGCCATATCGCCGGAATTTGCTGCTCCGAGGATGGGTACTCGTGACACCGCTCCCCGGCATGGGCGTGTGTCATCGTATCGGCGATAGATCAATCAGCCTGCCTACGGCCAATTCAGCGCTCGGGGGCCAGATCAAATCCCCATAGGCCATCGCCTACTC
>NZ_PDZH01000371.1 GCF_002735695.1 Chitinimonas sp. BJB300
TCTGCTGATAGATGCGACCCACCCCTTTGATCGTGCCAACGTAGAAGGTATCTTGCGATCCCAGATAGCCCGGGTGGGCCGTTTCAATCTCACCGTGGGCCAGGTCATCGTCCTGTTTGCGTTCCAGTGCAGTGACCTGCGCCTCAGTCAGGATGATGGCAGTTTCCGCCACGAGCCGCGTCAGCGCGCTGAGACGCTGCTTGAATGAAGCCAGTCCATGGCGCAACCAGATGGATCGCACACCAGATGGGGAGACGAACACACCGCGCTGGCGCAATTCATTGCTGGCACGAACCTGCCCATGCGCGGGCTGTTCGGTGGCGTAGGCAATGACCGCTGCTTCGGTGACTTCCTCGACGCGATTCTTCGGGTTGGGCTTCTTGCGGTTAGCGTCGAATAGGGCCTCGACACCGCCCTCCGCCTTCGCATGCTGATAGCGGTAGAACGTGTCGCGTGAAAGCCCCATCATCTTGCAGGCCTTGGAAACATTGCCAAGTTCAGCGGCGAGATTCAGCAAGCCGATCTTGTGCTTGAT
>NZ_PDZH01000372.1 GCF_002735695.1 Chitinimonas sp. BJB300
CCTACCATCGCCGACAAGCCCGTTGCTGTCGCCGCACCAAACGTGCTCAGCAAATAGTCGGTGTACAAATCGAGTTCTTTGTTCTTCATGGCGACAGGTTATCGTATGCACTGCGTAACATCAGTCACTAAGCAGAAAATCCCCGATACTTTCCCCCGTCCCCCTATGACGGGGATGGCACGCGGCGTCGGTGCGTGTTGCAGATTGTTGCAGGGGGGCCGGGGGTTAGGTTCTTCCTGGACTTCGTCGGTTGCGGGTAATTCGGACCCCAATCTACCGCTAGGCGAAGGGGATTTCGTTAAGGCAACAGCGTGGCCGGGCGCAACAACGCGGATAAGTACAGGCGGTCTGCGTTACAATCGCGGTGCTTATGACTTCCACCCACGGCTTTCACCTCAGATTTGAAGCGAAATGCATTTTTGTGCCGGGTTCTCAAGGCGTGTTACGGGTACCCGGAACAGCTGAAACCCGCATCAATACAGGGTTGTTCCAAGAGATCCAGGTGTTCCGCCCGCT
>NZ_PDZH01000373.1 GCF_002735695.1 Chitinimonas sp. BJB300
GAGACTAGCCATGGGGTTACTCCTTGGCGCTTGCGCGCTGTTTCGATAAAGATTCGCACCTGTATCAAAACGGGTAACCCCACCATTTGCAAGGTGAGACTGTCAGATCAAGTCTGAACTTCTACACATTATCCGATTTGAGCTGACAGACTTCAGCCTCTAGCTGGCGAATGCGTTGCTGTTCGGCAATCAGTGGTTGGCCAATGCCGGGCAGCCCTTTAAGCTCGGCTTGGTAGCTCTACCTAGCGGCGTATTGCTGTCTTACCGACCCCTGTGCTTTGCGTCACCTGCTGTACGCTCAGTTTTGGCCGATGCTCATGCGAGTGACTTCTAGCTTAAAGTGCGCATCGTATGTCTTATGTGTGGAAGCCATCTGAATTCCCTATATGGACCCCACCTCGTTTGCAAGCATCCCGGTCTTTGGCTGGAAGGTTCGACTGCTCACGTATATCCGGCCTCTTACAACAGCATCGAACTATCAATGCAGGGCCATGATGGGCTATTCGCGCG
>NZ_PDZH01000374.1 GCF_002735695.1 Chitinimonas sp. BJB300
ACTGCGGGTTGATGGGCATCAGTGGCGCGTGGCCTACGAACTGCTCCATCGTTTCATCGAAGCACGGCGCACGCCATAAACCAGAAGCGCCTTCCGTGGGTAGATGCTGCCCGCCGGGTATTTACGAACAGGGCGGCAAAGCCCAGCTGAGCCATGTCTCTATCTACCACTGGATTGCCAGAGATAAGCGCGCTGGCGGCGTACTATTTCAGCATTTGCGGCATGGTAAACCCTATCGGCGGCGACATACCAAGGACACTCGCGGGAAGATCGTGGGCCGCCGCGATATTACGGAACGACCTGGAATCGTTGAAGAAAGAGGGCGTATCGGCGACTGGGTGTTGGATCTCGTCATTGGCGGCCAACATAAAGGCGCGCTGATCACGCTGAATGAACGGCTGTCGGGTCTGTCGCTGCAGCGGTGGATACCCAGCAAGGAGGCGGATAAGGTGGCGGTTGGTGTGATACACCTGCTAAGCCCGCTGAAGGCCTTTGTGCAC
>NZ_PDZH01000037.1 GCF_002735695.1 Chitinimonas sp. BJB300
CCTTGTGTGTAGGCATCGGAGATCTTGTCCACTCCATCACCCAGGTTCAACACATAGGTGTCGTCACCGCTTCCGCCATCAAGGATGTCGTTGCCGATACCACCGATAAGGGTGTCATTGCCACCGCCACCAGATAACGAGTCGTTGTCAGCACCCCCATCAAGTAGGTCTTCACCATCTACCCCGTTCAAGGTGTCGTTACCTGACTCACCATATAGTAGGTCAGCACTTTTACCGCCTGTAGCTACGTCATTGCCAGTGCCCAGTCGATAGTAATTCTTAGAGGTGAGTGCACCACTACCAAAACTATCTGCGCCATCGGTGCCAGTAATTCCAGTGGACCCGACCAAGCTGGCTAAGCGGTGGCTGCTGCCATCAGCGAAGGTGGCTTGCTCAACTTTGTAGCCATCGTCGCTGAACCAGTTGGTCAGCGTGACGGTATCGGTGTCGCTGTACTTAACGACGAGATCGGAATTCACGCGGGTAAAGCGCAGTGCATCGGCTGTAATGCCGGTACCAAACTGGATGCGGTCAGCGCTAGGGCCTTGTGTGTAGGCATCGGAGATCTTGTCCACTCCATCACCCAGGTTCAACACATAGGTGTCGTCACCGCTTCCGCCATCAAGGATGTCGTTGCCGATACCACCGATAAGGGTGTCATTGCCACCGCCACCAGATAACGAGTCGTTGCCTGTACCGCTGAGAATTAGATCAGCGATACCCCCACCGTTTAATGTGTCATTATCACTATGGCCAATATAAAACGTGAAACTTGAGAACTCATTTGCATTGATGCCAACTAGCAGCAGACTTTCTTGATGTTTAGTAACAAATGAGGCCCAATTCCAGCCCATTTTCTCTAGCTTGATTTGGCCAATTGCGCTGATAAACTCAATGAGGTCCAACGCCCCCTTACGAGGGTTAGTGGTTATTTCAGCAGTGAATTTATTCTCAAGTGTTGAGAAATCGTACTTCACACCAGTTTCAGCCGCCTTCGCCTTAATCTCATTGACATAAGAAGACAGCGTAGTGCCCAAAACCAGTGACTCATAAATATCGGTTTTGAAGCGTGCGTAAGCCAAATTGATGTTGGCAATTTGTTCTCTTGTCAATGTGACGCTGCGATGGCCTGACTGGCTTGTTAATGCAGTGAACGTAGCCCCACCGTTAGGGCCTGCGTATGTGAACCCCATGAAGCGCTCTACCACAGCCAATCGCGTCAGGAAAAGGTCATATTCAGCAGAGCCCTTTACCAGCCCATCAAAGTGGTAGGCCACCTCAACATCGTGACCTTGTGCTTTTAGGTCATCGGCTTGTTGCTTGAGTGATTTCAGCGTTGACGTATTTGTCCATGCCGTCATCAGCTCATCCAATTTGGCTTGCTGCTCTTCTCGCGATGAAGCCGACATATAGCGACTGACTAGATTTCCCAAAGCGGGTGAAAGACTAATCGCTTCTTTTAGGTCTCTCACCATGCCTGCACCCTTAAGGTTGGCATTAAGGTTTTTTGCTTGGTCAGTTAACGGAATAGCATCGGTAAATTTCCGGTGAAAGGAATTTACGGCAAGATCAAGATTGGCTGCAGCGCCAGTATTGTCGACAGAAGCGTTACCGGAAGTCCCATCTTTACGGATAAAACGGCCTGTTGCGCTAATGATATTGCCATTGCCTAAATTGGTTTGGCCGGCTTTAGCTGCTGTTTCAATGGCTACTAATCCTGCTTGGTCTAATGTCAATAACTCATTCGCTTGGGAGATACCATCCTGATTAAGGTCGCGCCAAACACGAAGTTGGTTGAATGCACTGTCGAGGGCATCAATGCGGCCATCGTTGTTGTCGTCCAATTCAGCAAGCGCGTGGAAACCGTTAGTGGCTTTTGTGCCATTTCGCAAAGTCGTATCGACACCAAATAATTCTTTACCGGTATCAATTGAGCCATTCCCATTCAAGTCACGTGCTAGCCAGGCATCGTCGGGCAGCAGCCAGCCCGTGCCGGTCTTAACGCCATCACCATCATGGTCGAATAGCACAGAGCCGTCAGCGCCCTTGGTTTTGATGCCATCGCCGTTTAGATCGAGGGCTAACGGGTCGCGATTTGGGGGGGAACTCGCACCACCACCAGCACCGCCGCCACCGCCGCCTGGGCCACCCGCGGCACCGCCGCCACCGCCTGGACCACCCGCACCGCCGCCTGGTGGGCTACCCGCACCGCCGCCTGGGCCACCGGCTCCACTTGGGCCCTCCCCATCACTGGAACCATTACCACCTACATCATCACTGCCGCCTGGCAAATTGTTACCTGAGCCTGGCGCCCAATTCTCGTCATATCCATCAGTTTTAGGCTCGGTCAAACCAGATCTTCGTAACGCTTCATCTACAGTGGTATTGCTATTTTGATCAAGTGGGCGATATTGATGACCTTCGTTAGAAATATCGTCTATTGCCTTTTTGATAGAATTCCAGTCGTCTGACAAATTATCTCCCATTTTGATTACTTCAAATGGATCATCGCGTTCTCTATCAAAATCGATAAAGTTAGGGTTATATGCACCAGTGGAGGTTACTATGTTACCAAAAGAGGATTCCGTTGCCCCGCCTGTATGCACATTAGTTAATTCACCTGATCCTCCACCGAGGCCACCTGGCCCACCTCTAGCAGCATATTGATTACCCTTTGAATCGGTGTAAACGATATATTTGTGATAACCGAAAGGTAATTTCGAATAACCAACTCTTATATTTTCCATTTTTTCTTTACCAGAGGACAAAATCAAAAACCAAAATAAACCAGAATGCCTTCAGCGCTTGATACTTTTCCATCAAAAACTGAAATATTTAACCTCAACTGGTTAGCAACCGAAAATTCATACCAAGATGTTGTCACTAACGTGCAATAGTAATTGTCAGTGATCTTGCTAGTAGCTTTTGAGAGACTTTGGGTACATTTAAAGCCAGCAGCATCTAATTCTTTATTTACATCGAGCCAACTAACACCCTTCGGGATGTATTTTTCCACTATGGGTGTGACATTCAGTTGAGGGGAGTTATTTCTTTTTCTATGTTCTTTAACTTCGTTAACCAGATTATTTTCCACTGCACATCCCTGAGTAATGAAAATAAAAAATAAAAGAATATTCTTTGGTATCTTCCGCACAACTCACCTTTCTCAATTGCAAACAAATACGCTTACCACCAATAGCCGGTTGATGCTAATTCTTTCTCTAATATCGCAATACTCTTACCAGATACTGGGTTTCCAGCATCAAGACCAATCCCCTCTAAAGTCGCTGTAGATACTGTCAATCCAATCATAAAGGATCCAAAACTCTTCCTCTATTAAGTCCAGCTAGTAATTCACCTGCAGCCAAGTCCGCAATTCTATATTTCTCCTGTGCGGCGAATTCAATTTTGAAGCGCAATTCATCATCAACTCCATCCTTTAGTCTCAATAAGTTGCTGAACCCATAAGTTACTTCCCATGGCAATAGGGAATTCATCCGCCACTTTGTTTCTTGCATTCAAGCGTACCGACAGCGCATTGCTTGAATCGGCCAACGCCATGGTCAATTGGTTGACCATGGCGGTTTGGTCAAAAAAGTCGGTGAGATACCCATGCTCCCCATCCCGAATCACTTCCCGCACCGGGGCAGTGTCTGAGGCAATCACACAGCAGCCGGCCGACATGGCTTCAAGCAGGGACCAACTGAGCACAAAGGGGTAAGTGAGGTAGACATGGGCCGTACTAATTTGCAGTACCTTGAGGTATTGCTGATAAGGCAACTTGCCCAGGAAGTGGGTACGGCTTGGGTCTAGCTTTACTTCCGCCAGCATCTTTTCGCGCCAGTTGGGCGCGTCCTTGGGTTTGCTGCCGTAGCTGACGTCGTTGCCCCCCACAATCAACGTATTGAAGTCAGTGCGCTGCTGCTGTAGTTGCGCCAGGGCGCGGATGAACTGGGGAAAGCCGCGATACGGTTCCAGGTTGCGGGCGACATAAGTGACTACCTTGTCTTGCGTCGTCAGTACCCGCCCATCGGGCAAGGTGAAGCTGGCGTTGGCATCAGGCTTGGCTTGGTCGGTATCAACGCCTTCGTGAATCACCTGAATCTTGGATTGATATTCCTGCGGGAAGCGAGACTTCTGCCAATGAGTGGGGGCAATGCCGATATCACAGGCATCGAGCGCCAGCAGGTGCAGGGCGTTCTTGCTGCGAATGCGGGCACGGTCGTCCAGCGTCACCGGGTAGGCGGCGTCGAAGCCGATGTCCGCACCATCCGCGCGATAAAACCATTCGCAGAAGTGGATTAAGCGGGCATGGGGGAAGATATCTTTCACGAATAGCGATTCGCCCCAGCCTGGGTGGGCAATTACCACATCAGGGTTAAAGCCTTGTTGCTGATGCTTGATCAACTGTTCTGCTACGGCTTGGCCAGCGAGAATGCCGGCCTCTAAAGGCAGCACATAGCGGTGGGTGGTTTTTGCCGGCGCACGCTTAGTTTGGTAGCGGATAAGCCGTACACCCGGTAAGCCGGGTGCTTGCTGCTGGCCTAGGGCGACAACGGTGTGCTTCGGGTCTTGCGACAGTGTTTTGGCAAGATGCCGAAACTGACCGGGGAAATTCTGATGTATAAACAGGAACTGCAAAGGCCTCTCCGTTTGGCTGTATTAAAGGCTTACTCACGGGTTTGCCAAGCGTGCAGGTTGCATAGGGCGCGGCTTTTTGGCGGGCGGCGAATATACATCACATATTGCTAATTTAGAATCACCGGGATTGGCAGAGGCGCCGCTACTCGGGGTAGACCCAACACTCGTGTCACCAGCCGCCATTTCGATCACAGCAACGCCAACCTGGCGTTCATACCATCTCCCCGGCCCCCTTAACTGACTTCCTTGTTCCATTGATCCCCGGACCCCAAGTCCTGTATTTCTAATAACAACGATTACGAGGACATCTCTCACCAATAGAGGTCGTTAGGCGCAGATAGTAGGCTATGGCGTACTTCATGTAAAGAATACCAGCGGCTATGGAGTACCTTCTAGCCTATAGACTCGTCCACATGTCGCTCTCTACACGCATCCATACCGCCCTGGCCGAGGCCAATATGAACCAGTCTCAACTGGCTCGCATGGTTGGGCTAAAAAAATCCTCTGTAAACGGATGGGCTACAGGAAAGACGAAAACACTTGAGGGAGAGAATCTACTTAAGGCTGCAGCAGCACTTGGCGTAAACGCCAATTGGTTGGCAACGGGGAGAGGTCTCATGCGCCCGGCAACCAAGGTCCAAGGCCAGCCGAGTCAAGCTGAGCATGATAGTTTTACGATTATGTCTGTACCTAATGAAGTCGCTCCATCCCTCTCAGCATTGCTATCTCTGTATACAAAAGGCGCGATGACCGCCAACGCCTTAGAAGCCCTAGCTTTATTCGCCAATAACCTAACCTTAGAATCCCTAGCATCCTTCGCCACCAAACTAAGCCCCAATATTGGTACAGACATAAAAGATAATTGAGGTCACTTTTAACTCAATATATTTTGACGACTCCGCCTGCCCACTGCAATAATCCCCCTTTCCCATAAGGCACTTCTTTGCAAATGAATTTCGTTAATTGGTTGTCTATCCTTGCCTCAAGTCAATATGATCCGGTTGCGGGAATTAAAATAGCTAAACTTTCCGGTGATCATCTATTCTCAACTTACCTAACGGAAATTGACCCTGGGAAATTTGTTAACCCGCATTTTCATAAACATGGTAATGAGCACTATCATATTATTCAAGGGCAAGGAAAAATAGAATTGACTGATGCATTAACCGGTATTTCATCTACTCGAACTGTTGAGGCATTCTCATCATTTGTCGTCGAAGAAAATGTTATTCATTCACTAACTAACATCGGTGATGCTCCGCTTATTCTAATGTTCAGTTGCCCTGAGGCACATTTAACCGACGATAGACACTTACCCGTTTTTAATGGGACTTGACCCCACCATTCTAGAAAAGAATGCTTGCGGCATTCTTCTGTGCATTCCGATACTAATCAACTTTTCTTTAAGTTTTTTCACATCTCCAGAAGGAAGATTTAATTTTTCACAGAGCCTATTTTTAGACTTATAAATTGTATCTGCTGTTCGCTTTGGTTCTTTTGGCCTATATTTGTTAAGAAAATCTGCAATTTGGTTACTCTCCCACCCCATAACAAGAAGGAAGCAAATTTCGTGTTCATATTCTGAGAAATGTATGTTATCCATAAACACTCCTCCATTTGCGGCTTCAATACTTCCCCCTCCAAACTCCATGACATAGTTTGGAATTACAGTAAAGAAGTTTTTAAGGTCAATCTCGTACGCGCTATAAATCACCCCAAGAATAGAGCGAGAAGGAACGTGTTTAAAAATGTACTTGTCAAAAACTAGAGCCTTTAATCCATCCGTATAATTGTGTACGTTGAGGATAGATGATCTTTGACTTATGTCTTTCAGTTGCAGCAGCGCTTGATCTTCTCTCACGAACGAGTCAGCGAATTCCGCCGTCCCCTCACATGGCATTTCTTCGTCTAATCGTCCGCCAACATCACTCCCAAAGCGAAGTCCAACGAGATTTGCATAAGAGTCGGTTGAGGAGATATGCCTTGAATGAATATCCTTAGCTCCAAAGATTAATTTTGTTTGCTCTGATAGAAGAGAGATACTCTCTTTTAGTTTTTCGAGATGATCATGGTGGCTATCGGTAAACTCTAGCGGCTGAACCAATTTGTATGCGGGTGAAATTTCATCATTCATAGATGATTGAGCCTGATCATGTTGTTTAGTTATCCGTCACTTCATGGTTTAAAAGTACCACAACTAATTCGCATAAATTAGTCCATAATTTTGGACTTGCGCGAAGGAGCGGTCCCTGTCTGCTATCGGGATATCGGAAAACATTGCGCACAAATGACTTGGATAAGCGTTTAAAAACGCTGGACGGCAGCCAGCGGCAAGAATAGAGCAATGGTGGCAATCCCTCGAAGGGGTCGTTTATATGCCCAGCATACGAAAAACAAGCCGCTCAGCACTGCCGGTACGTTCAATTAACTGGCGGCGTTCCAATTCTTCCAGCGCCCTGCGCAACTCATTATCCGTGGCCTGGTACGCCCTTTGCAGGCCCCTACCCCGACGAATTTCGCGCTCGGTCCACTCGCGCAGCATCTGCCTTGAAATGATGGTGCGAGCCCCTGCAAGGCTGGTCTTTGGATCGGTTACGGACAGCAATACAAAGTAAATGGCTATCGCCAAAGGTCCAGCGCCGATTAAGAACTCCAAACTGGCGTAAGGCACTCTGAACGCGTCGTAATTACATGGATCTGACATACCAATTTTCTTTCTTACGGCAAGGCTCCTATTTTTTGGGGGCAACAAGGCGGAAGCCTATCCAACCCAGCCGCTTAAATCTCAATTAGTATCGATTTGTCGGGGCGCAGCACTCCGCAAGCTTGCAATCTCTATTGCAGTCTCCCACTTGGCCTCCAGGCGTGTTAACCGCCGATCATGGTCCCGCAACTCATGCGCAACACTCTTAAGCGCATCCCCTGCCCGCCGCACGTCGTCGCTCAGCTTCAACGCCTCGCGCATCGCATTCATTGCATCGCCAAGAACGCTCACGCCGCCACCCTCTTGTCACCCTGCAAACGAAGCTCCGAAAGCACCGCATCAGCCTCAGCCAGCCCTGCCTCTAAGGATTCCCTAGCCTCAATTGCCGCCTTGCGCAACTCATCCGCAAGCGCTTTTACCGCCAATTCCTCTTCAGAAGGCTGGCGCTCACAGCGACGCCGCACCAACTCCGAAACACTGACATTTTCCCGCTTCGCCTCGGACGCCAGGAATGCTTTAAATTTGGGCGAACCCAACAAGGTAATCCGTTCTGTTTTCATGGCCTACTCCTTCTGTGACATATGCGTATGGTAATTATCATTACCATGCTTGGCAAGCTCACAAACAGGGGGAGTAAGCCCAAGCGCCGGATTTTTTTGTGAAGCCAACATTGCCGGTATTGGCACGGTCGGTCACATAAACGACCGGTTACGTGACTGCCAAATCACACGCGATAGACAACGGTAAAATTGTCACTTAACTCGTCATTCAACCAATGACATGCAAAAGCTGATCGGTTTGTCCTGCGTGACAAAATTTTCTGGTGTTTGGGCTTACTCCCCCTATAAGCAAATACCATATTCTATGGCGTCGTCTACGCCGTCAGCATGCAAAGCTGACGGTTTTCAGACTCAATCCGCTACTGTATTCCAGTGCAAGAAAAGATAAATCCTATCCGGCAACATTACGTAGATTTTCTCAATGAGTTTTCTTGCGGATTTCATACCAGAGTTTGGCATTTCCACGGTAACAAGATAAACGCTCGTTTTTCTTGTTACCGTGAGCCAGCCGTTTTTCGTGCTGAAACACAGAAAATACATTAGCTCATGATTATATGTCCTCAAATCGCAGCTTGGCTCCCAATGGGCCTCTTTGGTGTGCTGATGGCCAGTTGCGTATCTGAAGCGGAAGTCTAGACGATCATTCCTGAAGGTCCGGTCCTCGGCCTTATGGAAAGCTTTGCATAATCGGCTAAAGCCGACAGTCATTGACTTGGCAAAGTCTACCCCTATTTCAAATTGACAACAGTTTGGGGCGGGTCAGGTATTTCGCCACTATTACAATAACTTAGCGCACGCTATCTTCCGGACTTAGCATCGCTCCATTAAGAAGATATCGTGAAAAAACATTTATTCAACGCCTTATTGGCGATTGCACTTGTGCTAACTAGCAGTGTAAGTACGTCAGCTTATGCCAACGTCGACGAGTGGAAAGCGCTCATCGACCAGGTCGGAACGCTATACAAACAAGGCAACTATGATCGTGCGGTAGAGGTCGCCAATCAGTCACTTGCAGTAGCCGAAAAGACATTTGGCCCCGATCACCCTAGTGTGGCCACCAGTCTGAACAAATTGGCAAAGCTATATGCCGCCCAAGGCCAATACGCCAAGGCAGAGCATCTATACCAGCGCGCTTTGGCGATTAAGGAGATGGCTCTAGGGGCTGATCATCCTGGTGTGGCCCAAACGCTGAACTCGCAGGCAATGCTGTATGCCACCCAAGGCAAATACGTCAAGGCTGAACCTCTATACCAGCGCGCATTGGCAATCTTGGAGAAGACACTCGGGCCCGATCATCCTTATTCTGCCACCAGCCTGAACAACCTGGCAGGGCTGTATGCCGGCCAAGGCCAAAACGCTAAGGCAGAGCCCTTGGTTCAGCGCGCATTGGCAATCAGGGAGAAGGCATTAGGCCCTGAACATCCTGATGTAGCCTCGAGTCTAAATAACCTGGCCGAGCTGTATGCCTCCCAAGGTCAATATGCCCAGGCTGAACCCTTGCTCCAGCGCGCATTGGTAATCAATGAGAAAGCGCTAGGCCCCAATCATCCTAATGTTGCCACCATCTTAAACAATTTGGCAAAGTTGTATCTGGCAACAAATCGCGAGAGTGAAGCAGATGAGCTTCAACAGCGTGCTAATGCCATTCTGGATATAAAACCCTAGGAGTTTGTCGGGCTTTCCGGGCTGGCCAAACGTGAGGTGAACCGAGACAATTGCGGCCCTGCAATCAGCAAATTTGGTACGGTAACTAAGTAAATGATTGATCGGCGTTAAACAGGCTGTTGAAAAACTCGTTCGAACGACCAAAACCATTCCTCCAAACTGACAAAATGCTCGGTTAGCTCGCCCGGTGGCTCAAAATTGAATAATTGCGAGCCGTTTTCTCTCCCTTTCCCAAAGATTTGCCGCCGATTGGCGACTGCAGTACGCCATTCACCTCAGCAGGCTGCGGAAGAGATGAGTTTTTCAACAACCAGCTAAGCCCAAAAGGGAATTACTCCCTTTTCCGGCTTATATCTATCCGAAGCCCGTTAAATTTTTAGCGTTTAATGTCCAGAATGGCATTAGCACGCTGTTGAAGCTCATCTGCTTCACTCTCGCGATTCGTTGCTCGATATAAAACTACCAAGTTGTTTAAGCTGATCGCTACAGCAGGGTGATCGGTGCCTAGTGTCTTTTCTGTGATCGCCAAGACGCGCAGGACCAAGGGTTCTGCCTTTGCGTTTTGGCCTTGGGTAGCGTGCAGAGCTGCGAGGTAATGTAGACTTCTGGCTACATCAAAGTGATCTGGGCCTAGTGCCTTCTCCCTGTTCGCCAATGCTCGCAGGTGCAGGGGTTCAGCCTTGGCGTATTGGCCTAGGATGGTGTAAAGCAGTGCTAGGTTATGTAGTCCCTGCGCCAAATCAGGATGTTCAGGGCCTAGTGTTTTCTCCCTGATTACCAATGCGCGCTGGAGCAAGGGTTCAGCCTGGGCATATTGACCTTGGGAGGCATACAGCTCGGCCAGGTTATTTAGACTCGAGGCTACATCAGGATGTTCAGGGCCTAGTGATTTTTCTTTAATCGCCAATGCGCGCTGATGCAAGGGTTCGGCCTGGGTATATTGACCTTGGACTCTGTACAACTCTGCCAGATTATTCAGACTCAGTGCTACATTAGGGTCATTGGGACCTAGCCTCTTCTCCCAGGTCGCCAAGGCGCGCAGGTAAAGAGGTTCAGCCTTGACGTATTGACCTTGGGAGGTATACAGCTCTGCCAGGTTATTTAGACTTAGGGCTACATCAGGATGTTCAGGGCCTAGTACCTTCTCATTGATTGCCAATACGCGCAGGTACAAGGACTCCGCCTTGACGTATTGGCCTTGGTCATGATGAAACTGCGCTAAATTGTCTAAGCTTGTGGTCACATTAGGGTGATCTTGGCCCAGGGTCTTCTCCCTAATCGCCAATGCCCGCAGGTGCAGGGGTTCTACCTTGGCGTATTGGCCTTGGACTCTGTACAGTTCTGCTAGGTTATTCAGACTTACGGCTACATCAGGATGTTCAGGGCCTAGTGATTTTTCTTTAATCGCCAATGCGCGCTGATGCAAGGGTTCGGCCTGGGTATATTGACCTTGGACTCTGTACAACTCTGCCAGATTATTCAGACTCAGTGCTACATTAGGGTCATTGGGACCTAGCCTCTTCTCCCAGGTCGCCAAGGCGCGCAGGTAAAGAGGTTCAGCCTTGACGTATTGACCTTGGGAGGTATACAGCTCTGCCAGGTTATTTAGACTTAGGGCTACATCAGGATGTTCAGGGCCTAATGCCTTCTCCCTGATTGCTAATGAGCGCTGATACAGGAGTTCTGCCTGGGTGTTTTGACCTTGAGAAGCGTATAGCACTGCCAGGTTATTCAGAATCAGGGCCACATCAAGGTGATTGGGGCCTAGATTCTTTTCTCCAATTGTCAATGCACGTTGGTATAGCGGCTCTGCCTTGATGTATTTGCCTTGATTTCGATACGACTCTGCCAGATTATTTAGACTCAGGACTACATCTGGGTGATTAGGACCTAGCCTGTTCTCCCAGGTCGCCAAAGCGCGCTGGTATAGATGCTCTGCCTTGGCGTATTGGCCTTGGGCGGCATATAGCTTTGCCAATTTGTTCAGACTGGTGGCCACACTAGGGTGATCGGGGCCAAATGTCTTTTCGGCTACTGCAAGTGACTGATTGGCGACCTCTACCGCACGATCATAGTTGCCTTGTTTGTATAGCGTTCCGACCTGGTCGATGAGCGCTTTCCACTCGTCAACGTTGGCATAAGCTGACGTACTTACACTGCTAGTTAGCACAAGTGCAATCGCCAATAAGGCGTTGAATAAATGTTTTTTCACGATATCTTCTTAATGGAGCGATGCTAAGTCCGGAAGATAGCGTGCGCTAAGTTATTGTAATAGTGGCGAAATACCTGACCCGCCCCAAACTGGCCCATTGGGAGCGAGCCTGCAATAAGCGACATTTGGCGATCAACGACGACAGCGAGTCAATACGATAGGGCTCTCACCCAGTTCGCCCGGCGGCCTGACCCGCCCGGAACGATGCTGACGTGGACATGCCGTGACAACCTTAGCTACCTCGATCTATCGAAAGACCGGATGGAGTTGTCGCCAACTCCGGTGGAGTAGCGCTCACTTATATGTCGCTTATTGCAGCTTCGCTCCCACTACCCCAAACACTGGAATGCAGGGACTGAAAACCGTCACTTAACCCGTCATCTAATCAGTGACTCTCAAAAGTTGGGCAGTCCCACTTGTGTGACAGCATTTTCTGGGCTTTGGGATTAGAACCCCAAGTACAGTACCTATTTGATGCTCTTGGAGGCTTTGTCGAGTGCTCGTAGAAAGTTTCCAGGCTTTACCAGCTCCCGTGACAACGCTTGTCCATTATTGACTTGAGCCGGCGACATGACGCTGACTACAATTTCTCTAGATTCGATTGCCATGTCCTTGATAGGACGGGCGCTGGCGGCGGCAACGTTTAGTAGTGCATAAGAAATCACGTAGTTAGTGGGAACCCCGTAGCCCATGAAGTACATGATGCCCAAGCTAGCCTGCGCATAAACATGGCCTTGCGCTGCCGCGTGTCGGAACCAATTTATTGCTTGTTTGTAGTCCTGTGGAACGCCAGTTCCAGTTTCAAATAGTTTTCCCAGGCTGAACTGTGCATCGGCACTACCTTGCGCTGCTGATTTGCCCATCCAGTATCGTACTTGTGCATAGTCTATGGGAACGCCCCTCCCTTCTTGATACATTAATCCTAATGAGTACTGCGCATCTGCATCACCCTGCTCCGCAGCCTTTCGAAACCAATACACTGCTTGTTCGTAGTCCTGAGTAACGCCTGTGCCATGACTGAATAAGACACCTACGTTGTGTTGCGCTCTTGTATGGCCTTGCTCTGCCGCTTTACGCTCCCAGTAAAAGGCTTTTGCAAAGTCCTGAGGAATACCGGGTCCTTCGTGGTACATGATTGCCAAGTTGTGTTGCGCCTGGGGGTTACCTTGCTCAGCTGCCTTGGCGTACCAGTGCACTGCTTTCCCGTAATCCTGAGGAACTCCAATTCCATTATGGAACATAGCCCCTAAGTTGAATTGCGCAGCTGCCAAACCTTGCTCTGCCGACTTAAGGTACCAGTAGGCAGCCTTTGTGTAGTCTTTATGAATGCCTAAGCCTGACCAGTACATAGAACCCAAATTGAACTGAGCCTCCGAGTTGCCTTGCTCCGCAAGGGGTTTGAACTCTTTCAGGGCTAATATGTAGTTTCTAGATTGGACAGCAATTTGGCCCTCCTTCAAGCCGGCCAAGGACGCCTGCGAAAAAATCAGCAGAACAAGAATTGACAAGCTGATTCTTAATTGCATTTTTAGTCCCTTCGTTGGTGTCAAAAAGTCGGCCAGCTAGGTCTGGGATAGCTCCTCTTTGCTCGTCGTTCTTTCTGGAAAATGCCTAGGCACCTGGACAGCTATCTAATCATGCGCCGTCATTGATTTGTCACTTGGGGTGCAGAGAAATGTAAAGCTATGTTCCCAGCTCGCCAAACGCAATACGCCGGTACAGCAAATGAAGCCGTAGAGGTAATGCAGACACAGGGAGGTAGGGCACTGCTTGGCTCGCCGCATTTGATTGCCGGCCAAAAAGGACCACCGGGTCAGGTCTTGTAATTTGCATCTCACTACCGATAGGTCTACCTCGACCACGACCCCGGGGTCTTGATTGACTATCTGCTTTGGCCGAGGACCGGACATTCTGAAGCACCTATTGGCACTTCAGCTTTGGGTTGATTTCTGCCAGTCAAATATTGCAGTCGAAGCGTACGGAATGGATGTACTTATTTTTTGTCATGTCCGAAAGTTCATTACGCTATCTTTTGGACATGCTGCCTAAGTTATGTCCGAAACCGTTCGATTTCGGACTCCCCCATGGTTCGACAGTAGCGCGAAATACTCATCCTGATCGACATGGCGGTTTGTGCACCCGGTATGTGACACGACCGCTTGTTCTACCCGGCAAGCATAGATAATGCTTAGGGCGTCATTTCTCCCCCAGCCGGAACCTCCCCCCTTGAAACGGCCGCTTATTCTACTTAATAAGGCGCGGTTAAAAGCACGCCAAGTCACACGTTTTTAATATTAAAATCATCGTTTTATGTACATTTATAACCTTTTTTAGTATTGAAATAATTGTATCTTGATATCTATTTCCTTTAGCTAGGTTAGGGTAACAGTAACTCGTTCACAGCTTCGTCGCTGCCGCAAGGTCTCTCAGCTTGGTCGCCCCTGTGCATCTACTGATCGAGGTAAAAGCACTCAAGGTGAGCTTATGACATTGGTTAGTTACCTCTCAGACATACTTTTCATCTTTTTTAATTGACATTCAATTGTGTATACATACAATTAACACCGTTTTTAATATTAAAAACGGTGAATTATGATTGTTACTGTTGGGAATACAAAAGGTGGTGTCGGAAAGACCACTCTTAGCTTGAATTTAGCTCTTGCACGTGCGCTGGCAGGCAGAGAGGTCTGGTTGATCGACGGTGACAGGCAAGGGACGGCACAAACTGCGGTTTCAATACGCTCAGAGTCTGGGGTATCTCCAGGTCTTGCGTGTGCTACCTATCCTGATGGCCCAACCCTACGCGCCCAAGTACAGCAGCAGGCCAGTAAGTTCGATGACATCATTATTGATGCAGGTGGTCGTGATTCAACTGCACTCCGTGCTGCCCTAGTGTTGTCCGATATATTGCTCGTGCCATTTGCACCTCGTTCCTACGACGTTTGGGCGCTCTCAGATATAGCAGCCCTTGTTGACGAGGCCCGTAGCGTGCGCGATGGGTTAAAAGCATTTGCTGTACTCAATTGCGCCGATCCAAGCCCATCCTCAACCGATAATCGCGAAGCGGCTGAGGCATTAGCAGATTTCCCACAATTCACTTACCTAAATACACCAATAGTCCGAAGAAAGTCATTTGCTAACGCTGGAGGTCAGGGGCTCTCTGTCCTGGAAATTTCACCACGCGACTCAAAGGCATGTGACGAATTGAATGCACTTGTTAAAGTATTGTTTTAATATTAAAAAAGTATTGTTTTAATACGGAGGTAGATTAAATGGCGATTACTATGCCAAAGCAGAAAATGCCAGCAATCCCAAGTGCTGATGCATTTATCTCAGGCGCACCAGATGCAACAGGGCAAGTGCGTGGCGTTGTGAAGGGGAACAAACGACAGATTTCATTAACCATTTCTCCTGAACTTCTAGACAAAGTTGACCAGCTTGCTAGCGAGACCGGACAGAGTCGGGCAGCTGTAATCAATCTTGCTATATATCGATTGACGCAAGCAGGCGTCTAAAAACCGACATTTATGATTTGCTGAGGTTTGTCATGAGTCAGCCTAAGTCCGTTGCAGAAATGGTTGCGGAAGTAGCCGCACGAGCTAAGGCTCAGGCGGTTGAGCGTACAAAAGCCAGCCAAACCGAATTATTTAATGATGATCCAGGGCAGAGTGCCCCGCAGCCTAGCACCAAGCTTTTACCTGACAGATACCCGACTCGGGACTTCTTTACTTGCGACTTATTTGACTATGCCCTCAAAGATGATGGCGCAAGCATGGAAGCACCTATCTTCACATTGGCTACCAAGCCAGACACGACTGAATGGCATTGGAGTAGCAAGGACGGCAATCGAAGCATCACCGTAACGCCAAGCGTTAAGGGTCGTGCATCACAGTTTGACAAGGATGTGTTGATATTCGTGGTATCGCAAATGACAGAAGGCTTGAATAGCAAACGAATAGATGCAAAAAACCGAACTGTACGATTTAGCGTGCATGACTACCTAGTCTCTACCAACAAGCCCACAGGCGGAAAGGAATATGAGCGCCTAGAGGCCGCCTTAGAACGACTGGCCGGTACTCGAATAAAGACCGACATTAAGACTGGTGGACAGCGTGTCAAAGAAGGATTTGGCATTATCGAGCGCTGGAAAATCATTGAAAAATCGCCAACAGACGAGCGAATGGTTGCTATCGAAGTCACCCTATCAGAGTGGCTATACAACTCTGTGCAGGCACACGAAGTACTAACCATTAGTCGTGATTACTTTCGCCTGCGAAAGCCGCTAGAGCGTCGATTGTACGAACTGGCTAGGAAACATATGGGCAATCAGACCAAGTTTTTAATTGGCCTCGACCTTCTCAGGGAAAAGTGCGGGAGCAAAGCAACGCTGTTTGAGTTTCGTCGCATGATTCGAGACATTGTGAAAGGCGACGGCCTGCCAGACTACAAAATGCACCTTAATGATGAAAACGACCAAGTAGGGTTCTTTTCGAAGCGCTTTGTAGGCAAATCATCCATTTTCAAAGAAGAGCTGTAGTGATACTGGCCCCTTTAGCATCGTTACATCACCCATGATATCTATCGTTACATCACCCATGTGACAGTAAATTTCCTGCAATGGAACAGAGCTTAATAAGGCGTAATCTAAGCAAGTTACCTTGATTTAGCTGCAGTGCGATGCGGCATTAAGCTGCAACGTTATATCACCCAGCAGTCAACGTTACATTGCCCATGCTCTCCGTTACATCACCCATGAACCATCGTTATATCACCCATGGAATATCGTTATATCACCCATGAAACCATCGTTATATCACCCATGCGGTGAACGTTACATCACCCATAAGATGAGCGTTAATCTCCAGCATCTACAATGCTATTAGAAGCCCTAACACGCGCGCGCGTTTTAACTCTCCTCTTAACAAAATTTAACGGCAGTCAAATACAAAAAAGAGTGAACAAATGCATGCCTAGAGTGCATGAAAACGCATGATTTTTTGCACCCTTCCGACCGGTTATTCCGCCAGTACTGACGCGGACTTGACCTAGTTTTGCAGGTGCATGAAATGCACACTATGAAGTGCGCAGGCGTGGCGGGGATACGAGCGCGCGCCAACGGTCATTAACATCATGTTTGACCCTGGCAACGCGGCTGAGCCTCCACCCCATCGGGACTAATTCCCTGCACAAGGTGACATTGTTGACGTAACGTTCTAGCCACTTACACTAGAACCCTACACAACAAAACGTCCTTGGCATTCGCCTGGAGGGTCGTCGGGAGGAAACCCCATGTCTCAGTCACCTAACGACCTGCCCAAGGCGTTGGTCCAGCTATTCGACCCGACCGCCCTCTTTGACTCGTACACGCGGCTTTACGCTATCCAGGTTGCCGGCTTGCCTGACGACAAGCTACTGGTCGAATCCTTCTGCGGCATTGAGGCGCTGTCGACGATGCCGGTAATGGCCGTCACCTGTCTGTCGACAGATGCTTATCTGGACATCGGGGAGTTGCTGGGACGGCAGGTGGCATTGCACATCAGCCTTTCCGATGGCTCCCGTTGCACCCGAACTGGTTACATCGCCGGCACCAATGATGATTCAGGCGATGGCGGCTTGGCCCGCTACAAACTGTCTATCGTGCCCGGACTTTGGTATGCCCATCGCAATGTACAGAGCCGGGTGTTTCAACAGCGCACTATTTTGAATATCGTCGAAACGGTACTCGCCGCTTATTCACCCTATGTGAGATGGCAAATCACGTCCGATGCCGCCGCTGCGGAACTCGCCACCACCCCGCTGCACTACTGTGTGCAGTACCGTGAAAGCGACTATGTGTTTGTTCGCCGCCTGTTGGCCGATGCTGGGTTGGGCTTTGTCATCGAGGAATCCAAAGAGGGTGAGCTAGGCGTGGGCGCGCAACATCGCCTGTTGATTTTCGCGGATTCCAAACAGCTGCCCGAAGACAGCAGCGCCCAGCATAGCCTTGGTGGCCGGGGCATCCGCTTTCACCGCGGCAGCGGCGCGGAAGAACAGGACACGCTGTACGAGATTCTGCAGGGCATGGACTTTCTTGGCCCGCAGGTCATCACTGCACAAGCCTGGCATGACACAGGACGGTATTCGGTAACCGCCAGCGCCGGCAGTAGTACAACCGGGCTGGAACAGTTCTACCCGCTGTCAGGCAGTCATTTCACCAACCAGTCCTTGCTGCAAGCCCGTGTTGACCTGATTGAAGCGGTGGTGGCCTGCCGTAAGGAAACCATTCGCGCCACCGGCAACATCCGCAGCCTGCGCCCGGGTCGGCGCTTTACCCTGACCCAGTACGACCGGCAGTTCTTCAGCCAGGGCCGCGACGGCAACCCGCACCTGCTGCACCGCGCCCAGCGCTTTGCCGGCGTCAACAACCTGCCCAAGGCCGCCAAGGAAAGCATTGCAGCAAAGCTGGGCAAGGATAGGCAGTTTGCCCAGCACTTCGATAAAGTCATGGCCGACTTGAATCTGAAGGATGAGATCAGCGGGACCGTCGGGCGGGATTCATCGGTGGACTTCAGCGGGTTTGCCGAGGTGGCGGAAGCGAAAGGGTATCTCCATGTCAGCCAGCTGCAACGGCTGGAACTGCCCTGGCGGCCGCTGTTCCACGCCAAGTGCGCCGTACCGGGTCCGCTGACGGCCGTGGTGGTGGGTGACGGTCCGATCCATACCGACCGACTGGGCCGGGTGAAGGTACGCTTCCCCTGGCAGCGAGGCGAAAACCCCGATGACACCGACACCTGCTGGATGCGGGTCGTACAACGCAGTGCCGGCCCTAACCGGGGTATGCAGTTCACGCCGCGCCCAGGTCATTCCGTGTGGGTGGACTTCCTTCATGGCGATATCGACCAGCCGATCGTGGTGGGCAGCCAATACACGGGCGTGGGCGAAGGCGATGCCACCTACTCGCCGGCCCGCACGACGCGCGACAGCAACACCCCATTTACGCCGCCCGACACCAAGGTGTTTGCCCAGGCCAACGACCGCCATGCGGCGGGGCAAGGCAATTTACAGGGCGGCAACAGTCCGGTCTGGCATGGTGCCGCCCCGGGGGACGATGGGCACCGCCATGCCGGTGCGTTGCTGGGGATTCGCAGCCAGTCGCTGGATGGCGAGGGCCACAATCAGCTGTTGCTTGACGACAGCGATGGGCAGTTGGCGGTACAACTCGCCACCACGCAGGCAAGCAGCCAATTGAACCTGGGGCATTTGATCCATCGTGCCGACAACTACCGCGGCAGCTTCCGCGGCGAAGGGGCGGAACTGCGCACCGATGCCTATGGCGCACTGCGTGCCGGACGCGGCTGGCTGATGACCAGCTACCGCATCCGCCACGACAACAACACCCACGAACCGGCCGGCGAGCTGGCCGGGCCATTAGCCTTGGTCAAGCAGGCGCAGCAGCTATCCCAAGCACTGAGTCAGACTACAGCCACCCACAAAGGCATTACGGCCGCCAGCCAAGTTGGCGTCAGTAAGGCCGACCAATCCTACCTCGACCCCAAACGTAGCCCACTGCCGGCCTTCCTGCACGCAGTGCAAGGGCAGGTCGATGCGGAGGACGTGAACCAAGCCCTGAGTGACGCCACAGCCAAGAACATCAAGGCCAAGCCCAACAGTGCCAAGACACCGGGCACCGTCCCCGCGATCACCGACCCGCTGATTGTGATCGCGGCGCGGGGCGGCATGGTCGCCGCCAGTGAAGATGCGTTCATCCTTGCCAAAGAAACCCAGTCCTGGCTGGCCGGGCAGCACTTCAATCTACTGTCGGGCAACCAGCTGCGCATCGACGCCAACCAGGGCGTCAGCTTTATCGGTGGGCTGGCCGAGGGGGAGAAAGATCAACAACAAGGACTCAGCGCCATTGTGGGTGAGGGCGACCTGCTGATGCAGGCGCATGATGGCGCCATCCATATCGCGTCAAAGGACAAGCTCACACTGGAGTCGGTGAATGGGACTACCACGCTGGCGGCCGGGAAAAAGATTGTGATCTGCAACGCGCATGGTTCCAGTATCACCATTGAAAACGGTGCGATGGAGGTAGCGTGCCCCGGTGAGATCAGAGTCGAGGCCAGCAAGAAGTCGTGGGTTGGACCCGATAGATTAACCGTGCCATTACCGCAATTCACCAAATCGGTCTGTGTCGATTGCATGCTCAGAGCCATGCAACGCGGCGTCGCGATTGCCAAGCAGGGGGGCTGACATGCATATCGACGCATTTCCAACGCATCTGGCAGAGGCCATTACCGGCAAGCTGCAACATGAACTCACTGACCAACCCCAACGGCAGGTCTATGCCTTGGTGGATCATCTTTTCCGATCAGACCAGGTCGGGCAGCAGGTGCTGAATGTAAAACGCTGGCCCTATATCAACCTGCTGGATCATCTGGCCGGTGCCAAAGACCCGCAATCCCTTTTGTTGCTGGCCTTACCCGACAACCCTGATGCGCTGAGTGCCGCGGTTGCTGCCCTGTGCAAGGTGTGCAGCGGTTTACCGATGCTGAGTTTCATGGTGTCGCGGGCGTCGTTGTCGGAGCTGGCCAGCCACCTACGCGCCTACACCGAAGTCAAACTGCTGCCCGATGATGAAGCGTACGTATTGCGGTTGGGCGATAACCGCATTCAAGCGGCTTATCTGGCCTGTCTGGATGCGACGCAACGTGCCGCGTTACTTGCCCCGATGGTCACGTGGATACGAATTCGCCGAGATGCGCAGTGGGAAGAGACGCGAGGTGGTGACGTACCCAAGACCGAGCCTCAGTCCCTGCCCTTGCTTGAAGCGCCACAATGGGAAGCGCTGTTTGCCGCAGGCTGGGCAGATGATGTGCTGTTCCAGGTCAAGGAAGCAAAACCGGATATCTGGCGAGACCATATGCCTTCACAACAATATGCCACGGTCACGCGCTGGTTGCGTGAAGCCCATCAGGCAGGGCACCTGACGCCTGAAGATCAACTTAATTACTGCCTTGACCTGGCGTCAACCTGAACAACGCGAAAGGCGCTGGATGTCATTTATAGGAAAAGCGATGCAGCCTGTATGGCTAATGCTGGGGTTGATGATACTGGCGGCGTGTGGCCAATCGGGCGATGCAGCGAGTACGCAGACCAAGACCAAAAAGGCGGCCGCCAAAGCAGAGGCTTTCAGTGCGACGACTTATTCCCTCAATTACAGCCATGACTATTACCTTCAATACACGGTTTATGACTTGACGGTGGCAGAAAAGCCGGCGATTGGTGGTGCGAATGTCTTTCCATTAGGTGGGGGCGATCAGGGCTGTTGCATCGCTTTGCCCAAACAATGGCGACCAGGGATGCAAGTGCTGGTGAAGTGGAGTTATGCCGACCGGGACAAGATACTCGGTAGTCTGCAGAAAGAATTAGAGATTCCAAAATACACCGAGCCGGGCAATCTGTTTGTGACCTTCCATGATGGGGTTGAGGTTGAACTGGTGGTGTCGCGCTATTCCCCCGGCCAACCGCAATGGCCGGGTCGTATCAATCAAGAACCCATGGAGCATTGCTTGGCAACCGAAAGCAAGAAAAAACTTTGTACGCAGTGGTCGGTTGAAAACATTACAAATTCACCATCTCAATATGTAGAAGGTTGTAAGGGCAAACCAAATAATGCGGATTGCAAGGAAATGCAACAATATTGCCGTGAATATGGCGGCGATGAAGAAGACTGTTCAATTGAATAACGGTACGAAGGATAGCTATGAATGTACGTTTAGCTGAATCATGCCGTGAAAATCCACTTGAACTTACCGCGGCTGAATTTAGGGTTCGTAGGCAATTGAATCCGCCGGTTATCCCGAGCGTCAAAGACCCAGCCCCCTGCAATCAGGAAATCTTCCTCAGCTTCTTTTTTGATGGCACCAATAACAACAAGTATCGGGATACCCCCGATCATGCGCAAAGCAATGTGGCGCGCTTGTTTGAGGCTTGCCTAGGTACGCCCAGCCGGATTAAGCCCACCTATGGGGGCCGACCCGATTTGCCGGTGAGCGGGGGGGTTCATCCGCAAGAGTTGAAGTACTACCGTAAAAGCTATATCCCCGGATTAGGCTCGGCCTTTCCTGAAATCAAAGATACCGGCCAAGGACATGAGCGTACCGGCGGCCTGGGGCTTGCTATGGGGGGCGAGGCCCGCATCGTCTGGGCCTTGTTGCAAATTACCGAACACCTGCACCAGATCTTGGTGGGGTGCAGTTTTCCCGATGCACAGAAGGACGGTGAGCTCGCCAACAGCGCCTTTGAGAGCCGGGAGGTGATGCTCAGGAATGCCGCGGATATGGCGGTGGTGGCGTCGCCCCTGACGCCGAGCCATGAACGCGTGGAAGCTGCACAGCGCATGGCGATCAGGCGTGACCGCATGGCGTTGCTGCGTGAGCGGGCCGAGACCCTGGCAGAAGCGGCAAGGTATCGGCTTCCGGCCAAGCCCAAGCTGACCCGAATCCATATCTCTGCCTTTGGCTTTTCGCGGGGGGCGGCGGAAGCGCGTGTCTTTGTGAACTGGCTGCTGGAAGCCTACGGCGGCAGCATTGTCGGCATTCCACTCCAGATCGATTTCCTAGGGGTATTTGATACGGTGGCGTCGGTGGGGCTGGCGCATGGCATGCTGGTGGCCGATGGCCATATGGGTTGGGCCGATGGCGAGAATCTGGCTATCCCCAGCGAGGTGCGCCGTTGCGTGCATCTGGTATCGGCACACGAGGTGCGCGGCTCCTTCCCCCTGGATTCGGTTTGTCGTGGCAATACCTTGCCTGCCAACTGCAAGGAAGTGGTGTACCCCGGTGTGCATGCGGATGTGGGGGGCGGCTACCCGCCCAAAGATCAAGGCCGTTCGCCCAGCCATGCCGACAAGCTGTCGCAGATAGCGCTGGCGCAGATGTACCGGGAGGCCCGGATTGCGGGTGTGCGCCTGGCATTGCCACAAGAAATGGGTCCTATCGTCAAAGCGATGTATGAGATTTCCCCCTCGCTCAAGCAAGCATTCAACGCCTATATCACGGCGACCCGCAAAGGCAAGGTTGAGCCGGCAGGCCTCAAGGACCCCCTCTTTCCTGAAGAAACCCAGCCGCCCGCGACCATTACCGACGTCATGCGCCAGCAATATGCGCATTACCTGGCTTGGCGCAAACTGCGCTTGGGCAATATCCACCAGTTACCGGATTTACAGGCTGCCGAGACCACGTCACGCATACAGGACATTGAAGATATAAAGCTTGCAGATGAGGAATTGCAGGAAGAGCTGAAGCTACTGCAGCAGCCCGCATTGCAACGGGCGCTGAAGGTGGCAAGTAGTGCAGCCCGAGCTGGCCCAGGCAATGTGGTCGGCGCGGCAATCTATGCAAAAGATGCCGTCGTCGCCCTGGCGCAGACAGAGAAGTTTGAAGAATGGAAAGACATCGAACCGATCTGGCGGGATGCCCGTTTGGATGCACAACAACACCAACCCATCATCGCGCTGTTTGACCGCTATGTGCATGACTCACGCGCCTGGTTCAAGTTGCAAAGTGAAGATGATGCAAACTGGTTTCCCGGTGTTGACCCCTATGGCAAAAAGACAGATGGCCAGCTCAAGAAGCTGGTGGATGCCAAGGTGGCCAAGCTGGAAGCCCAGCGAACGTTAAAGGCGCAGGAGGCAGAAACGCTGCAGCGTGAGATAGATAACAAGCAAAAGCCCGCCAAGGGCGTCACACCGCAACAGCGCCAAGCCACGTTGCAAAAAGCAAAGGAAGAAATGGCCGAGTGCGACCGTGAAATTGAAGCTTTTCGCAGTGGCAAAAAGACCTATCTGAATCGCGGCAAGCTGAATCACGAGTTCTATTACGTGTGGGGCTATCTACGCTGGCGGAAAGTCTACACAACCGGCACGCCCGCGGCGCCCAAGCGCATCTACAAGGGCATGGATCGCGCCGAGCAGCTGCGTGAACTGGATAAGCGACACAGTGAGTATATGACTGCCCTATTGAAGGGCGTGCAGGAAGGTCGTCAAGCCATCCTCCACAGTCAGGGCAATGTGGCGGAATACGATCAGTCCTCTCAATCGCTTATCCGGCATACGACGGAGTGGATGACGAAAGAGCGGCAGTCGATTTAGAGAAGCGTGCGCTTGAGCCACCTTGAAACAGGTCAACCCCATGTCGGATGAAGAGAGAAAAAAGCGCATGCAATCCATGTTGGGTACACGGGACCTGATTGCCTGGTTATGCCCTGCCTGTAACCTGATCAGCGGCAGCAGAAAAGTCGAGCGTAACGGCCGGGCGATATGCGAACGTTGCGCACAAAAGCACGACGAAGCGTATAGCTCGATAGTCAGGTGGTCTTCTATGGCGGGTGCATCCCGGCAGTTGAAACTGGAAAAAGCTTCACTGACCTATACGATGTCGCCCGACCATTGCCTGAGCGTTTTCGTGCCCGAATTTAAAATGCGCATTGAACTGCTGGATATCAAACCCGGCCATGTCGACATCTATCTCTACGCACACCGCCTAGTCGTCGATGCCGGGGAGTTGCGCAATATCGTGTTGGAATTAAGTGGCAGACCAGAAGCCCAAGCTGCACTGGACTGGTTTATTGGTCACCGGTTCGATGTGATCAATGGCTTGGACATGGCTGCCCGATGACACCATCGTCGTTTATGAGCGAACCTGCTGTTACAAGTTCCAGCCTATGTTGAAGTCTACAGCGTGACAGTTCGCAGGTTCGCGCGCGTAAGGGGGTGCGTACCTGGTGCGAACTAGTGCGCACTTTTCCCCGCTGGCCCGCGCTGTGATGATGACTTCGTCACGCGGTATGCACCGTGTCAGCGCTCTTCGGCTGATCGTTTCGCCAGAGCCTGGATAACCTCAGCGTATCTAGCCATGACCCGTTTTGCTGCGCTGCGTATAACGCGTGAGGCCTGAGGAGAACTCAGATCCATAGCAACGGGTAGGACATCGCCGTGGCGTGGCTTAATGGCGATCCCGCAAATGATCTTAGATGTCCAGGATGCGGTGCAGCAACAAATGGTCTATTACCTTACATGAGTACACTGCAGGCCACCATGCGTGCCAGTGCGATTCCGTGGAAAAGGAGTAACGATGCTGCGCGCCCAAGCTATTTTGTGCATGCTTTTTGCTGCGGTGGCCGTCCAGGCAAAAGAGACGGTTGATGAACTTCTCTTGGCGGCGGAGGAGGCTCCCCCGTACAGCATGATGGTCAATGGCAAGATTGTAGGCATCAGAGTCGACAAGATAAACAAGCTAATGAGCCTCGCGAAGCTGCCCTATACCATGGAGATAATGCCTTGGGCGCGGGCTTATAAAATGGCCTTGGAAAAGTCCAATGTGTGTGTATTTTCCACGTTACGTACAGCCGAGCGAGAGCCGAAGTTCAAGTGGGTAGGCCCGTTGGCTATATTTACCTCGGTGCTTTACGGATTGGCTGATGCAAATATCCATCTGAATACCCTGGAGGATGCGCGTCCGTTCAGGATCGGTACCCACAACGCTGACGCGCGCGATACTTCTCTGCGCGCCAAGGGTTTTATTGTTGATACTGCTATGACTGACGAAGTCAATCCACGCAAACTCTTGGCTAAGCGCATTGATCTTTGGGTCTCCAGTCAGTTAGAGGCTGAAGCGCAGATCAATGCGAATGGCTGGACTGGACAAATTGTGCCGTTACTGACCTATGACCCCATAGAAACTTATCTTGCCTGTAATCCTGGTGTCAGTGACGAGGTGGTCAATAAGCTGAATGTCATTCTCAAGGGAATGAGCAAGGACTGATGTCATTACGATTGGCCGCCGTTACGAGCACATGTCGAACGGCGGGGAAGGATTTTGCTGCTGCTGAGGCGTTGCAGCATCACGCTAAGTACTTGTCTCATGTCTGCTGCGCGTCGGCAATATGGCGTTGGAAACGGACCCTATAGGTGATCGAGTAGCCAGAGGTGAGAATTCATTGGGCTATTCGACCAGTTAATTGGTTTCGACCCGTTTCAAACGCAAATCCATAGAACGATGGTTCCGCTACTTTGTTGGCGTTCTGATAAATTTTCCTATGGGAAAATGGTGAGAGTGCTCAAGGTTCAAACAGTCAGCTTATGCGGCACTCAACGCGCAGTCATTCAATTCAAAAGTTGATAAGCAATGGCAAATGGACATGTTGTTAGCCGTACTATCGTCAAACGATACCCCGGTGGTTTCACCGTCGTTGAGGGTGATGTCATGACCGACCAGGATGGCGCACGTGTCTCGCTATTAACAGGATTATGAAAAAGGCGTCGCTATCGCAGAGCGGGAATCTGAAGCGCTGTTACAAGAAGACACCAGCAACGACTTCGAGATGTAGAAATGGTGTCCACGTACCAACATTCTCGAATGCTTGCTCGGGTGGCGCGCTCAAAATTTTCCCATGGGAAAATGTTTGGACGGCACAAACTACCGGCAATTTGACTTTGGGTAAACGCAGCGTAGCGCTCGCGTACCGAGGCCGTTGAAGCCCACTCTCGTCAGGAGAACGGTCTAGAAATTTTCCCATGGGAAAATGATTGGGCGGCACGAACTGTGATGGCGACACCCAACGGGATTATCGAGCAACTTGGTGTTCGACTTGGCCACGACGATCTTAAACACTGTGGATGCATTAACGCATAGGGAAACGCGGCGCGCAGCGGTTGATCAACTGGCAATCAGCCGATAGGTAAACGCAGTGAAGCGCTCGTGCGCCATGCCAGCCGAAACTTGCTCCCATCGAGCGGACGACCTAAAAATTTTCCCATGGGAAAATCGTTGGCCGGCCCGAACTGGGTTGGTGACATCCAAAGTGAGCACCTGGTGTCCGGCTTGGCCAAGTAACCGCAATGCTGCTCCCCCGTCCCCCTATGACGGGGATGGCACGCGGCATCGGTACGTGTTGCAGATTGTTGCAGGGGGGCCGGGGTTAGGTTCTTCCTGGGCTTTACTTGTTGCGGGTAATTCGGACCCCAATCTACCGCTAGGCGAAGGGGATTTTGTTAAGGCAACAGCGTGGCCGGGCGCAACAACGTGGATGAGTACAGGCGGTCTGCGTTACAATCGCGGTGCTTATGACTTCCACCCACGGCGTTCACCTCAGATTTGAAGCGAAATGCATTTTTGTGCCGGGTTCTCAAGGCGTGTTACGGGTACCCGGAACAGCTGAAACCCGCATCAATACAGGGTTGTTCCAAGAGATCCAGGTGTTCCGCCCGCTGCGCGCCCATGTGTGCACACGTGTAGCGTATACACACGCCCAATGTGTGCGTAGGCAGCCTCGTATACGCGTATGTAATCCGGAACATAGGGAACACTCGGAACAAAAGAAATAAATCAAAGCGTTAGTCTGTTCTTTGTTTCTAGAACGGAGAGATAGTAAGTCGAAACAAAAGTGAATTGCGTGCTATTCGATTCTGTCCTGTCCCTGGCCAGTCATAAAAAATGACGAAAAAGCAGTTTTGTCCCAGGTACAGCGAGTTTGTCCCACTTAGGTGGGACACGCCAAACCCAGTATTGACGGGGATGTCCCACTTGTCCCACTTGTCCCGCCCCATACCCGCACGAGCGCGCGTACACACAATGTGCCTCGCTCTTTTTTTATTTGTCTCGCACGTAATGATTTTCACCCGGGACAAGTGGGACAAGTGGGACATCTTTGATTTAAAAGAAGAAATGTTGTCCCGGGTAAGTGGGACAAGAGAGTTCTACCCGGGACAAATTTGTAAAGTAAAGGGTTGGTTTAGTAAAAGTAAAGGTAAAGGGTTGGTTTAAGAAGAGGAAACCAAGAACCAAGGGTGCGTACTCGCCAAGATAGGCGCTATTTGACGCATAAACAGGCATTCAAGGCATTAAAATGGCTTGGCATAGGGGTTGGTAGCCAAACGATAGTTTGATGGCTTAAAGGCGGGTTTTTGTGGCATCTTGTAGGGCGTGTAGATAATCCCGGTATCGAGGGACGGCAAACGGACCTTAACGCTACCCCATCAAGGCCGCCAAAGGCTGCTACTACGGCGCGCAGGCCCAACAATCCCGCAGCACACTCATCCGGGTTAGCCAGCGATTCCACCGACGCCTTCAGGTATTGGGCCGCCAATTCACGGTCAGCCCGCAGTTCGACGGCTTCCGCCTCATCGTGCGACACCACGCCTTTGCGTTGACTCACGTTTGTTCCTGTTTCCATTGCTTGCACCTGGGCACTGGCACAGCATTCCGGCGTGGTTTTCCACCATCAACACCCAGCTATTCCCCTGCCTGCAAATAAACACCTATTCACAGAGGTAGGGGTTGGTACTTTTCTGGTCCCGCTGCGCAAGCCAAATTATTGCCAGAAACTTGCCCATATTTTCGCCGGTTGCACGGCAAAGCCGCGCTAGCAGAACGCACTTTGGCGGCGTCTTGGACGCCCCCAAAAAAGGCCGCAAAAACCCCCAAGTTGTGTGCCCTTAACTCGTGTCAAAATCACCCCCACACCAGACGCACCGCTTTGCGGGCTGTAAGTCACTGAATTAGAAGGAATAAAATGTATACAGCTGTATACAATGTCTACGTTTCGCGTTTAAACGCTTGATTCTTAAAGGCGGTTTCTGTCTACGATGTAGACACCCCGGCTGCCTTCCAAGGCGTCCCATCCAGTGCCCGAAAAAAGGTCTCGTGCAGCACGCGGACGGGTACGGCGCGGCCCATCAGTAGTGCACCAATCCAAATGACACGCGGGCCCGGCGCGAGCATCCTCAATCATCCCCGCTGGATGAACCCTATCCCGCTAAAAGTCGTCCTTAACTTGTCCAGACAACTTCACGCCATCGACCCGCGTCTGGGTGTTAACACTGTTAACAGAAATCAACTTTAAGAATCAGGTGCTTAAATTCAAAACGTTAACACTGATAACAACTGTTAACACCATCTTTCCTTATATTTCAACGAGTTAGGAACCACAAAGTGGTGCGTCTGGTATGGGGGTATTTTGACACGAGTTAAGGGCACACAACTTGGGGGTTTTTAGGGGCCGTTTTGGGGAGTGTCCAAGTGCGTCCTGCTAGCGCGGCTTCGCCGTGCAACCGGCAAGGGATTGGCTGGCTTTTGTCACTTGATAGGAACGCGGGTATCTGCGTGGCGACCGATGAGTAGCTGTACGCATGATGCAAGCTGCTACAGGTGGGGAGGGTACTTTTCGGGTCTTGCCGCGCAAGCCAAAGCGTAAAAACCCCGACCACTGGAAGCTGCCCAGCGGCGGCTGGCCAAGTGGATCTCAGTACGTGGCAAAACACCACGGATGGCACCACGAACGTGGCGAAATGCCACGGTCAAGCGTGGCAAAACGCCACACACAATAAACAACCCCAAAAGACAAGTATTACTTCCTCACTTCGTTCGGAAGAGTCAGCCACGGCTGACGACCCTGAGCTGAGCAAGGCAGGACAAACGGGCCAATCCGTCCTGTCTACAGTCCCGGGCTTGGTTGGCGCGGTGTCTGCATGGCTCTATTTGACGCATAAACAGGCATACAAGGCCACAAATGGCAGCCAGATGGGCCTGTGGTGCCATAAGGTTCTTAATCGGCTTTATTGTGGGTTTTTGCGGGTTTTCTGATTCCCGCTGCGCAGGCCCTTCAAATGACCGCTTCGACTTGCGGGCAAGGGAGCGTTGTTGGCCAAGTTGGCTTGCTGATCGCAAAGGGCTTTCGCGGCGGTTGCACGCACTCTCTCTCTTAGTTAGTACCCCAATCAGTTGTTTCTTCCACTAAGTCGTTTATATAGGGCGGGCTTATCCAGAGTTGGACAAGCCGGATCGGGTAAAACCCACGCCGGCTGATCCGCTCAATTAAGCCTCGGATCCGTTCCGGTATAGAACCCTTCATGGGTGAACTGCATGGCGCTCATATCAGGCATAGGGCACGCTTAAAAAATAAGCGCCCGACTGAACGCTAAGTTCAATCAGGCGCTGGACGTAAAAGAAGCGCTGTTATCCACAATTCCTGTGGACCAGCGCGGGGGGCTTGGCTTCGTCGCTTCCGCTGTAGATGCAGGAATGGAAGCTAGCGATTTCCATTGCCGTACTCGCCGCAATACGTTGCACGTAAACCCAGAAAACCCGAGTCTCAGGGTTCGCATCACCGGGTAACGCTGCGCCGCTCCCTGGGTCACTTATCCTGCCGACAATGCGCTATTTGCTGCGTCGACCTTTCTGCGAGACGGTACGGTGGCGGTTCAAGGCTGGGTTTAAGCTGTTGGCCAGACCTGTCACCGATTCCAGCACTGCAGGGTTAAGGGGAGTGGTAAGGCAGAGGTCTGCCCAAGCATTTACCATGGGGCTGAGTGCTTCCGGGATGGTCAGCGTCACAAAGCCGGGCGGCGCAACGACCGCCGTGTGTGGGTCGGCTTGATCGCCAGGCCGCTTTGGTCCTTTGCCTTCAATCAGCCAATCGGAGTTCACGCCTAGTACCCGCGAGATACTGGCGATATGCCGCGCCTCGGGGTGCATGATGGTGCCGTTCTTCCACATCGTCACCGTACCGGGCGAGATGCCGGCACGACGCGCTGCTTCTCCCTGGTTATACGGGCTTTCAGCAAGGGCTTCGGTGAGTCGGGCTTGGAAGGTCATATTTAGCAGACTAAACGCTAAATAATTCAGCATGATTGCTCATACTGAATTCAGTATGCTAAATTGCAACGGTGTGACTAACGCCAGTGAGTGATAGGCAAAGCGCGCCGTTACGCGAGGTGCCACTCCTGGCGGAACCGATGGCGTTTGTGCAGCCGCACTAAATCATCCACCTGTCGATTTTTAAGCGTCCGCGTGACGCCAAGGGGATCGGCTGGCCAAGCAAAATTGAAAGGACTCTCCGATGAAAGATACCGTCTCTGTTCTGGCCGCCATGACCGCGCTCGACAATGAGCCGCGTCTCTTGGTCTCATTACGTCGCCTGCTCACGGCCCTGGCCTTGCAGGATTTGACGGCCACACCCACCTATCACGAGGCGCTGGCCACCTACACCCACGTCATCAACTCCCGCTTTGCCACCGGACTGCCCAGTGTCCTGGATGAGACAACGCCAAGCGACGACGGCAATGTGGCGGTTTGTGTGACGATTGACGATGTATCGTGCATCGAGGTCGGGCCGGTGGCATTTCTGTCACGCAGTAAGGGGGAGGCTATCGCCCAGCAGACCCTCACCTTGGTGCGCGTGGTGGGTGAGCCCATCAAGATCAACACGCATCGTGTGATCGCCGACACCATCGCCTTGGGTGACAGCATCATGCCGTGAAACGGCGTAGGCGCAGGGTGTACCCCACTGTGCAAACCCAATAGGGCGCACTATGTGGTCGAGTAGCCTGAGGGTGAGATTCCCTTGGGCTACTGGACTTGGTAACAGTCCGAGAAGAAGAATATAAACACCTGATCGGTACGGGTAGTCTTGCCACACCAAACCTGTTGCTACAGACTGAAAGCCAGTATCTGAGCCACACACAGCTTGGCATAACCCTCTCTTCGATGCGCTCAATGAAGAGATTCCCCACTAACAACATATAGCCTCTTTCATTTCCCTAGTGTCCATGAGACTAACAGCCGAACAACATGCAGTAAATCAATGTAATGAAAGCAAACTTATCGTCAATGCCTTTGCCGGTGCCGGTAAGACCACCACATTGGAAGCATTTGCTCGAAACCATCCCAACAAACGGATGTTGTACTTAGCTTTCAACAAGGCCGTTCAACTTGAAGCGGCAGAGCGGTTCCCTAGCAACGTCGAAGCTAGAACAACCCATAGCTTAGCTATGTCCGCCATAGGTAAGCGCTACAGCAAAAAACTGATATCCAGACTCAGGCTGCCTTCCATTATTGAAGCGCTGGGGTTGCCGCGTGACTATCGTCTCGCCGAACAAGTACATGAAGTGCTAGTTAACTTCTTAGGCTCAGCAGTAACTGACATTTCACAACTGATTGATCCTCTACAAGAAAATCGCCAATTTCTTGCCGATTGCGCTCAGCGTCTATGGCAGCTGATGTGTGAGCCAAATGATGATCGGATCGGCATGTTGCATGATGGCTATCTGAAACTGTTTCAGATGGGCACCTCGAATAACCCGACTTTTTGGCATTACAGCGGCGTAAGTCGACCTTGAGGTGCCTTCAGACAGCCCGTTCCGGAACTTATCACTCGTCTTGCATCTCTTTTTCCGCCCAAATTGGCCATTTCCAGCCAATCCAGATGGATTTCTGGCATCAGAAGGCCACCACGCCAGCGACCTTGAGATAGCACAAGCGTCGCAAGTTGTACCCAGCTATCTTCCAGTGCAGATTCAAGGTGGCGCGTGCCAACCCGATGCAACGTAGGGCTTTGCCCCCCATCTGCGCCAGACTCGCAAATGGGTGTTCAACACGGGCACGGATCTTGGCAATCCGTCGATTGCGACGTTTCTGGCATTCGGACAAGGGCTTGTCCGCTCTGCCTTTACGCTGGGTGTGCATGCGCCAGCCTTGTCCAATGAGCCGGGCTTCACGCTCCCCATCCACATAGCCGCGATCAGTCCACACGTCACGGCTGGTATTACCCTCGTCGAGTACGCGCTCAAAGTGCAAGGTGTCGTGCTCGCTGGCAGTGCTGACCACCATCTTCCGAATCAACTTGTAACGCTTATCAACGCTGGTTGAGACCTTGTAGCCAAAGTAAGACTTGCCGTGCTTCTTGGTCCATCGGGCATCCAGGTCTTTCTGCCGGCGCTTCGCCGGCGACCAGTCAGCAGGCATGGCGCGTTCTTGAATCATGGCTTTCTCTTCCCGGCTCACCGACTGCTTCGGGACTTGCACGATGCTGGCATCCACCATCTGACCACCGCGTGCAGTATAGCCATGCTTGGCTAACTGCCGATTGGCCGCCTCAAAGATGCTGTCACTCGCACCTGCGGCAATGAGCCGCTCCTTGAAGGTCCAAATGGTGGTACGGTCTGGAATCTGACTGCTACTGCGTAGACCGACAAAGCGCTGGAAACTCAGGCAATCGAGCAACTGGAATTCCATCTGCTCATCGCTGAGATTGAACAATTGCTGAACCAGCAGCACCCGAACCATTAATTCGGTCGGAAACGGCGGCCGGCCACCGCGGGCGCGGCTGGGTCGAGGCGCTGCTCGGTCAATGTCTGCCGCCAGTGCGGCAAAATCGACATGCGTCCCCAGGACCTTCAGCGCATCGCCCAGCTGATCAAGTTTGGCTTCACGTTCTTCACTGGCAAACAGACTGGATTTGATCATGATGGGAGGGCTGACTTTGGGATGTCAGAATCATGCCATGGATGAGAGGTTTTTCGAGGTGCCCAGATGTCTCACCCAGCGCTCCAATACGACTTTATTTTGTTCGACGAAGCCCAAGATGCAAATCCGGTCACAACTGATCTCGTGCTGAATCAGCGGTGTGGACTGGTGCTTGTTGGAGATCACCATCAACAGATATATCAATTCCGAGGAGCACGGAATGCTATGTCCAGCACTGATGGTTCAAAGTTCTATCTCACAGAGTCGCATCGCTTTGGGGCAAAGATTGCGGAAGTTGCAAACCGAATCTTGTTTGTAAAGGGAGAAACCCGGTCTATTCAAGGTAAGCGCCCAAACGATGCTGTAGGTAAGCTGACGTATCAGAAGCCATTCACAACTATCTGTAGAACAAATGCCGGTGTATTTGAACAGGCTTGTTTGGTCCCGGATGGGCATCAAATTTATTTTGTAGGGGGTATGGATAATTACCAATTCAAGAGATTGGAAGATACATACCACCTAAGGCAAGGTCGACCGGAATTAGTCAAAGACAACTATCTACGCCAATTTGAAACGTTTGAGGCGTTATCTTCATGCGCAGATCAAACAGCTGATCCTGAATTACGGGGACTGAAATATACAGTTGAAGAGTACGGCAAAGATATTCCAAAGCTAATCAGACGCATCAATTCAATGATGGTATCTGATGAAACTAAAGCTACTCGGCTACTCACAAATGCACATAAAGCAAAGGGCCTGCAGTTCGCGCAAGTCAAATTGGCAGATGACTTTATTAGCTTGAGTGATTATCAAACAAGATGCTTGGGTGGGAAGTACAAGGAATCGGAGCTGGAGGCAGAAATTAACCTACTCTATGTGGCAGCTACGCGAGCACAACAACACCTAGAAATTGATGAAGAACTACTTGAGCTTTCAAAGCCTAGTTCAAGTAAGCCCAGCGTGACCGTTAGTGCAATTAAGTCTGGCGCAGATTTGAAACCCTCTTTCTTTAAACGAGTTTTTTCCAGATAGTTATTCCAGGTGAAACTCACCTGCTTGTAATTGTACCCATTCCCGCAGATATGTCAGTTGTCGGGCGCTGTCCTGGCAGGCGGCGTAGTTTTGGGTGACGGTGTGGGCGTCATCATCGCTTGAAAGCTTGCTGTTGGCCGCGTCACCCGCCAGATTCGACCCCTGGCACATCAACGTGCAGTCGCTATTTGCGTGCCCGCGCAGCCGGGGCGACGAAACAGCGTGGTGTCACGGCCCATTAGATGGTCTGCTCGCCCGCTAACAACATGCGGGTCGTCTTCGTGACCAAATTCGTTTCTATGATGACTGCCGTATCGGCTTGGTCTTGTTCTGCCGATAAGAGATAACAGGATGTCACCACGCCGCCTGCCAATAGCTCGCGCTCATTCAGGGCAGATCGCAACGTTCCCCAATCGCCTTGTACATGGCGATCTAGCAAGGCAGCGGGTGAAACAGGGTGCTGACGGATGTATTGGACGAGTGCCGGCGTCATTAAAATCAGGCTGGGTTGAAATGGTCTGGGCGTCATCGTTCCTTGCTCCTTTTGGAATCATGCATTGTTTATGGATATTCAATGTATATCCTAACAAAAGGAGTGGTCAACCATTTTAGGATATACAACGTATATCCCATTTAAATAAAGCGCTAAGTGCTTGAAATATATACAATGTATAGCTTTTAAGCGCGCGGAATCATCATGGAATTTAAGCTGGTGAAATGGGGAAATTCAGTAGGGATTCGCTTGCCTGGGCCTGTTCTAGAGGCACTGCATGCCGCCCCGGGAACCAGTCTCTATGGCCGTATAGAAGGCAATGAGTTGATCCTGTCGCGGAATGCGATAGGTTTGGCAGTGCTAACGGAAAAGGTAGAAGCGCTTAGCCAGCAGGTTCAAACCATGACGGTATCGCAGCAAGCAGAAGACTTGGCCTCGCTGGCGGAAAAGGTGGCGGCACTGAGTAAACAACTGGATAGCGTGACGCAGCGCGTAAAAGACATTACGTCGTAATAGCCCAAGGGATTCTCACCCTCAGGCTCTCACGCAACCAGACGAGGATCTCCCGATTCATCCAGCTCCTATTGTTCAGCCAGTCCGGCATGGGTAATCGATCACTTGGCACGTCAGGTCGGATCATTAACGCTCTCGCAAGCTTTCCTGCAAATGCTCGCTCAGCGGGCTGAGGAAGTATTCAATTACCCGCCGTTTGCCGATCTTGATTTCGGCTGTCACGGCCATGCCAGGGCTGAGGTTGACCTGCTTGTTTTCCACCCGCACCGATGATTTATCGAGCTGCACTCGGGCGGGGTAGATCAGGCCGCGCTTTTCGTCTTGTACCGCGTCGTTCGATACCGTCAGCACTTTGCCGGACAAGGTGCCGTACTTGGTGAAGCTAAAGGTCTCCACTTTGACCTCTGCTTCCTGGCCGGCGTAAACGAAGCCGATGTCTTTGTTTTCGATCTGGGCTTCCACTACCAGCCTATCGTTTTGTGGTACCACTTGCAGCAGTGGGTCGGCTTCCTTTACCACCCCACCTACGGTATGAACGGCGAGTTGCTGCACCACACCGTCCACCGGGGCTTTCAGTGTCAGTAGGGTGTTGCGTTGTTCGGCTTTGACCAATTCCTGCGTCAGTGAGCTGGCCTTGATTTGCGCCTGGTTCAGCTGGTCCAACGCTGCGCGTTTGGCTTGCGCCAGCAGGCTGCTGCGTTCGCGCAGGTTTTGGGCAATGGCGTGGTCGAGTTCGCGAGATCGACTCTGTTCGGTGGCTAGGTCGCGCTGCGTTTCCATCAGGGCTTGTTCCTTTTCCAGCAAAGCATGCTTGGCCACGAAGTTCTTGTCTGCCAGACCACGGAAGTCTTCGGCCCGCTGCTTCACGATGGGCAGGGTATCTTGCAGCTTGGCGGCCCGTTGTTGGCTGGTGCCCAGTTCTGCACGGCGTTGGGCTGTTTGCTCGTCCAGCGCAGCAAGCCGGGCCTGCAGTTCAGCATACTCACCAGCGAGCAGACGGTGCTCGTCTGCCACGGAAGCAGGGGCGACATCTGCAGGGGTTTGCAATCTGGGTGGCTGTCCTTTGTTGAGCGCGTCGATCATCGCTTGGGCACGCGCAACCTGTAGGGCGGCCGAGCCACGTTCGCTCCCCAGACGGTCGCGATCGGCCCCAGCGCTGGTGGCGTCGAGCTGAACCAGCGTTTCACCTGCCCTGACGTGTTGGCCGTCGCGCACGAGAATGCGCCGCACAATGGCCAGTTCCGGCGATTGGATGATCTTGGTGCGATCGTCGGGAATCACCTTACCTTGGGCCACTGCAACCACGTCGATCTTGCCGAAGATGCTCCACAACAGCGCGATCAGAAATAGGCTGATCAGGACCGTCATGGTAAGCCGCGGAATCGGGGAGGGCGGTGTTTCCTGCAATTCCAGGGCGGCGGGCAGGAATTGCGCTTCGTAACCCAGTTTGGGTTTGGGTTCGAGTTGGTCTCGTATGGCCCAGGCGGCTTGCCACACGGCGCGGTAACGTTGCAACAGGCCTTTGAATGCTTCAAATTTCAACATGATGAATATCGCCCTTAACCTTGTTGCAAGCTGTGGAGGTGGGCGTAATACCCTTGCGGTTTGTTGACGAGGTCGTCATGGCGGCCTTCTTCAACAATTTGTCCTTTATCGACGGCGATGATGCGGTCTGCCATGCGGACCGTGGAAAGACGGTGGGCGATGATGATGACGGTACGCCCTTGGCTGATGGCGGCCATGTTGTCGCGGATAATGCGTTCGGACTCATAGTCAAGTGCGCTGGTCGCTTCGTCCAGAATCAGAATGCGTGGGTTGGTGGCCAAAGCGCGGGCAATGGCGACACGTTGGCGTTGGCCACCTGATAAGCCCGTACCATGCTCGCCCACCATGGTGTCGTAGCCTTCCGGCAACTCGACGATGAAGTCATGCGCCCCCGCCAGCTTGGCGGTGTGAATTACCGCTTCCATTGGCATGCCGGGGTCGGCCAGGGCGATGTTGTCGCGTAGTGATCGATTGAACAGCAGGTTTTCTTGTAAGACGACACCCACTTGGCGACGCAGCCATACCGGGTCGGCCAAGGCGAGGTCGACGCCATCTACCAACACCCGGCCGCGTTCCGGCACATACAGGCGCTGCACCAGCTTGGTGAGGGTGCTCTTGCCCGAACCGGACCGCCCCACAATGCCGATGACCTCACCGGGTTTGATCTGCAGCGAGATGCCGCGAAGAATTTCCGGGCCGTCGGGGCGGTAGCGGAAACCCACTTGGTCGAATTCAATCGCCCCCTCAATGGCCGGCAAGGCGGCACGGCTGCCCTGGGTGACTTCGGTACGGGTATTGAGAATATCCCCCAGCCGTTGCATGGAAATACCGGTCTGCTGGAAGTCCTGCCATAGCTGCGCCAAACGCATGATGGGCCCGGCGACTCGGCCGGCCAGCATGTTGAAGGCGATCAGCTGGCCTACCGTCAGATCGCCTTCAATCACCAACTTCGCGCCCAGCCACAGCGTGGCCACGGTAACGATCTTGCCGATCATCGAAACGACTTGGCTGGCGATATTGCCCAGCTGGCCTACCTTGAAGCTGGCAGCCACATAGGCGGCGAGTTGGTTGTCCCAACGCTCGATCACCCGCGGTTCTACCGCCATGGCCTTGATGGTCTCAACGCCATTGATGGCTTCGACCAGGAAGGATTGGTTTTCTGCGCCGCGGGCAAACTTTTGGTCCAACCGTGCGCGCAAGACCGGGGTGATCATGAACGACAACAAGGCGTAGCAAGGCAGGCTGAGCAGCACAATCAAGGTCAACCAGCCGCTGTAGTAGAACATCACGGCGATGAAGACGACCGAGAACAGCAGGTCCATCAGCAGGG